>CAWHDP010000001.1:0-445412 GCA_963828125.1 uncultured Chlamydiae bacterium | reverse complement strand
CGTAAAAATCGCCTCGAGGCGAGGATGTTCTCGCTGAAAGTCTACTAAAAGTCGTTTCATAGCATTCTGTTCACAATCGTTCTTACTAGATCCATCGGCTTTTGAAATGGGTTCTGGACATAGAGGAAAAACTTCTTTCTGGTCGGGATGTACTACAACAGCCCCCAGCATTTGGTGATAATAGGTGATCTGCCCATCCTTATGATGTTTTTCACAGCAGTTCTCACAATGAACGGTGTTGGAGGAAAACATTCCTGTGCCATCGCAAGCAATCACCAGATATTTACCTAGGATTTTATAATCATCCAACACCTTCCCTCGTTGAAGGAGAGAAAAAACAGAAGTAAAAGCCGGCCTGAGAGCTCTTGGGTCCACCTCATCCAATCTCGCTCTCATAGAGGTGTCGCAGGGTGCGTCATTGACGCCGTAAAGGGTTTTGAGGTTATGTCTGAGTGCTGCCTCTTCCTGAGAATCATCGAATTGAAGAAGGGAAGGGAATTTTAATCCGAAAACAGCCAACCCAGACATCAAACAGTCTGACAGGGGAATCCGTGCTTTCACGCCCCGTGGACTTTTTTGTGGTTCTGGAACTTCTTCGAAAATAGAACGCACTTTTTGCAACATCCCGGTTGCGGAGAGTTGCTTTTTCTCAACGGAATGAATACCCATAGCCTTTTCTTAACCTTTGCGAAAAAATAGTTAAAAAAAGAGTCTACCTCATTGCGAAAATTTATTTAACGGGAATTGCTGAAAAGTTAGCTAAGATGACGCAACCAGAAGCCCCCCTTAATCAGGGTGCACTAGCGGTGCAGTGAGCCACCCACTTTTCCATCAACATCCGATAAAATCCAGTAGCTTTTTGCTGAAGATTTCTCTATGATTACTCGGAAAGCGGCTGGATGGTGCTGGATATGAGGCAAATCTCCCTCCCTCATAACCCGTCGGGCCTTAGGTATCAAGTCCAGGTTGCCCCAAACTTTTAAAGGCGTGATTTACAAAGCTTTATGTGTCCTATCAGAGTGTGCCCAAACAGCGATTGTCGCTGGCGCGACACACTCCAGACACAGTGAGGCCCTATCACCCACAGCACTCCACAACAATAGCCTCTCGGCGATTGCCATCGTTGCTCACTTTTTAACCCTAAAAAGTGGAGATTAAACAATGGCAAGCATCAAGCGCCGCAAAAACAAAAGAGGAATTAGCTACCAAGTCCAAATCCGAGCCAAAGATGGCCACGCTCCAGGAGGCAAAAGTTTTCCTACTCTACAAGAAGCCAGGGACTGGGCAAAGCAAGAAGAGGCCCGCCGCCGTCAAGAAACCTACTTTCCTGAACAAACCAAAAAGAAACGCACCCTCGCCGAACTCATTGATCTCTATCTCGAAGAGATTCTCCCCTCCAAACCAAAGAACGCAAAAGATACTAGACGTCTCCTTCTCTGGTGGAGAAACGAGATCGGCCAGTATGCACTCAATCTCATTTCATACGACCTCATCGACAATTGCCGAAAGAAATTGGCTCAAGGAACAACAATGAAGGGCACCCAGCGCAATCCCGCCACCGTCAACCGATATATGGCCGCTATATCAGTCGTCTTCACCTACGGGTTTAAGCAACGAGGCTGGCTCAAAGAAAACCCTCTCCTCCGCTTCAGCAAGCTCCGAGAATCAAGGGGACGCGAGCGGATTCCAACCAGCGAAGAATATAATGGTCCCAGAAATTCGGACAGGTGTTTAAGCTAGTACCTCCAATCAAAAGGAGGGTCTATATGGCCAAGACTAGGAAGCAATACTCACCGGAGTTTAAATTGAAGGCGGTGATAGAAATTCTAAAGGGAGAAAAGACAGCCACCCAGATTGCGGGAGAATTAGGTACTCACCCCTTGGTACTCACCGAATGGAAAAAACAATTTTTGGAAACGGGAGCACAAATTTTCGCCAAGCGAGGCAAGGCGAATCAATCGAATACAGACGTTCAGGAAAAAGCTGAGCTGTTTGAACAAATTGGCCGACTGAAGATGGAAGTCGAGTGGCTTAAAAAAAAATTGGGTGCTTTGACCTGAACCAGCGGAGAGCCCTCATTGAGCAGGACGGGAAGTTTTCGCTCGTCAGACAATGCGGGCTTCTTGGACTCAGCCGATCGGGAGTGTATTATGATCCTCGCAAGCCGACAGAAGAAGATCTCCTGCTTATGCGTGCTATTGATGAGCAGTACCTTAAAACTCCCTTCTATGGGAGAAGGCGCATGACGATAGCGCTGAGAATCCAGGGATTTTTAGTCGGACCCAAACGGGTTCGAAGCGCGATGCAGAAGATGGGACTAGAAGCGATTTATCCGAAGCCAAATTTGAGCACGGCAAATCGGGAACACAAAAAGTTCCCGTATTTGCTGAGGAGTGTAAGCGTGGATCATCCCGATCAGGCATGGGCAGGAGATATCACGTATATCCCTCTGATTGCTGGATTTGGATATCTGTTTGCAATCATCGACTGGTTCAGTCGTTACGTTATCGAATGGGAGTTATCGAACCGGCCATTTTCATAACTTCATCATTCGCCGCCCCATCAGTGGTGATCAAGCCGCTTGATTTCCCGATGTTTTTTGCACCCACGTCTGCACCCGCTTGCGCGGCCTGATGGAGGGTTCTTTCAAAAAATAGCTCGTTTATAGCAAATTCTTTGGTTGTTGAAGCTAAAGGGTTGCAAAAAACGAGCTATGGAAACAGCATCTTCGGTCGAGCCAAAAAATACAAGAATATATCGCGTCATTGATCGGGCCAAGCAGGCGGAAGCCACCCGGAAAGTCATTGAGAAAAAAAGAACCCAGAGAGAAGTCGCGGAGGAATACGGCGTATCAAGGCCCGCGGTCCAAGCTTGGGTCAGAAGGGTCAATCAACCCAAGGACAGTGTAGACCCCAAAGTGGTTCTCTTCTATGAGTCTCCCGAAGGGCTGGCCCATTTACACGGCATATTGGTAGGGGCCTATCTTGTATTCCACGCAACAGGTGGTTGTGGGCTGCCGTCCCTACAGAAGTTCCTGGAACTGAGCAAACTCAGTGCATTCGTCGGATCATCCATTGGCGCATTGCACGGTGTGTCCGCTCAGATTAACCAGCAATTGATTGAGTTCGGCAAACAGGAGCGCGTTCGCATGGCCGAGGGCATGTCTTTGAAGGAGATGACCGGTGCTGTTGATGAGAACTTCATCATGGAGAACATGACTCTTATTCTGATGGAACCAGATTCTGGTTTTATCCTCGCAGAGCAACAGGAGGATAAGCGAGATGCAGCGACCTGGATGAGAGTGTCGCAAGCAGCCACCAATGGGCTGAATGTAAAAATCGTGCAGGTTACGGGCGATGAAGCAGGCGGTATTATAAAGTATGCCCAAGAGCTCTTAGGCGCGAGTAAGGCATCGGATTTATTCCACGTTCAGCAAGATATCACAAGAGGGCTAACAAGTGTGCTAGCCCGAAGAGTGCAGCATGCTGAAAAAGCTCTCAGCGACTCCACGGCAATGAAACAAGAGAGGTTCAAAAAACTCACAGAGGTCGTGCAGACAACGGGCTCTTCGCTCGACAACCCCACTCCGCAAGTTGCAAAGATCGGCAAACAGTTGCTCGAGGAAGACAGCCATGAGCAAGAATGTCGGAAAGTCTGAGAGGAGGCTAAACAAGATTACCAGATCGTGAGGGATGCCAGAAGAGCCATTACTACCTGCTACCATCCTTACGATCTCAGCACGGGCACCACCCGATCTCCTGAACAGCTGCGGAAGGAATTAGTAGAGGTCCACGAGATCCTTGAGACAGTATCCGAACGGATCGACAGTACAGATGGCCAAAGGAAAAAGCTCGGGAAAGCCAAAGGCGCGACTGAATCAATGGTACAAACTCTGGCGTTTTTTTCCCGATGTTTACTCCAGGTCATGCAGGGACTCGCATTAGACGAGCAGAGCCGTCAGGCGTTCGAGTGCCTTGTCGCCATAGAGTATCTCCAGATGGTTTTGAAGCGATGCACAGACAAAAGCCAAAAGGTCGTGATGATTCAAAGCATCTCGCGTTTAGTGGTCCGCTAAAGGGATGGTCCCTGGGCTAACCTTACTCCCCGCGAGCAAGCGGTTTGGGGCAAAAAGGCCAGGCAATGCGCTGCTCTATTCCAAAGGTCAAGCTCGTGTGTCGAAGGGAGGAACGGGGTCTTATCACTGAAACATCACGCACTCCACAAACTGAGTGCCAACAAATTGCTAGCCCTCACCGTGTTGCACAATTTTTTTACCTCACGAAAGGACGGCGGCACAGCTGCGGAGAGATTTTTTGGAAAAAAGCAACGAAATGTGTTCGAGTGGCTGCTGAGTACTATCGACTTGCCGGTCAGGCCGCGCAAGCGGGCACAGACGCAGGTGCAAAAAGCGCCGGAAAATCAAGCGGCTTGATCACCACCGATGGGGTGGCGAATGATGAAGTTATGAAAATGGCCGACGAAATCAACCAAGGGCAAGAATCGCTTGTAAGGTAATTTCTACTGGCGATGCAGGGAATGAGCTTTATTTTTGGAATGCTCCTTGATCCACTGAAAGAATGCTTTTTCATCAATCACCACCCGTTTCCCAACCTTAAGGAATATTTCCTTTAGACCGTTTTTGTGACGGTTTTTAGCTAAATGCCTCAATGCTCCGAGTGTTGGCCAGTCATGCGGCCATTTGATTAGGGGTATAAATCGATTCTGTTGAGCTTTCGCTTCTTTAGACTGCCTTGACTCTATCGAATCGCTTTGCTTCGATTGTAGAGCAAGCCATGAGTCCAAAATATAAGTCATCTCTCTGACTTTTCCACATAAGGCCCGAAACGCTTGAATTGTATCCAAATCCATATGATTCCTCCATCACGACTGATCGTTTTTATGGAGGAAACGATATAATTTGCATACCCTGGATCGGGCCTCGTTTTTTGCTATAGCTCCTTATTTTTCGATTACGAAATCCAAGTTATTTTAAGCGATAATCTGGGAATGAACTTTCGAAGCCTTCCTTGCCAAGAAAAACATGTTTGAAGATTTCTAATCTTGATTCAGGATCAAAAGCGGTGTTGTTATCACGCTCTACACCAGCGATGTACATCCGCCAATCTTCTATATGGATTTTATCTTGATTATCAAACAACAGCTTCGCAAGCTCTAACTCAGGTTCAGAAGCTTTCAATAACTCCGTCCATTTATAAAATCCGATCATGCGCGCAATGACATGCTGAGCCTTCATTAGGCTAAAATCATTCTCATCGCACTCATAGTCGAATAGAAGGCTCTCTATATCAAAATACTTGGGAGCATACTTCCAAGAAGAGCTACCATCTGAAAAATCGGTGTGAGGCGTTTTGGTTTTGTAATCTTTGTGAAGATTTTTTGCTTGGCGTTTGAAATACGCAATGTGGGACATAATATAATCCTTGTTGTGCTACCAGGTTTATCATCCAAATATCTCGCGTTCGTAATCTGTGTTAGACGATAAACTTGGTATAAGGTTTATATCATCTGTTGGCTGATGAAATCTTTGCACGAACGAGCAGGCTTGCCACAAGCACGCCCACATCATAGCGAAAGATTCTCCTTAAAAGCAATTTCTATTCATTGAGTTTCGGCTCAAACGCCCTTTGATCAGCTCAAGAAAGGATATCCGAAAAATAACCCTTTTTTCAGACACAATCGCGATACAGTTGAGACACAATTCGGCCCTATTTTGGGCGTGACTGGCCAGCAGTCGGCAGTTGAAAAGAAGGCGGCGGATGGGTTACTCTACTGCTGTGAGCAGCGAGTGAGTGTTACTTGATCCTTAGAAAAACGCCTCCTCATCGAGCACCACTAGTTTTCTTATTTTTTCGATCTTTTTTCTAAAGACTTTTCTCACAAACAAGAAGGCAGTTATGCAGCAGCTCCGATACCCCATTCACTATTCTTTCATTAATCCTGCGAAAGATTCTACTAGTCAGAGGGGCTAATACAGGCACTAAAAGATTCTTAGCTTTCATACGCAAAATATATCTTGTTTTATTTTCTATCCGCACCATTTCTAATTCACAGATGTATCTTGTCGCATTCGGCCATACATGATATTCAAAGACAATCTTAGATTCCGGATTAAAATGTGATACAACACCCTTAAAACCATATCTTTTTCTTATTTTTATTTTAATCATGCTACCAGACTCTAAAGGCTCTTTGAATTCTATCGATTTGATTTTGTTTTTATAGTTAAGTTGCATGATTTTTCCAGAATCAGTCAAGAAAGAGCAAAAGATCGCAGGATCTATATGAGAATCCTCACATACCTCTATACAATTATAAAACTTCTCACTCCATTTCCTTTCTTTTCTACTTCTAGAAACGATAAAAAACGCGATACTTTTAAGAAAAATGCCTAAAATAAACACAAAAAATATATACAGAAAAAGCATGTTCAAAAACCATTTTAAATTGCTATGTTTATAAACACTAAACTCACAAAAATAAATATCACCAAAATGGGTCTAGCAAATCAGGGATATTTTCCCACCATATATTTTTGACTTTTAGAATAATTGTAGAAAAATCATTAACATAGGGTTTTTTTGGAGAATTTCTCCAACTAACTTGCATTTCAACAATATCATTTTTAATATTTAAATCAAAAATAGACCCATAATCATATTGCATTTTCAATTCATCCTGAAACATTAATTCATTGATTTTTACATATTGAACATCTTCAAGATGCAATTTACCTTTAATTGTTCCTCGTCGCGAAAGAATAATTTTATCTTTCATATCTAAGGGATCTATTTCTGCGCTCTCTAAAGTGAAAATATATGTATGTCCGTTATGCTCAATATTGAGGAGAGCCCCGTCGTGAAATTCATGAAGATACTTTTTAATTATAATCAGTTCCACCATATCCCCTCTGGAGAATAAATATGGGATGGATCGCTTTGATCTCTTGTTGGATTTCCTTTTCCATCTAAATATTCATCATGTCTCCCTGTTGCATTCGGATTAGGCCGATGATAATGATCATGAGCTTTGTGGCCTGTTTCCCAAGGCTTTCCTTTATCGTGTCTTAATTTTTCACCTGTTTTTCCATTTTCAAATGTTCTATGTCCTTTCTTTCCGGCTTCTGGATGGGTAGTTTCTTTCCAACCTGGTCTCTTTAATAAATCATCTGGATTTGCTGGCAAAGTTGGATCTACGCTACCGCTCTTCATGGTCCAGTTTAAGGAATTCGGAGAAGAAGTTAGATTTCCAGAGTAATAATCTCCCATGGGCGAATGGCCACGGTCATTGAATGTTTCTACAAGTTTATATCCACCATATGCAACAGCACCTGCTGCTGTTCCATAAATCATTGCTGTCACACAAGCTGATATCGCTGGAACAGCCAATTCTGCCCCCCAAAATAAAAGAGGAATTGCGAAAGCGAACTCTCCATTGCTATCTTGGTATAAATAAGGGTTATTAAAAAGATACTGATATAAATTTGAATGATTAGAAGATCCAACTGGATCTGGCGTTAACCAGCGTCTCAAAGAAGAATCATAATAGCGTTTTCCAAAGTAGACAAGTCCTGTTTTGGAATCGTATCTTTTCCCGGAGTAAGCATAGGGAACGTCTTCAGAAAGACCCACTCCAAAAGCATCGCAATCATTCTCCTTGAAGATCTCTTTTGTCTCCCAATCAATCAGAAGACGGGTGACACCCTGAACATCTATGATCGGAGCATACGGTGTGCAATCTATTTCGATGGCTACATGAGTGGAGAAGCCTGGAATTTTAAGCTCTTTGAGTTCTCCATTTTCAAAAGCGCCTATTTCTTCATCCCCAATATAAATAAAGGAGGTTTGACCTCTTTGAATTCTCCTCCCCAGAGCATCGTATACATGCTTTTCTCCAGTGGATTCGATCAGCTGATCAAATTCATCATAGACAAATCCAGGTTTAAGTAGATTGCCATTCAGATCGTATTCCAGTCCTTCGATTTGATTCAATGGATCAACAGCAATTGACTCACCATTTAAGACTTGTAGGTTGTAATGAGCATCATATCGAGCGCTAAATCGTCCAGACTCTGAGGTCATTTGGGAAGTTGCGTCGTAAGTATAGAGTCGATCTCCTCGTTGAATCAGATGGCCGGATGGGTCGTAAACGGTCGCTTCGTTATAATAGGGACTATTCTGAGAAACTCTTCTTCCGGTTCGGTCATAATCATAAGTACAAAGGAAAAGTCCCTTTTCCAAGCGAAGATTTCCTTTTTCATCATATTGATCATAGGCGTGAGAATAGAGCTGTTTCCCTTCACTTGAAATCCTTGTGATTTTTTTCAAGAAAGGTCCTTCATACTCATATTCGATTTGGCTTTGGTCCGGTAGCTTTCGGATTAGAGGGCGATCCCAATCATCATAATCGCTCTCTTGCCATAAGCCGTTAGACCATTCTTCTCTAATGACATTCCCAAACGCGTCGAGTTTTCTCGAAAATTCAGTTCCCCCGATCACTCGATCCAGGGCATCGTATTGAAGCTCTCGAGTTCCCACTTTTGCAAGACGTCCTTGGGTATTATATTCGTGAAGCAACACAGTTCCATCGGGCTTTTGTTTGGTCAAAAGCAGATCCCCCGGAGTGTAGGTGTATTGCGTAATCCTAAGATTCGCTTCTTTAATCGATTGTCTTTTGCCATTTAGCGTATAATCAAAGGTGATATGATCTTGTTTTTTCAGACGAAATAGCTTGTCGTACTCAAATTCTTCAACTGACTGGCCAGCTACTTCCTTTTTCAGTAGCTGTAGCTTCGGATTGTACGTCTCTAGTGTTACAGTACCCATCGGGTCCGTACTTCTTTTTAAAAGAATCTGAGGCCCTATTTCATACGATATTGTAGTTCTATAATCTTCTGCATCGATTTTCTCTACTAAGCGATCATACGGGTCATATGTATATCTGGTGAGACTATCGCCCTGTTGAATGGTAGAGACATTACCTCCTCCATCATAAGTCCATGCGGTACTCAAAACCCCATCTATTGATTTTTCGCACACCCTTCCTAAAAAGTCGTTCGTATATTCGATTCGACGCCCTCCCTTTTCCTCCCAAGCTAAAAAACCCAGTGCATCGTAGCCATAACGAATTACTCGGGTTTCTCGTTTTTCTTGAGTTTTTTTGCCAGCAAGGTCGTATTGATATTCAGTAGCAAAACCCGCTGCATCAATTGTTTTATTGAGATCGTAGCCATCATAGAGGAAGGTGATAGTGGACGTCCCTATAGTTTTTTCTTTTGTGCGGCTAAGAGCATCATAGGTGTAAGCGGTTACTAACCCATCTGCATCTGTATGAGATTGAAGCAGCCCATTGGGAAAATAATCAAAAACCTCTTCTCCCCCATCAGGATGAATGATTTTGGCAACGTCGCCGTAACTGTTATAAGTTTTTAGAGTTTTGGCCTTATACGGATCGGTCCTCTCTTGTTCTCTGCCAAAGGCGTCATACACAATTTCTGTAATGGCAGAGGGCTCTTCAATCCGGTCTGGTTTCCCATGAACAGGGTCATAGTGGTACGTTATTTTATAACCCAGATAATCGGTTTTCTCGATCATCTCATCGGATGCATTGTAGTCAAATCGGGTTTCATGGTCGCCCTCATTGAGTACTTTAAGGCGACCTTTAGCATCGAATGTGCGTCTAATGATGAGGCCGTTTGAAACGGGTTCTTCATAAAAACATCTGCCTCTTGAGTCATATTGATAGGAAGCCAGCTCTCCAATGGGGTTAGTTTGATTAAGGAGCTCCCCCTTTTTATTATAGGTTCGCTCAATAGTGTAACCGATTTTTCCATCTGAACCAAAATGCTCTTCCCTATTCGTATTCCCCCAAATATCGTATCCATAGTGAATTTTATGGATAAGTTCGCCCTTCCAATCGCTTTTTTCCTCCCACTCAACTCGATGCAAATAAGGATTGCTCTGATAAAGGGTATAGGTTGTTCTTGTCTTCCCTTCTTCCTCTTTTTGAATGAGATTGTTGGCATTATCATAAGAATAGATTGTCCTTCGAAGCTCTTTTCCTGATTCCAAAGTCGTTTTAGAGGTGACTAGCCGCGTATCGCCTAAATAGGTAAATTCGTATTCCAAACCATCATCATATTCTTCATGGATGACGCGGTTTTTATCGAATTTACGCTTTATGCAAAAGACCCCGAAATCTCCTTCTGTTTTTTCTACAGTCGCATTCCCAGCAGGATCGCACTCGAATCGTTTTGCAATGAGAAGCTTTCCGTTTCCATCCAAAGTCTCTATGCTTTTGATGTGTTGCTTATGATCATATTCAAAGGTTTTCTTGTTGACTAACTTGGCTCCAAACCAATTCTCAATAGCTGCTAGCAAAAAGAGTTTGTTGAAGCGATACACTGTTTGCACACCATCGGGATGAGTGACAGTCGTAGAACCGCTTTTTTGCCCTGCAATAACTGGGTCATAGGAAAAAGAAAAAGAGCCTGAAGGGTTCGAAAAAGTTTGAATACGAGAAGACACATTTTTATTTTGAAAATAGGTACATGAGACAGGATAGTCTTTTGCATCATAGGAATTGAGAAGGGTCCTTTCGTTGTACCCAACTGTATTTGTATAGGTAGGATTTGAGCTTCTAGTCATTACTGGAAATTGAAAACTAGCCTTCTCCTTATAGCCATCTTTTTTATACTCGCCTTTAATCTCTCGGGTTTCATACACGAGATCAACTTCTCTGCCATCTGAACCTAGATAATGATTGCCACTGACTCTCGTTATTGAGGCATAAACAAATTGTCCAGCTGGATCACAAGATGAAATTTTGGCAAGTCCCTGACTATTATATTCATACCGTATCATCTTCCCATTTGAGAGAAGCTCTTTTTCAAGCCGATAAACTCCTGGATAACATTTGAAATATTGGCGTTGAATCCCATCAGGCCAAACAACTTTGACTAAATCCCCATCTATCGAAAGCTCTATATTGCGAATATCGGCTGAACTAGTTGGATTCTCGCCTTTTAGGTTGCTGCACCCATAGGAATTGGTTTTTAAAATACCCTTGTTCCCTTGAATCTGAAATTCTAAAACGAATCCCTGTGGATCGCGCACTTGAAAGTAGGAAGAATTTCGGTTGTAGCCAGCCCAGAGATGAGGATTGACCACCCATCTCTTCGTTTCAAGCTGATGAAGGGCTTTTCCCAGCATGAGCTGATCTAACTTATCTTTGTCTTCATAACGCCCCAGGATCTGAGGAGGCACATAGGTTCTTTTCAAAAGAAGATCTTGAGCTCCCCTTACTTGCAGATCTATTTCGCTGATAGAAATCTGACCAGACGAAGCAGAAACATATCCATCGATTAAAAGATCAGAAGTCAGAGAAAAAATTTCCTCAGATGAGGAAGGCATAACTTCATCAAAGGAACTCGCAAAGAGACGAACTCCAAAACCTAAAATGAAAAACCAGCGCATAAAAATTCCTAAAAAAGAAGCCATCCTAAGATAGTCAAGAAATTGTGTAAAGAGCGACCAACTAGAGATATCCGAAAAATAACCCTTTTTTCAGACACAATCGCGACACAGTTGAGACACAGTTCGACCCTATTTTGGACATGCCTGGTCAACAGTCAGCAGTTGAAAGGAAGGCGGCGGATGGGTTACTCTACTGCTGTGAGCAGCGAATGAGTGCTGCCGATGGTAGCAAGTACGACGGACTCATAACCCGTCGGTCCCTGGTTCAATCCCAGGCTGCCCCATATTTCTTTTTGGTTTCATAAGGCTGAAACTGAGCTGGTTGCGATACAGCACCAAAATCAGCCCAAAGCGCGGTTCACATCCGTGGACCACTTATGGACCACTCGCCTACAACAATTGGCGATAAGCCTAGCAGCTAACCTTTGAAAATTAAAACCAAAGGTAGCTTCATGAAAGGCATCGACAAACGCACCCACAAAGACGGGACGGTTTCTTACCGCGCCCGCGTTCGCATCAAAGAACATCCAGTCCTCATCCAATCATTCACCTCCAAAACTCTCGCCATGAAATGGAAACGCGACACTGAATCAGCTGTTGAACAAGGCAAATATGCATATGACCAACCTGGCAGCAGAAATACTTTAGCGGAGCTGATCGATCGCTATATCGACAGAGTTCTTCCGTCAAAACCAAAAAATGCAAGAAACGTCCGTCAACATCTTCTCTGGTGGAAACAGGAACTGGGACACTGCCTACTTTCCGACATCAAACCAAGCCTCATCGCGCAGAAACGGGATGAGCTGCTCTCAGGGCTAACTTGTAAAGGCACAATCCGTTCTTCCACAACCGTAGTTCGCTACCTTGCCAGTTTGTCTCATGCCTTCTCTATTGCGATTAAGGATTGGGAATGGATCCAGGAAAATCCCATTATGAAAATCTCAAAGCCGAAAATATCCAACGGGAGAACACGATTTCTCAACGATGATGAAAAAGAAAGACTGCTCCAAGTTTGTAAAAAAAGCGAATCAAAAGGACTCTACCCAATTGTTATACTGGCTCTTTCGACAGGCATGAGAAGAGGCGAAATCATGAATCTCAAATGGAGCGATATCGATCTAGCTCGAGGTTCAATCCTCTTACAAATCACAAAGAATGGTGAGCGGCGTTTTATCCCTCTCGTCGGAACAGCTCTAGATCTTTTGCGTTCAAAATACGTCAATCAAGTCATTGACTCTCTCGTATTTCCCGCTCCACATTCTCCATGTAAACCTATTGACATCCGCTCTGCTTGGGAAACTGCTCTAAGTAAAGCCAACATTTCCAACTTCCGCTTTCACGACCTTCGGCATACAGCTGCTTCCTACTTAGCCATGAATCAAGCGAGCCTCCTAGAAATCGGGACTCTGCTCGGCCATAAAACGATCCAAATGACCAGGAGATATGCCCATCTTTCTGATGCACACGTTTACAAAACTGCGACAATTCTGAATGAAAAAATTATTCCAAGATAGAATTTACACTCAGTTTTGCAAAGGTAAATGATCGATGTATCCCTGCTGAAATTGCATCGAAGTCTCCATTATCGCTCTAAAAGCAGGAAGGCTAATTTCTATAGGAAGCCCTAATTCAATCGACTTATCGATAATTTTCCTCTCTTGATCAGCTACTCTTTGTCTATCATCGGCAATTTTAGTGGTACGAGATTTTAAATCACCCGCTCGCTTGACATATGCGGTTCTCTCAGTCAGAAGCTCCAGGATTCCATTGTTAATTCTATCCATGAAACCCAACTTTTCTAGGTTGATCACAGCACCTCCAAAGGCTCTTGCGATAACCAATACATTGTCTTGGTCCGCAGAAACTTACTGCTGCATGCGCAATATCGTCATATTTAAGGACTTGTAAAGATGGGTCGAACCCTCTATACTTTCCTTGAAATTTATTGGCCCTAAATGGAAGAGAAACTTCAAGCCACCCAAAAATCAACTTCTTGTGCCAAAATCGCTCTATTCCGTTCCCTTTTCCGAGGACGCGAAGATCTATATCCTCGTCGATTCGAAAGTAAAAAAACGGGAAAATCGGGCTACTCACCCGCATGCGGCAACGAATGGGTCCGAGGAATTTGCGAAAAGTCAAAAATCAAATGCTCTGAATGCAGACACCGCAAGCTTCTACCCGTAGCCTACGATGTGGTACGATGGCACCTTTCCGGTCACGATGATTTTGGAAAAGATTTCGTCATGGGCATTTATCCGATGCTGCTCAACGAAACCTGCTTCTTTCTAGCTGCCGATTTTGATAAGTCCAGCTGGAAAGAGGACGCCAGGGCTTTTCTAAAAACCTGTCAAGAGTTGAACTTGCCCGCGGCTTTGGAGCGCTCTCGCTCGGGAAAAGGGGCCCATGTCTGGTTATTTTTTGCTGAAGCAATTCCAGCCATACTCGCTCGAAAATTGGGATGTCATATTCTTACTGAAACGATGGAACATCGCCCGGATGTCGGACTTGATTCCTATGACCGATTCTTTCCCAACCAAGACACGTTGCCTCAAGGAGGATTTGGAAATCTAATTGCCCTGCCCCTACAAAAGAAAGCTCGAGATCTTGGAAATAGCGTGTTTGTGAATGAGGATTTGATTGCTTACGAGGACCAGTGGGCATTTCTTTCATCTTTAAGCAAAATCACTCGTCAGGAAGCTGAGATAATTGTCCATCGCGCTGAAGGAAAGGGGCGTATTGTTGGAACTCACCTAAGAATAGTGAACGAAGAAGATGATCTCACCCCCTGGAACAGGCAATTCATTCCCAGCAAAATCCTTCTTCCATCTACAGATTTACCAGAAAGTTTAGAGATCATTATTGGGAATGAAATTTACATCCCTAAAAATGGGTTGTCTCCAGGTCTAAGAAACCGATTAATCCGTCTTGCGGCGTTTCCAAATCCCGAGTTTTATAAAGCCCAGGCAATGCGACTTCCCACGCATGAAACACCCAGAATGATTTCTTGTGTCGCGGATTACCAAGATCACATAGGACTACCACGAGGCTGCCTTGAAGATGTCTATCACTTGTTTTCAGAGTTGAAAATCAATTTAACGATTCGAAATGAGCTCCAGTCAGGGACGTTGCTCAATACAAAATTTCTAGGGGAGCTCAGAGGGGAACAAAAAACAGCTGCAGTGACCATGCTGAAAACAGATTTTGGCGTGTTGTCAACGACTACAGCCTTCGGAAAAACTGTGATTGGTGCATGGCTTATCTCAAAACGAAAAGTAAATACCTTGATTCTTGTACACCGCAAGCAACTGCAAGAGCAGTGGATAGAGCGGTTATCCACATTTCTCGAATTGCCAAAAAATGCCATAGGCCGTATTGGTGGCGGGAGAAAGAAACCAACCGGGCTAATCGATATAGCAGTGATTCAGAGTCTTGTGCGTAAAAATATTGTGGATGATGTAGTCTCTCAATATGGACATCTGATCGTTGATGAATGCCACCATTTGCCAGCGTTCAGCTTTGAGCAAGTTGCTCGCCACTCAAAAGCAAAATTCATCACAGGTTTGACCGCCACTGTAACTCGAAAGGATGGTCATCACCCGATTATCCTCATGCGATGCGGACCTGTAAGATATCGAGTCGATGCCAAAACGGCTGCCATGTTGCGCCCTTTCGAACATACTGTTTTTGTCAGACCTACTTCTTTCACTCCAGTGAAGCCCGCTAATGAAGATACACGCCTTCGATTCCATGATTTATATGAGGAAATCATCCGAGATGAAGAACGCAATCGGTTGATTTTTAATGATGTGGTGAGTGCAGTCCAAAGAGGCAGATCCCCCATCATACTCACTGAACGAAACGATCATCTTGATTGTTTGTTTGAAAAGCTTTCCCCTCATATCCATCATCTGATAGTGCTTCGTGGAGGCATGAGTTCAAAAGAAATTGCTCAAGCGACCAGCCGTTTAGCTACTATTCCAGCAAATGAGGCTAGAGTTCTACTTGCAACAGGCAAATTCGTCGGCGAAGGGTTTGACGATGCACGTCTAGATACCCTATTTCTCACCATGCCCATTTCATGGAAAGGAACCATCGCACAGTATGTTGGTAGACTCCACCGTCTGTATGCACAAAAACAAGAAGCACAGGTCTATGATTATGCAGATCTTGGCGTGCCTATGTTGGAAAGAATGTTTAATCGGAGATGCCAGGGATATGAAGCAGTGGGATATAAGATCCTTCTCCCCGCCAGCGCTATTCCTGGATGGCCAGTGGAAGTGCCTCTTCCAGTTGACCCAGCCTGGAAAGCAGATTATGCGAGCAGTGTGAAAAGACTGATTCGCGACGGCATGGACATGCCCCTAGCCCACCTTTTTGTTCAGGTCGCTTCACATTTTCCTCCTGAAGCGGAAGGAGCTGACCGCGCGCGTAGTGCAACAGAACGTTTTTTATTCCGCCGCCTAGAGACAATCGCTCAAACAGCTGGGCAATTTCGACTGAATGCAGAACTTGGTATTCCTTTCGATGGGTGGGGCCAAATGGAAGTAGATCTGCTCTGTATGAATGCTCATCTCGCGATTGAACTTGATGGCGCTCAGCATCTTGGCAATGCCGAGGCTTATCGTCGAGACCGGCGCAAAGATGCCTTATTACAAGAAAATGGCTATACAGTTTTGCGATTCCTAGCCGAAGATGTGGGTAAACGCCTTGATGATGTCTTGGATTCTATTCTTCGCGTTTTGAGCAAACACCTAGAGAACAAGACAACCAACAGCCTTCATTTGCGATAGATTAAAATTGATCTTCTCTTTAAAATGTCTCCATTGCAAGAGAGACCGGCCATGCCTCGTTTCAATTTTTTTTGTCATGACGCTATTGAATAATCCAAAGGTGAGAAAAAGAGGTCGCAATGGATCAAGAAGAGGAAATCGAACTAAATCCTTCAAGTGATCCTTAATTACATAGCAAATGGGTACGACCATTTAGGGCAACAAGATCAAGTAGAAAAACTCATCGCTAAGACATATGAAAAATTTCCCGATTATCTATTCGCCCAAACAGCACAAGCAAATATCTACCTTAGAGATGGCTTTCCTGAAAAAGCTCTTGAAATTTTCAAAGGGGCCTATACGTTGAGACAATTGTACCCGCATCGAACTGTCTTTCATATTTCAGAAGTTAGGGCTTTTGAATACTTTATGGTTAGATATTTTTGCGAAACAGGGGATGTTGAGCAAGCAGACCGCCATCTCCAGATCATGCAGAAAGTTCTTGAAGAAGATGACGCATTATTGCGAAATGCACAGAAGGTACTTAAAAAATCGAAAGCCCTTTATAACTTCAAGGCGGGCATGTCACATTTGCTTGGCTTAGCAAAGAAAGAGAAGTAAAAGATATGTATGTATAAATCTGCCTATAAATATAACGACGAAGTCGTTTTTTATTTTGATTCTGCTGGAAACAAATATGTCGCCACAGGCGGCAGCTTAGCTTGGCGCATCAATAATCCTGGATTAGTACATAGTCATACTCACTTCTCTCGGAGACTTGGTTCCATAGGAAGCTTTGGCCCTTATGCAATTTTCTCTCAACCGCAAGAAGGTCGCAAAGCATTAGCAGCATGGATTCACTCCAAGAAATATTTCAACTCATCCTTTAAAGCTCTTGCGGAACATTACCAGCCCAAAAGTCCAGATGTTTTCATTAGTCAGTTGTCTTCTTTAAGCAAAATATCCCCAGAGACAAAAATCAAGCTCCTAAATCAGCAGGAATTAAGCAGTCTGCTCATCAGCCTTGAAAAGCTATGCGGGTATGCCTCTACAGGCAACGAAGCGTTTTCTCTTCTCCCTAAAATTATTGCCAAAATTGAAAACGTCAAAGGAAAAGAAGATACCTATCTGATCGGAAATAATATTGTTCTCTCTAAAAAAGAAGCCATTGAGTGGATTCAATCGCACCGCTTGGATGGTGTTATTGTACACGAACACAATGGCGCCGTCCACTTACGTTCGAGACCAAACCACTGTATCCAAAATCTAAAAGTACGCGAAACAGAGTTACTCCCATCTGAGGGAAAAATCGATACATTAATCCGTACTGTGGGCACTGGCAAACCTGGCCAATGCATTTGGGGATTTATCAATGGAATTAACAACACTAAAGACGAAGCTCTAGAATCAGCCGAGAAAATTTCCCTGGCTGCAAGAGGAGAACGCGTTTACTCTATGCCGAACGATACCGTGCTGTATGGAGTAAAAGACGCATTGGTCTGTGTAGCCTTAAAACTTACTGCTGACACCCCGATTGTCCAATGGGCAGCTAAATTTTTTCGATATCTCCTCAGTGAATCGAAAAAAGATGAGACTCATCCCCTTGTGATTATCATGGCTCATAGTCAGGGAGCTATTATCACTGAACATGCTCTTGAAATTCTGAGTAAAAAAGAAAGAGAGCAACTCATCATTTTTACTTTTGGTGGTGGGTCATTTATTGCAGCAGGAAAAAGTCATCCAGATTCACATAATTATGCCAGTGCAGCAGATTTCGTTTGTCGTTTGGGATCTCCCAATGTTCAATACCTTGCATTACAACGATACTTCGGCAGTAAAGAAGGCCGCAGTGAACAAGAAGTGATCTACCAATTAGCTTTATACGATGCGATGTTAGATTTGGATTCTACCAATCCCAAAACGATTGAGACTTATACGAAACAACGAATGAAACACTATGAAAAGGAATTCTCAAAAATCAGCAATGTTACTGTATTAGACCCTGATCCCAAATGGAAGCACCGATTTAGCAGTAGCTGTTACCAAGCCGCAGTTCAAATGATCACGAAAAAATACGGGCGTCCATGAATGCCAACCAGGCCCGTGCCAAATATTTTGCCGTTATTTCGACGGTAGCATATGTAATGCTTTTCCCTGTTTTCACCTGGATGGCTTTATTATGGGGCGCCGCTTCTGACTCTGATAAAACACTGGAGTTTTTTATTATATTTTCATGGTTTTGGGTCCCTATCTCTATACCATTCAGCATCTATTTAATATGGTCTAAATATCGAACTGGGAAATATAAACACACTATCATTTCCTGTGCATTGCCGTTGCTTGCTTTTGCCACTTTTTTAGTCGTGAATGCAGCCATTAGAGCAATATAAAACTTGCACTTGATGTACTACCAGCTCTTTTCCGCTAAAATCTCGTGGACCATTTGTGGACCACTGGCATACAAAAAAGAGCGATAATTCACGACAGTTCACAGTAGCTGGAAAGGGATGCTTTCCGCTATGATTTTGGGGAGTTAGCTGCTGGGAAGCGGCGCGGGTGCTGCGGACTCATAACCCGTCGGGCCTTAGGTATCAAGTCCAGGTTGCCCCATTTTCTCAATACGCTTATCCTTAACAAGTTAGGTGTGATTTAGTGGATCATGTTAAAGACGAAAAAACTGTCGATGCACAAATAATGCACACAGTTTCACTAAAAAGCACAGCACGCAGCAGCAAACCAAAAGGTGCTGAGATGCGTGGAATACAGAAAATCAAAAACAAACATGGCGGCTATAGCTACAGAGCTCAAGTCAGATTAAACGATGGCTTGCCCCCACAATCAAAAAGCTTCCCGACCCTAATGGAAGCCAGGACTTGGAAGGCTCAAGAAGAAACAAAGCGTAGGCAGGGCATGTACTTTCCTACCATGACCTCCAAGCAGAACAAACTTGATGAGCTCATTGATCGCTACATCGCAAAGGTTCTCCCTTCAAAGCCAAAAAACGCACGAAATACTGAGCAGCACCTTCTCTGGTGGAAAACCCAGTTAGGCAATCTCTCGCTTAATAAAATATCTGCTGATGTCATTGCTCAGACCAGGGATTTGCTTCTAGATAAACCTAACAGATATGGTAAACCCCTCTCTCCTAAAACTGCTAACCGCTATCTGGCATCTCTTTCGGTGGCTCTTACATACGGTGTCGAAGAATGTGGGTGGTTACACACTAATCCCTGCCTTCTTGTTTCCAAATTCAACGAAGGGCCATCACGCAATCGATTGTTAAGCAATGAAGAGATCGACAGGCTCCTTGAAGCTTGCAAGAAAAGCAAATCAAAAAATCTCTACCCCATGATTTTCTTAGCTATGCGCTCAGGAATGAGGCTTGGTGAATTGCAAAAGCTAGAATGGGTGGATGTAAACTTAAGCCAGAATGTGGTCTTTTTAAGAGATACTAAAAATAGTCTTCCACGTTCAGTTCCGTTAAGCAACGAAGCAAAAGCGGTTTTAGAAAACGTTGCTCCCATCCAGGATAGAAAGGGTCTCGTCTTTCGGAGTAAACTCTCTGGCGGTAAAGTCTCTATACACAAAGCCTTTTATAAAGCTCTCGCTTTGGCAGCTATTGATGATCTGCACATTCATGATTTCAGGCATTTATTCTGTACAACAGCTGCTCAATCTGGCGCGTCTATTCTTCAGATTAAAGCCATTACAGGACATCAAACCCTTCAGCAGCTTTCTCGCTATACCCACATCGAAGGAGCCCGCCTTAAACATATTGTGGATGATGTGGACAAAGCTTTTCAGGGGAAATGATGCTATCTTTTCAGAGAGGCCATTCGCTGTCTTCCAGCCTCTTCTATTTCTGCCAGAACTTCTCGTTTACTTTTCACACAAAGAAACATAGGCAGATTTTCCCCTGTTAAGCCAGCAATAAAGGCAGGGTGTGCTCTCGGAGAGCCTCCCTGTTCTAAATATTCATCCCAAAGCTGTTTTTCAATTTTAGCTCGCTCTGATTCAGAATACCGATTCGGAACAGAGAAAAAAGCAATCAAGTCACAAGGACAAGATTTTTCAATACGTTTGATTCTTTCTTTCATTCGCATGGTTACCTCCCACTTTCTGCGATTTTTATTGTTGCCTGCCCATATGTCTTTCTATATCGGCAAGACGATCCTCTAATTCTTTCAACTCCATAAATTTCATAACGTGCCCCAAAACATCGTTTGCAGCGGCTCTTTGCACAGCAGGGCTGTCGTTACGTTCTAATAAATCACCTAGAGTTTTTGCTGCCTTGGTTGACGTGATCTTCAAATGATTCACGGCTTCGTTTACAATCTCGTTGCGTAACCTCTCTAGCTCTGATTTAAATTGAGGTTCTTTAAGCCACTCGTAAAATGTATTCCTTGAAATACCCGCACGTTCACAGCAAGTGCTCATAAAATTGAGGTAATCACTCCAGAAATGGGACTCGGTTACCAATCTGCATATGGACCCTTTTGCCGCAATGTTCACAAGGAAGTGACACACCATAAGTACACCTATTGCATTTGTCACAATGCCACTCTCTCCAATCTCTACATGTTTTGCAAATCTCACAATGCCAACTACAATTGTCTGCAGCTACATCGTTCCAGCAAAAAGAAAACCAATAAGTTTCTTGGCATTTAGAACAGTCATATTCTCCCAGCAAGGATTTCAAGGGAACGCTTTCGCATTCACACGGCAGTAGTATTTCTTTGGATAATTCTTTATCTTTAAGGTCTTTGACGATACGAATATTTTGTATAGCACACAATGCCAGATGTTCCGTGTCTTGTCCATTCAGAGGGTTATGGCAATTAACACAACGACATTTCTCAGTACATCCTTGACCGTTTTTTAGACAATCGCATCGATATGTGGAACAACTTGTTTTACATTTACACATTTTCTAATTCGCTTCTGAAAGCTTGCTAAAACTGGATTATTCTAGCCCAGGAGGCAAGCATCTTGCAATGTGATTTCTCCTGGCAGCGAATTACCCAACGAGAGGCAAACAATGTTCTACAGCTTCATTTGAGTTTCGTGCGGGTGGGTCTGCAGCAGCCGCTAGCGCTCGGTCAAAAATCACGGTTGCTAAACGAGGAATCGCATATTTCCCACGTACTCTGTCCTGTAAAAAGGACAAAAAATTGATCTCGAGTTTTCGGCATGTCTGTTTTAGACTTAAAAAGGTGTCTCTAACTTTCTGCCCCATTTCACTACGAGTTCCCCCAGAAATTTTCAGCTTTATTTTTGCCGCACGGGCACATGTTTCCGAACTGTTATTATGCAAAGGCGTCTCCGGCCTCCGCAGAACCATAAGTAGTTCTTGCTTTTTGTCACGAGTTTTCTCCAGTTGGTGATTCAAGGTAGGACTGGACGTTTTCTGCTGAAAAATGGCATCAAATTTTTTGCTTATGCTCTCTGCAACTTCTTGAGAGGGTGATTCTTTATAGGTTTTAAGGTCTTGATAGATATCCCATATTTGCTCTCTGACTTGTTCCAATTCAGATCGAGACTTGTCAGTTGTCATGAGGAGCTTTCTATAGTGCCTATCTTCATGAATCCAGCATAGCGAATGTTGAAATACATAAAACTGCCCTGCATCATCACTATGCACACCCAGTTCGCGTGAGATTCCATTTTGTATCACAGATGCATACAAAGCTGCTTCTGTGAGAAAACGAACTTCTGATTCCTTCGTAACATTACGTTCCCTTAAAAATTGCTCCCATTCTGCGAGTGTTGCAAATTTGCTATTTAAGGACAGAGAGACATAGCCAGGCAGATACTCAGCAACGTTCACATGTGACAGATATTCCAGGGTATCTTGATTGATCACATATTCTTCTTTTCCATTTTGAAGCAATTGGAGAAAATTTTTCCGGCTCTTACTTTCTGTCGTTGTAAAAATACTGAACCAACGATTCCCTATGACCGTTGTGTACTGATTTTGCCCATTATGCCGACCGCCTGTATCGTCCACTTGCACCTGGTTTTCTACACTTGTGGCAGCAAGCATTAGCTCTGCAGCTTCTTCAATGAAAGGGTTCTTGTTCTCAATTAAAATATTGTTCAGTTGGCCTGCGGAAATCAAAATACCGATAGCGCGTAGCTGGTCTAATAGAAGATGCTCTGTAACACGGCAAGCATGGTATTGGTGAAGGATGTAAGTCACCAATTCTGGGCCATAGTGCCCATGGATATCTTTAGGGAGTTGCCCTGTTACGTAAGTGCCATCAGGTAGTTCCCATCGAGCCAATTTGTATTGGATATTGTGTGGTTTAAGGAGGATGTCTTGCACTGTATAATGGCAATAACCTTTGAATTTAGCGCCATCCGGAATATTTTCAGGCTGAATTTCCAATTTGGTGTGGATTTCTAGTACTGTTTTTTTCTTTTTACGTTTCTTGCCTCTTGGTTGCCCAGGTTTTCCAATTCTCCTAATATTTTTGATCATCAGTCTAGCTAATCGAGAAAGTTCAACTGTTCGTTCTTGCAACAAAGGTGAAGTGATTATGAAAAAATCGCGAGACGACAATGAAACATCAAAACTCGTTGTGAATTGCGCGGGTGAAATGAACAAAACGCGCATCTCGTGGACATCGATGAGGCTAATTCGTTTATATAGATCGGGCTTGTTCTTTTTCCCTTCCAGGTTATTGGGGGGAATGTCCGGTTTTGGCTTCTGTCCTTTGAGGCGAGCAATTTCATCTTTGAGTTGCTGGATCAGTTCTTTTTGTGCAGCCAAGGCATTGGTCATTGTATCAATTTGTTGACGGAGTTGGAAGTTTTCGTTAGAAAGCTGATCGATAAGAGAAGAGGAAATTTGAACTTTTGAGGAATCTTGCATTTGTGCATGCCTTGTATGGCTGGATACAATAGCAAATGTTTAGAAAACAATCACCTAAATTTTTTATTCAACGAACACAGATTAGACGGTGAAAAACAGTGCCCATGAAATCGAGGTAATCGGGGCCCCGCTTCGGGGTGATTACCTCAGTTTTATGAGCAGTTGCATTACTTGGTTCCAAAATATTATGAAAAGCTCCGACAATATCAGATGTATTCGCAAATATGTAAAAAAAGATGGATCTATCAGCTATCATGCTGAAGTCCGTCGCAAGAACGCTAAACCCCTCCGAGAATCGTTCCGCACCCTGACAGATGCTAAAAACTGGGTACGCAAGGTTGAAAGCTCCCTTTTGGAAGGAAACCACATACAGGACAATAAGGCCCGTAAGCATACCCTCTCCGACTTAATCGACCAATATACACGCCTTCACCTCAGTAAATTCCCCCGCCGCCTTAAAGATCAGACCTCACACCTAGATTGGTGGAAAGAAAACTATGGAAACAAAGTACTCGGGGACATCACTCCATCCCTTCTCGCCGAGGCAAAGGAAATCCTTCGCAATGGCATTACCTTCCACAAAAAACCTCGCTCAAATTCCACTGTAAACCGCTATTTTTCCTCCTTAAGCAGAGCCTTCACCCTAGCCTTTCAGGAATGGCAGTGGATCAATGACAACCCCTTCCGGCGAGTGTCCAAGCTAAAAGAAACTAAGGGACGAACCCGTTTTCTAGCCCGCCCAGAACTAAACGCCCTCCTTGAATCCTGCAAAGAGAGTAAAAACCCCCATCTGTATGGCATGGTACTCATTGCTGCATCAATGGGGCTACGTTTTGGTGAAGTCGCCGACCTCCGCTGGAAACACATTGATTTCGATAACGGTTTTGTCATGCTCGAAATGACGAAAAATGGCAATACACGCTTCGTGCCGCTGCCTACTCAAATAACAACCTATCTCAAAGGGATAGACAGACAAAAGACTCCAGAAGAATTTGTATTTCCACCCAAAAACGCAGCCAAGCGTCACCCCTATTCCATGATCAGAAAAGCCTTTCAAAAAGCAGTCAAAAAAACTGGCCTACAAGACTTTAAATATCATGACCTCCGACATACCTGCGCCTCACATCTAGCGATGAACGGAGCCAACCCAAAGCGAACTAATGGAAATCCTTGGCCATGATTCACCAGCAATGACCCGCCGTTACGCTCACTTCACCAAGGGGCATAACGCCAAGATTCTACAAAAAACAAGTAATAATCTCATTAATTCTTCAGGAGTGTCAAATTGTACCTGATCGCTGGCCGAGTTCTGCATTTTGACGAAAGTGGGATGCGATGTGAGAAAAAGTTGCATTGGGTCCACGTGGCCTCTTCTCAAATGGCAACACTTTATACACTGCATCCGAAACGGGGACAGGAGGCTATGGATGCCGCAGGCATTTTGCCGAAATTCAATGGATTTGCCGTGCATGATCACTGGTTTCCCTATTTTTCCTATAATCAAGCTATCCATGCTCTATGCAATGCACACCATGAGTCTATCTCCTCATTCTTAACATGATATTAACTTTAGTTGCAATTGTCTGATAACCAATACAAGGAACAGTTGCTATGCTCATTTCTAAATAAGCGCCCCCCAAGGGACCTCTCCCCTTGAAAAGGGCGAACACTCCGGTTAAAAGATGTTTTAACTAGAAACAAACCAACCGGAGGTCCGCTTATGAGGAACTATACAAACAAAACTGTTTATTTGGGAATGGACGTGCATAAAAAAACTTACGCCGTGACTGCAATTTGTGATGGTCAGGTCGTGAAGAAAGACACCTTAAAAGCAGACCCTGCCATTTTGGTAGCTTACTGCAAAAAATATTTTATTGGAGCCAAAATCGAGAGCGCTTATGAAGCTGGGTTTTGCGGCTTTTATTTACATCGATGTTTAAAAGCGCAGGGCATTACAAATATAGTGGTAGACGCAGCTGGAATGGAGGTTGCTGTCGGAGATCGAGTAAAAACAGATAAACGAGACTCTCTGAAATTAGCCACTCATCTTTCAGTCGGAAGGTTGCGTGGAATACGCGTTCCTTCGGTCGAGCGCGAGGACTATAGGGCTGTAACACGACTACGAGAAACCTTTACTCGGCAACGATCACGTTTTGCTTGCCAGTTAAAATCATTGCTTTTTCAACACGGCTTGATTCGCGCTGATGACAAGAAAAAAATCTCCGAAAAGTGGGCAAAAGTTCTCGAGACAATGCCACTATCTGCAGGGCTAAAATTTGCTATTGCAAATTATCTCGCCCAATGGCGCCAAATGACCGCAAAAATCAAGGAAATAAATCGGGAACTGGCTGTTCAAGCACAGAAAGATGGGGCTATAGAGGCGATTTACAGGAGCGTTCCAGGAATAGGAGAGGTGTCCGCTCGAGTTTTGGCCAATGAGCTTGAAGACACTTTACAATTTAGCAATGAGAAAACACTCTTTAGCTATACGGGACTTACTCCGAGCGAATACTCATCTGGCGAACACGTTCGCCAAGGCCATATTACTCGGCACGGGAAACCTATTTTGCGAAAAATATTGGTACAGACAGCTTGGAAAGCGATTGGCATAGACTCTTCTCTCGAAGAAATTTTTCTGAGGCTTTCAACCAGAATTGGAAAGAAAAGGGCGATTATAGGCATAGCAAGGCGATTGATTGGTCGCATCCACGCTTGTTTTAGAACGGGCGAATTGTATCGTATCCCATCAACTAAAAATGGAAAAGCAGAAGAGAAAAGCGTGGCTGTCCAAGAATCTCAGCTGGCTAACGTGACTCCGTAAATTGCGAAGAGCAATTTACTCCGCTTTGCTCTCGAGGAAAAAAATGTAATTGAACTCTTGCCAACGAGGCAACTGCTCATAAAACTGAGGTAATCACCCCGAAGCGGGGCCCCGATTACCTCGATTTCATGGGCACTGTTTTTCACCGTCTAATCTGTGTTCGTTGAATAAAAAATTTAGGTGATTGTTTTCTAAACATTTGCTATTGTATCCAGCCATACAAGGCATGCACAAATGCAAGATTCCTCAAAAGTTCAAATTTCCTCTTCTCTTATCGATCAGCTTTCTAACGAAAACTTCCAACTCCGTCAACAAATTGATACAATGACCAATGCCTTGGCTGCACAAAAAGAACTGATCCAGCAACTCAAAGATGAAATTGCTCGCCTCAAAGGACAGAAGCCAAAACCGGACATTCCCCCCAATAACCTGGAAGGGAAAAAGAACAAGCCCGATCTATATAAACGAATTAGCCTCATCGATGTCCACGAGATGCGCGTTTTGTTCATTTCACCCGCGCAATTCACAACGAGTTTTGATGTTTCATTGTCGTCTCGCGATTTTTTCATAATCACTTCACCTTTGTTGCAAGAACGAACAGTTGAACTTTCTCGATTAGCTAGACTGATGATCAAAAATATTAGGAGAATTGGAAAACCTGGGCAACCAAGAGGCAAGAAACGTAAAAAGAAAAAAACAGTACTAGAAATCCACACCAAATTGGAAATTCAGCCTGAAAATATTCCGGATGGCGCTAAATTCAAAGGTTATTGCCATTATACAGTGCAAGACATCCTCCTTAAACCACACAATATCCAATACAAATTGGCTCGATGGGAACTACCTGATGGCACTTACGTAACAGGGCAACTCCCTAAAGATATCCATGGGCACTATGGCCCAGAATTGGTGACTTACATCCTTCACCAATACCATGCTTGCCGTGTTACAGAGCATCTTCTATTAGACCAGCTACGCGCTATCGATATTTTGATTTCCGCAGGCCAACTGAACAATATTTTAATTGAGAACAAGAACCCTTTCATTGAAGAAGCTGCAGAGCTAATGCTTGCTGCCACAAGTGTAGAAAACCAGGTGCAAGTGGACGATACAGGCGGTCGGCATAATGGGCAAAATCAGTACACAACGGTCATAGGGAATCGTTGGTTCAGTATTTTTACAACGACAGAAAGTAAGAGCCGGAAAAATTTTCTCCAATTGCTTCAAAATGGAAAAGAAGAATATGTGATCAATCAAGATACCCTGGAATATCTGTCACATGTGAACGTTGCTGAGTATCTGCCTGGCTATGTCTCTCTGTCCTTAAATAGCAAATTTGCAACACTCGCAGAATGGGAGCAATTTTTAAGGGAACGTAATGTTACGAAGGAATCAGAAGTTCGTTTTCTCACAGAAGCAGCTTTGTATGCATCTGTGATACAAAATGGAATCTCACGCGAACTGGGTGTGCATAGTGATGATGCAGGGCAGTTTTATGTATTTCAACATTCGCTATGCTGGATTCATGAAGATAGGCACTATAGAAAGCTCCTCATGACAACTGACAAGTCTCGATCTGAATTGGAACAAGTCAGAGAGCAAATATGGGATATCTATCAAGACCTTAAAACCTATAAAGAATCACCCTCTCAAGAAGTTGCAGAGAGCATAAGCAAAAAATTTGATGCCATTTTTCAGCAGAAAACGTCCAGTCCTACCTTGAATCACCAACTGGAGAAAACTCGTGACAAAAAGCAAGAACTACTTATGGTTCTGCGGAGGCCGGAGACGCCTTTGCATAATAACAGTTCGGAAACATGTGCCCGTGCGGCAAAAATAAAGCTGAAAATTTCTGGGGGAACTCGTAGTGAAATGGGGCAGAAAGTTAGAGACACCTTTTTAAGTCTAAAACAGACATGCCGAAAACTCGAGATCAATTTTTTGTCCTTTTTACAGGACAGAGTACGTGGGAAATATGCGATTCCTCGTTTAGCAACCGTGATTTTTGACCGAGCGCTAGCGGCTGCTGCAGACCCACCCGCACGAAACTCAAATGAAGCTGTAGAACATTGTTTGCCTCTCGTTGGGTAATTCGCTGCCAGGAGAAATCATATTGCAAGATGCTTGCCTCCTGGGCTAGAATAATCCAGTTTTAGCAAGCTTTCAGAAGCGAATTAGAAAATGTGTAAATGTAAAACAAGTTGTTCCACATATCGATGCGATTGTCTAAAAAACGGTCAAGGATGTACTGAGAAATGTCGTTGTGTTAATTGCCATAACCCTCTGAATGGACAAGACACGGAACATCTGGCATTGTGTGCTATACAAAATATTCGTATCGTCAAAGACCTTAAAGATAAAGAATTATCCAAAGAAATACTACTGCCGTGTGAATGCGAAAGCGTTCCCTTGAAATCCTTGCTGGGAGAATATGACTGTTCTAAATGCCAAGAAACTTATTGGTTTTCTTTTTGCTGGAACGATGTAGCTGCAGACAATTGTAGTTGGCATTGTGAGATTTGCAAAACATGTAGAGATTGGAGAGAGTGGCATTGTGACAAATGCAATAGGTGTACTTATGGTGTGTCACTTCCTTGTGAACATTGCGGCAAAAGGGTCCATATGCAGATTGGTAACCGAGTCCCATTTCTGGAGTGATTACCTCAATTTTATGAGCACTTGCCCAACGAGAGACTAAAAAGTTAAACAAGGTAGTACAGACAAAATAGTAAATTAAGGCAATGTCCGTAAAGCCGATTTGATGAAGTTTGGGGTGACCTTGTGCAATATCCTTGTGGCCATGCAAATGGACCACGCAGAACAGTTCAGGGCGCCCCGTTTTTTAATGTTCGAATAAACAACTTGGGCGCGCACTTACGGGTGTGACCTCGAATAGCAGGTTGGTCTTAAATTTTTTTTAAAGGCCGAAATAACGAACAGCATCAAACGGTCGAGTAGGACAAAACAACTGGAGAAGTCTTATGACTTGACGAAATGACATAGCAGGATATGCATGATCGCAAGCGGCATGATGCAAAGGATAATTTAATATTTTTGGGATGCAGGGCTTCCCTGCATCCTGTGCATCATGCCTGATCTTGTGCATCCTGTTTTTTGTTTGCCCAAAAATGATCATTGTTAAGATTTGAATAAGAATACAGAGATAGGTTCATTTAAGAGAGCTCACTTTTGTACACGAGGAAGAGAAAGAAGAGTGGGCGAAAGAGATGAAGGATCTGCTGATTTCTGGGAAGAAGGAAAAGGGTATAAATCGATTCTGTTGAGCTATTCCCTCTTCAGGCACCCCTTGGACCCTAATTTAGAATGCCTCCCCTTTAATGGGGCAAAAAAATGGTGAGAATTTTCTTACTTCTGCTACTCGTTCCTCTGTTGGTATTCGCCGATGCAAATCAGTCATTTTCTGAAAATGAAGATCCTACAATCTTCCATCACGTCAATGTCATCACGGGCAATCTCAACATCTCTTTCCAAGATGCCCTGATTCAGGGGGCGCAACCTATTCCCATTCTGAGGACCTACTCGAGTTCGGGGGCGTTAGAGCGAACCCCTCAAGACTTCGATCTCCTCTTAAGGGCCATACGCGGGGGGTGGTTGATGCAGGGGGGATGGAATTTGCTTCCGCATACCAGCCTTCTCATAGAGATCTCTCAGGATAGAAAGGAATTTAAAGCATACCTATCCGAGCCAAACGGAAGTATGCTCCCCTATTCTTACAGTCATAATCAGGGTGGGGGAAAACATACGATTTTCCTAAAACCCACGCGGAGCATCAGCCAATCTTCAGGGAAGCTCAGTAATCGGACAAATCCGCAAAACAACCTTCTCCAGCTAGACCTAAAAGCGGGAGTTGCCACTTTGTTCCTCCCTGATGGTGGGAAAAGAACATATCGAGGACCCGATTTGCATAAAAATAGGGAGGGAGGTCTAGGCAAGGCCTTTTATCTTCTCGAAGTAGAGAGGTGGCCAAGTGGCCACCAACTTCGCTATTTTCATGACAAGAAAACAACTCACCTAAAAAGAATTGAATCGACAAATCCTGGAGGCCAAAGGGTTTATGCAGCGGTAGACATCGATTATTTTTCTTTAGAGAAACGAAAGTTTTTCGAACTCAAGTTCAAAGGCTCCGATGGGAAACTACTCCACTATAAAACAACCCGCCATGAAGATCGGGACTACCTCAATGAGATGCAAAGCAACTGCCGCCCTCATGAACGGTTTAATTTCACTCCTGGACGAAAGGGTATTGGCGCTCGACTCGCTTCGATCAATTTAGCGGGGAAAGAACCCTTTTCCGTTCAATACCACTTACCAGCCAATATCGACCAAGAGAGAAAATGGGCCAAAAAACCAGGAAAAAAAGAATTCCACATAGACAAAGTGGCAAAAATCATAGCCCCCGTGGGACCTAACGGCGAAAAAATCGCGATCGCCAGTTTTTCTTACTCCCCTAACAGAACAGATGCGCGGGATGCTGAGGGACTCCTCACTCGATACCATCACGATTCAGAGCGTTTGAACCTTATCGAGTATTTTGATGAAAAGGGTCGCCTTCGTTCGTTTCAAAAATTCTATTGGGAAGGGACAGAGTTGCGCTGCAAGGCAATGTTTAATGAGAGCCATCAACCCCTATTCGCAAAAACATTTAGGTTTGATGCAGGCAATGTTGTGGAAGAGGTGTTATGGGGATATCTGACGGGAAATGAAACAGTACCTCTCCAAATCGATGCATCTGGGCGATGCAGCGGTGGGGAGAGCTATCGAAAGACCTATTCTTACTATAAAGACCAGTCTAATCTCCTCAAAACTGAAAATGAGGAAGATGGGCTTAACTTTGAGTATTTTTACAAAGGCGGTACCGACCTCTGTACAGCAAAACTAACCAAGGACAAAAAAGGGGCCATTCTCATTCGAGAATTTTCGTTTTATAATGACGACAACCTGATCGTTCATGAAATCGTTGATGACGGTTCTTCTCTTGAACCAAATGACATAAGAGGCGTAACACAGCGGCTAGAAAAACGATATGAGCGCAATACTACCACTGGCTTGCCGGAATCTCTTTCTGAGTCTTACTTGGACCTCAATACACAAACTCTAAAGCCGTTGAAAACCACCAAGTACACCTACCTGAATCAGAGAGTTCATACTGAGGAGGTTTTTGATGCATTAGGGATCAGTCGGTACACGATTACGACCGACTACAATGATTTTGGTTCAGTCAAACGAAAAACAACCCCATTAGGCCGAGAAAATATTTATCGTTATAACGCTCAAGATAACCTCGAAGAATCTAAAGAAGTCGGCTCTTCTAAAAAGATTTTTGCTTACGATCAGGCAAACCGCCTTAAATCCTGTGAAGAACCCAACACTGGAAAAATCACAACTACCTCTTATGACCTAAAAGGGAGGATTCTCACGCAAACAGATTTCAGAGGGAATAAAACAACTCACACCTATGACTTGTTCGGGAATAGAAAGACAACAGGACTCCCTGAATGCAAGGATGAAGAAGAGCGAAAATATAGCCCCGTCCTGAAGTTCGATTATGACATACACGGGAATCTCGTTTTAGCTGAAATGCCGCTTAGGGAGAAGACTCAAAACACTTATAACCTTTTCAGAAAGCCCACTCTGGTCATCCAAGCTGACGGGACCCAAATTCGTCATTTCTACAATAAAACCGGCACTCTCGAAAAAACTCTTTATCCAGATGGAACTGAGATCTGTTATGGTTATGACCTCTTTAAAAGGCAGACCGCTCAGACCATTTATTCTCGGGAAGGGAAAATTCTCCTTTCTGAAGAGTGGGAGTATAATTCCTTTCAGCTTCTTTCCTATACAGATGCAAGGGGCCTGAAAACAACATTCACCTATGACGGAGCGGGGCGAAAAATCGCGGAAGAAGCAAGCGATCGAAAAGTCACTTTTGTCTATGATTCTCTTGGATTCTTGGAGAAGACGGATAACGGCGTAATCGCCCTTATTCAAAAACACAACGTCGAAGGACTCGTTGAAGAGCAGTGGGAAGAAGAATCGTCGGGACGCATTGAAAACTGGATGAAATTCTTCTATACAGAAGAAAATCGCAAAGAAAAAGCCCTCCGCAAAACCTCCCAAGGAGAATCTGTCGATCTATTCAGCTACACAGATGGTAAACTCTCCAGTCATACTGATCCTAATGGCTACATCACGACATTCGTTTGGAATGAGTTTTTTAAAAATGACTTAAGCCAAAATGTATTGCAAAAAACAACGACCGACCCTCTTGGCCAAGCGACTATTGAGACCTATGATGCGGGGGAGAGGATCGTATCTCGAGAGAAGAAAAATCCCCAAGGACAGACTGTATTCAAAGAAAGGTTTCTCTATGACGTTTCAGGAAATCAGGCAAAAAGGATCTCCTCTATTTATGCGGATGGCATGCTGATCAAGGATGTTTCCATCACCTGGAAATATGATGCGATGGGGCGAGTGAAAGAAGAGACAGAAAGTGAGCAAAAGACCACTTTTTATGATTATGATCCAAAGGGGCGACTCGAATGGAAAACCCTGCCCAATGGGGTTCGTCTTCACTATGCCTATGATGGCATAAGCCGTTTAGAGGAGTTAACCAGTTCAGATGGAAAAATCCACTATCACTACTCCTACGAAACTGGCCCAGATCCCGTTCAAATTTCCGATTTAGTCCATGGAATGACTGTAACGCGCCGATATAATCTATTCGGGCAAGTGATTTCCGAGACAAATGAGAGAGGGCTATCGAGCAAGTGGGAATATGACTCGATAGGCCGCTGCGTCTTGTTCACACTACCGGATGGCTCAACAGTTGCTTACCCCACTCAAGGCGTTCACATCAGCGGTGTCCAGAGAAAAGATCCTCGAGGAACTCTCCTGTACGAGCATAGCTACCGCCAATTCGATTGCAATGGGCATGTCGCTGAGGAAGATCGCATTTTCAACTTGGGCGCTATTCAAACCTCCCACGACCTATGAGAACGCCCAAGCAGCCAGAGTTGTTCTCAAATGGAGCTTTCGATTGCTTACGGACCCTCTGGGCTGGTCAGCAAGACCTACAACTCCCTTTTTGGGGAGAAACTTTACAAACACGACGCTTTGAACCAACTCAAGGAGGAAGGAGATCAGGTCTATGACTTTGATTCCCTGGGGAATCCGAGGAAGTTTGAGGTCAATGATTTAAATCAGATCTCTACCACACCTGAATGCGCTTTAACTTATGACGACAACGGCAATCCAAAAGAAAGAACGGTCGCTGATGGATTGATCGAGTACCAGTTTGACCCTCTCGGCAGGTTGATCGAAATCACTACCTCAGGGCAGAGAAAGGTACTTTATTTCTATGACCCTTTATCCAGGCTATTTGCAAAAGAGACCTACACCTACACCGCCAATTCCTGGGAAAAGGAGAAAAAAGTTTTTTATCTCTACGATCGAGACCGGGAGATAGGAACCCAAGATGAAAGAGGCTATCCCCTTGAGCTGAAAATTCTTGGCCTAGGAATACGTGGGGACATCGGCGCCGCGGTTGCACTTGAAATCGGGGGGAAGACTTACGCTCCATTGCATGATTTCAATGGGAATATCGTTGCCATCATCTCTCCTGATGGGAACATTGCTGAAAAATATGAAATGGACGCATTTGGCAAAGAAAAATCCTCTGCTTGTCTCAATCCTTGGCGCTTTTCATCCAAACGGAGTGAAGAGAGGCTCTTCTTCTTCGGCCTTCGTTTCTATGACCCAACACTTGGGCGTTGGCTGAATCCAGACCCCGCGGGATTCGTAGATGGGGCTAACCTCTATGTCTTTGTGCAGAATAGCCCACTGAATCGATTGGACCTATTTGGCTTAATCTCTGAAGATCCCTTTGGACAAGTTCACATATACATGCCAATCCCCGTCATTCCACGCCTACCGGGCTTTAACGGTTTTTTGGCGAAAGGTTCTATTAATGGTATTGAAGTTGATGTTACCCTCTGTTGTGGACATTGGCATCAACTTCAGTTTACCCCAGAAGAGATGAAATTAGACCAAGTCGATATAATGGGTCATCTACATGAGCTACTTCCAACTTCAGGAAGGTATATTGGATTGATAACACCTGGAAACGGAATCTATACCAGTATAGAAGAATTCTTTCAAATGTCTACAAAAGTAGGGGAAGAGGCCGGAGGAACACTTCTAATGGGCTTGTATAACCCTACAGGTCTTTGTGCGTATGGCAGAGGATCAGGCATTGACCCCGATAGGGCGAGGCAAGAGAGAGAAGGAATCGAAATTCCAATTGTTTGTTTGAATCGTCAATTCTTGTCCATTACAGGAGAAAGAATGTACAGTATCAATCCCCTGTGTATGTGGCTCTCTACTCCTCACAGCGAAGGCGGAGTAATCACAAAAAGGGCGATCGAAGGTATGACTGATCACCAAAAGCAAATCCTTCAAAAAATCTTACACATATATGCTGTAGGACCTGCAGAGTGCCTATCAAAAAACCAAGGAGCTTCTGTAATTAATGCCTTTTCAGACAAAGACTTTGTAACTGGATTTGGCCCTTTGGGGCGTGCTAAACATTATATGAACAATCCTGACTACGACGTTCGCATATTACCTTGTATATCAACCAGGAATGACAAAAATCTCTGGATAGCCGATCATGGATTTCTGAAACCAACCTATCAGAAAGCTTGGAGCGATCACATTAGTTATTTAAAAGATAAATTTGGATTTTATCAAGGGGCTAGCAATGATCAAATACGTTAGGTTGATTATTTTTTTAATCACAACATTATTAACAGCACCACCTGTATACTATAAAGAATCCAAATCCTGTGATTATTTAAAATATGTTGATGAAATCATCGAAGATTTTGCCAAAGATATGAAAACAAAATATGGACTTCATTGCTACGGGAGTGGAGGAAGTATGCCTACAGATGTTGAAGAAATTGAAGCAATGTTTATTTCTTATAGCCATATGACAGTAGATGAAGCTAGAAAAATTGAAATAAATGCTGTCCAAGATTTAATTCGACGAATTAATAGTCATGAAAAAATCAGACCCTATCTAAGAGAGTATCCGTTTCATCAAGGCAGAGTGGGAGTTTCTATTTCATTCAGAACAAAAACTGATGACCGTCCTTTTGACGGGTCCGTTGCACTTGTCTTTTTAGCAAGAAATAAAATCTTTTATAAAGCCGCCGAAATGAAAATGTCAGCCCCAATTCCACTCACCCGCATTAATAAAAACAATGAGTGGACAACGGAAGTCCAACCCGGAGAACTCAAAGAGACCTTGATTCCTCTTTTGGAAGAGACATACGAGGAAGCTCTAAAAATCGCAGGAATAACACCTTACCTAAATCAGAAGCGGTAATGAATCCAAACAAAAAAATATACTTCGTTTTTCTATGGAAAGCCCAAATCTCGGCATGCCTCAGCAGTTCCCGCCAGCACTTTTTCTCGTGTAAATAAACTATTTCTTTCGTAAACTTTCGGGCCTCCATTTTTGTTTGAAGGTCCTTGTTATGAGCATTCCCGTAAGAAAATCTCTTTGTGCAGACGCATTGGTTGCATCTGTCTATCACCAGTTCCAAAAAATTCCAGATCCCAGAAAGTTGCCAAAAACCGCACCCATTTTGTTCACTGATGTACTCATGTCCGGTCTTGCTGTTTTTGGACTCAAATTCCCATCTCTTCTTAAATACGACCAACACCGCGAGGTCCTTGATGGGAATCTCCAGACTCTCTACCACATTAATCGTCCACCTTCAGATACATATCTAAGAGAACGCTTGGATGAACTCGATCCAAGGTTTATCCGACCCGCGTTCAAGAAGATATTCGCTGAACTACAAAGAGGGAAATGCCTGGAGGAATTTGAGTTTTTTGATGGTCGCTATCTTTTGTCTGTAGATGGCACCGGTGAATTTTCTTCCAGTAAAGTGTGCTGTGAACAATGTTGCAAAAAAGAACACAGAGACGCTGGCGGGAACTGCTGCCGCTTTTATATATTTTTGAGCTGAAACCCCGAATTTTTTATAATTTTCTTTGGCTTCATTAAGGCTTTCTTGGTTAGCCCCACCGCGAAAGTCTGGGTTGTTAAATTGCACATCATCATCCTCCCAATTACACACAGGACAAATTTCAAATGTGCCATGATCTGGTTCAGATCTAGTCAAAAAACCACAGCATGGACAAGGGCAATATTTTTCATTGTTTTCCATTTTTAGTTCCTCTCTAGAAAACTTACCTGTACTCTTGAGGAATATTTTTCATCTGCTCTTCCAATGACCAATTCTTTGGTTTTTCTTCCGGACATCTCCAATCAGCATCTTTGGCTAACCAACGCTCTCTCGAAGCTTGAATAGCCTTTAATGTGCCGTCCCCATATCCAAATTCAGTTCCACAACAATCGCATATATCATATGTTGGGGATTGTCCATCTTCTCCCCATGGAGGATCATCCTGAATTTTTCCACATACTCTACAAGCTAGCTTATTGATTTTATTGACCATAAAAATATTTCAAGTTTGTTGAATAATTATGAATTAAAGGTAAATAAGTCCAGAAGCATAGATTTTTAGTTGTTTTCATGCTCTGTTAAATCGTTTAGTTGTCCTTTAACTAATTTTTTTAAATTGCAAACACTGCTTTTGATCAATTTTTCTATTTCTTCTTCTTTCAATTTTGGTGCTTCTGCATTAATGGACTCCAACGTTGAAAATTCATCGAGAAACTTTTCTTCCCATTCATCAGTCACATGTTCCATAGCATGTAGTAAGCCTTCTAATCTTCCAACCAAAGAGCTAAGATCTAACTTTTTATTCTCAAAAGCATCTAATTGATTCAGCATCAAATTTAGTTGTCGTTCATCATATTCGCTGATTTTGTTCATGGTTTACTCCTTTTTGGAATAACAGATATTATTCTTTCGTTGTCTTGTACAATAACCCTTAAATTATTTACCGGGTCATAGTATTCGACTCGTCCAGGGACTATCGTCGGAGATACTTTCCCAGTTTCTATCGCATTTTCAATAACAGATGGCATAAATCCTCGATCTTGCATCCTATCAAGAGCATGTCCCACGTAAGTTCTATTGTTGATTACCGTGGCTTCATTCCTAACGGTTTGAAAAGGAGCAAAGCGGGAGAGGTGCCAGTCCTCAACTTCTCTTTCTGTTTGGCTTCCAATACTGACCATTTTGCGCACGCCCGCAAAATGGTTTTGAGGATCATTGCCCGATTTTTTACAGGAAATAACCGCCTTTTTCAGGGCGTTCTCAAAATAGCGCCATTGAGAATAGCCAAGGCAAGCTTGCAAATCTCTTGCACTCCAGTATTCTATCCCATGTTGGTTGAGTTTTTTTCAGGGCCTCAAAAGAGAGATTAGTGTTCGTGACTTGCTTGTTATCTGAATTTTCCATTGGGAACTGCCGCGTAAGAGCTTTTTAGAGACCCAGGATAAACTGACTGAAAATATTTCTCAATGCTCTTACGACTTCCGCTAATGATGATCCCACTCAGAATTTCCGCATTTTTTCCGCAAGTGACCTGAACGAACTGGAGGGGGTCCAGCATCAATCAGAACAAATGCTCAATCCCCTTGCCTATGAAAATGCTGTTCTGGTTTAATCTCTTTTATTCAGAGTTACAAGGGTTAACGGACTCATAACCCGTCGGGCCTTAGGTATCAAGTCCAGGTTGCCCCATTTTTATAAATGACGCAATTCCAAGGGTAAAGCAACACATTTTCGGTGAGTAGACCAGAGGAACTTCCCCTCTGGCCCCTCGCAAAACGGAGCGTGAACCTCTCAGCCACTCCGCTTCCATTAAGCAAACGCTCCACGCATTCCAGTTCTCCAGTGTGCAAATAGTCCTGGCCTCTGTCGTGCTATCTTTTCTACAAAGATTACGGCTTTGGTCTTCTTTTTCCAGAACGTCTTGTATTTCATCCTTACCCAGGCTGCTAGCGTCATGTTAAAGTGTCGCCAGAGTGGATACAACGCTGAGCGACAATAGCTTCCATAGTAATTAAGCCAGCCTTGTAAGATTGGATTATACCATTTTGCTATTTCTTCCAGATTGAGATCTACTCTATTGCGCACATTGTCTCGTCTCGTCTTGGCTCGCATTGCCTTCAGAGATGTTTTGCTCACGGCTGGCGTGAAATTTACAAACATTTCATTGGTTGTACGATTCTTGCACAGCCTTGGCTGAAAAGTGAATCCCAGAAAATCAAACGACTTATAGGGATATTCACCGTTCCTTTTCTCATCTTTGCAGTATACGATTCTTGTCTTTACAGGATGCAGTTCCAAACCACATTCCTCAAAACGCTTTTTGAGCGCGAGAAGCATTTCTTGTGCTTCTCGTTCCGTTCTGAGGTGGTCGACAGAGGTTCAGGTTCATTCGTCTTTCTGATCCTTATCCGCCTGAGTATCTCTCAGCACTCAACTCGAACGCTCACCACCACGGCTCTTTACCGCAGCAGCTTCGAGTGATTTGGGACCTACTCTTGGAAGTCGATTCCGAAGGGTCTTCCTTCATCTCCTATAAAGCTGTGATGCACAAAGTTTAGTTCATAGAACCCCTTCGTGCGCCTGCGGCGCACTGTAAATTCCAATCTCCTTCTTCTTTTCTCCCCCAATTTATTCGTTTTTCAAATTCTGGTTTAGCAATGGACTCATATCCAAATATTGCTTTCCCGTTATCCACTCTTCGTGGATTTCGATTATCACACCGGTCACTAACCGGAGTGCTGATGCAGGATTCGGAAACAACACAGCCACTCTCGTACGCCGCTTAATCTCCTTGTTCACCCGCTCGATCCCATTGGAGGTCCGTAGTTTTTTGCGGTGCGCCGGGTGGTCAACCTGAGGTTGAAAAGTCCGTGCATCTTTGGGAAAGAGGATACTGCAGAGGAAATGCTGCTTCTACGGGCTTATTACAAGAGCGGGCATTGGAATCTGTTAAAAAAGATGGCTTATGAGGGAGGTTTGTCCTATGCAGCGTAGCTTTTTAGGCGGCTACCCAGAAAATGGGAATGCGCCCTATAATTTTCGGCACATTTGCTCAAGCAAACGGATCAGGTAGATCAGGAATATTCTCCCACCATATGCTCGTTGCGTGAATTTCTAAATCAGAAAAATCATTTTGCCCTAAGCTTCCGCCTCTCCAGCCAACTTCACAAAACACAACATTTTTATGAATTTTTAGATGCAATAAATCGTTATCAGGAAATATTAGTTTCATTTTTCCATTACATTTAACCACATTATTTAATATAAAGTCCGCCCCGACAATATGTAACTTTCCTTTTATTCTATTATCCGCAGACAATATAATATCTGTCACAGAAGTTACATCAACTTCAGCACTTTTCAAAACCATCTCAATGTTGTTATTTGTGTGTGTAATATCTAAAATTTCTCCATCATGAAAATACGAAGTATAACGTCCTATATCCATTCTTCCTCTAAAAATCATTCACCTGTATAAATATGAGCTTTATCGTGGCCTTTCGGAACTGGATTTCCCTTCCCATCTAAGTATTCGTAACCACCTTTAGGAAGGGGGGTGTCAAAAAAATAAGTTGGGTTCCTTGGTAATGACTGAGGAGATTGTAGGGAATAGTGGTTGAGGGAGATTATCCCAAGTAAACCATTCCCATGCTTCACATTTATCAGGTTCAAGCAAAGCTGGATCACCTACAAAATCGTCTATAAAAACAAATATAGTGATGTAATGTTTTTGACCATTTTCCATAACATTTTCTACCCATGGACCTAAACGTAAAGAAAGCGGCTTTAAGCCTGTTTCTTCTAATAATTCTCGTGTTGCACAAGCTTCAACGCTTTCCCCAAATTCTAGATGCCCCCCAGGGGTAGCCCACGATCCCACACCATGAGCTCCTTTTCTTTGCCCAAGGAGAACTTTCCCGTCTTTTTGAACAACACATGCTACCCCAATTCGTGGCTTTTTTTCAGACGTGTTTGGGCTAGCAGTTAAGGAAGAACACATAAAGGTGAAAACTCCTAAAATGAAAATAATGGGCTTCATAGTGGATCATGGTATATCTATTAGATTTTTCTGGCAAAAGAAAGTCTTGATCGGATTAAAAGGCAGGAGATATGTGCGTGCCAATATGGTTATGAACCTGGCCACAAGAGCTAGGGAAATCTTTAAAAGTTCTGAAGTGGACGAAAAACGTCAACTTTTAGATTTAGTATTTCAGAACTTGCAATTGAAAGACGGAAGTCTCTCATTTTCAGTGAGAGAACCGTTCTTAACGATGATGGATTTTAAGAATCGTCCGAAAGAATGGGGGCGGCTGGACGGATTCAGAACGTGCGACACGAGGTCGCTGGAGGGAATTGTCTCTATCATGAGACCACTCCTTATGCGCGCGGTCCAAACGGAAAACCTGATCAAATACCTGAATGTGAAAATTCAGGGGTGGGTCAATTATTACGTCACTGCGTAGCAAAAGCGATGTTTAACTACTTAGACAATAGCATATTCTGGATAGTTTGGAAGTGGGCCAAAAGGCGACATCAGAACAGGGGGGCATCCTGGATCCGGAAAAGGTATTACACTACCTTGGGACTCAGAAAGTGGTGCTTCTACTCGAAGGTGAAAGCGGGAAAACAAGAATCCCGTATTCTTCTCACTCTGGCACAACACACGAAGATCGAAAGACACGTGAGCGTAAAATCCGTTCATTCACAGGAGAAGAATACGAGAAATTGCTCAACGCTATCCAACGCTGTGAAGGCTGGTATCCAGGCGATGAAAAATTTGAATCTATGCCAGATAAAGTTGTTGGAGTGAAATTCTTAAAACACAAAGCCACAGAATTTCTAGTACAAACTGCGGATTGTGTACAGAAATGGCTCACCCGCGCACAAGCCATTGCACAGCAGAAGCTCATAAACTTTTTGCAGTTGTGGTTCACGGACAGTATGGCACCTATTTGCGCCCCTATCCGCATCATCCTCGTTTCCATGACCTAATTGTTCGCTAAGAGGGTCAATGCATCGACTCCCGAAGATGCATGAACCCATTCAGACCTTTTGACTGGAATCCGCTATTGTCTTCAGTTATGATTTCCTCAAAAAAATTCTCTTCAAGAGGCGCTCATGTCTAATAGCGATATCATTAAGAAGCTGCAAAGTCACTTTGACAGCCTTGCTCAGATCACACCTGAAGAAGGAATTGAATTTTGGTTTGCTCGGGACTTACAAGAGCCACTCGGATACGCGAAGTGGGAAAACTTTCTGACCACGATTATGCGCGCTGTAGAGTCTTGTAAAACAACAGGATGTGATCCTAATGACCATTTTCGTGGCGTCAGGAAAATGGTCCGTTTGGGAAGCGGTGCTGAGCGATCCATTGAAGACTTTATGCTGACCCGCTATGCCTGCTATCTGATTGCCCAAAACGGTGACCCCCGAAAAGAACCCATTGCCTTTGCCCAGAGCTACTTTGCCATTCAAACACGCAAGCAGGAACTAATCGAAAACCGTATGCTCTTACAGGCGAGGTTAGAAGCCAGAGAAAGATTGAGAGAGTCTGAAAAGACCCTTTCCCAAAATATTTACGAACGAGGTGTAGATGAACCCGGCTTCGGACGCATCCGCTCCAAAGGCGATCAAGCCTTGTTCGGAGGCCACTGTACGCAGACCATGAAAACCAAATATGGAATCACTGAAAGTCGCCCGCTCGCAGATTTTTTGCCCACCCTGACCATTGCTGCAAAGAATCTGGCGACAGAGATGACCAATCACAACGTGTCTCAGGATGATTTACAGGGAGAAATAGTCATAACGGATGAGCACATTCAAAACAATCAAAGTGTCCGCGCTATGCTGGGACAACGAGGGATCAAACCAGAAAATCTTCCTCCTGAAGAAGACTTAAAAAAACTCGAACGCCGAGTAAAATCCGAGGAGAAAAAATTGATCGTAAGTTCTGGGAAGCTACCCAGATCATAAAAGCACTGCATTGTATGATTGTTCAGAAAAAAACTACGTCCGACACTCATCGATGAGGTTGATCCCCATCTTTCGGGCCGATGCCTGACGGGTCATGCCACTGGTGTATTCGTGAGCGAGTACATCATGCGGGGCTAGATGCTTGTCGTAAACGTAAGGCTTGGATTTGACCACACCCAGCCAATGGGTCAATGATTCACCACTTCCCTCGACGTACTTGCTCACCGGGTTCGTAAGTTGCTTGTCAATAAGGGACGTGTTCTCGTTTGGATCCGATTCTCTGGAGGAAGAGTCGACAGCAAGATCCTGCCATTGATAGATGGTACCTTGAAAGGAACCGACGCACTATTCGCCCTCATGCACATTTACCTCCGATCGCTAAATCTCAGCTCGGTAAATCAGATCCTATTCGTCGCTGATGGCGCCCACTGGATATGGGACTCGATCCAGCTGGCTCGGAAAATGCTCCCCTTGGGCGGAGTTCACTGTAAGATCCTCGAGCTAATTGATTTTTATCATGTGGCACAACACCTGCACGCATTCGCCGAGCTGAAACATCAGTGGTCTAACAAGAAGCGCAAACAATGGGTATCACGGCAAAAAGGGTTTCTCAAGGATGGAGATACCAAGCAAGTGATAGAAAATTTACAGTTGGCAGCGAAGGGGGCGAAAAGCAAACTTCTTCAACGAGAACTGATGTACTTCGTCAACAACCGAGAACGGCTAGCTTATAAGGCGGTCGCTGCTCTCAAGATGCCGATAGGGAGTGGTGCTATCGAGAGTGCGGTGCGCCGGGTAGTCAACCTGAGAACGAGGATTTATGATTAGAAAAAGAAAACCTTCGCATCCCGGAGAAATCCTTGATGATCTGTATATCAAACCTCTTAATTTAAATTTGCAAAAACTTGCAGATAGACTTGGGATCGCGCGCAACACTTTGTTTAAGATTCGGACCGGATTAGCAAGCGTAACTCCTGCTATTGCGCTTTCATTAGCAGAAGCTTTTGACACTACGCCCCAGCTGTGGATTAACTTACAAACGAATTATGATTTGTGGATTGAAGCGAAAGAACACGAACATGTTCGCCCCATCGTAAAAAATGGCGAACTTCTTCCAAGCGAAAGGAATATCCAAATCGCCGCAAGCCCACGAAGCCATAAATGAGCGCACAAAACAAATCAGTAAGAAAAGAGTTTTCGGCTTGGCCTTGAGTTAAAGGTAAGCTTGCAGAAACGTCCTAGAGTCCTCACAACCAGCGTTATTCACATCAAACGTAACCAATGCTAAAAACTCCCCCGAAATTGCCCTGCACCCTTGAATTGGCGAGGATCAATTGAATTGATATGCTTAAGGCGTCCAAGAGATGCGCCTTCAAGCGATCCGATAGGCTCCTTCATGGAAATTCTGTTCCCAAAGTATGAGAAAACACTGTAGCGCAAGGCATCAATCGCGTGGTCCGCCCTTTTGATGGGGGCGTCTTCGCCCCGTTCTGCTGCTTTTGGGTCCCAGCAATATCCTTGTATCTCTCCAATCAAGTTACGGCAATTGCGACAAATCTTTAAATCCCCCATTGAAAGATACGAGGAGAGCGTTTTAATACCCTCGGTTACGTCATTTTCGGCATCGCGAATCGGAATGCCAATTCCAGCTCTTCTCATTTCAATCTTGAAGCTAGCGGCGGCCGGATCAATGTATATGAACTTTACATTCCGCCCTTCTACAAAATTAGCCAGATCAGCTGCATACTCAGCATCGGGCGCATTCCCATTTTCTGGGTAGCCGCATAAATGAAAATTTTTCTTTAAAAAAAGTGCCTAAAGCACTGATACTCTTTGAATCGCAAAAGACAAGGAGAAGATCAATGCAATTAGGCATAACCCAGAATTCTAAAGGCCTCATCGCCAAAATTCAAGCGATAAATGAGCAAATTTCGGAAATCATCGCCAGGAGCGACAAGATTCATAATGAGCAAGATCTAGAACTGATGTATACCTAAGTCGGTCAATGCCTTGGAATTTTAGAAGGACTGAAAATTCCAAGTCATCAGCGTGTCTAGCTCTCGCGCATAGTCAGTGGGTCACTTTCTGGTGTCGCTTGACAGGAGTCGCTGAGAGCTTTTTCAGCATGCTGCACTCTTCGGGCTAGCACACTTGTTAGCCCTCTTGTGATATCTTGCTGAACGTGGAATAAATCCGATGCCTTACTCGCGCCTAAGAGCTCTTGGGCATACTTTATTATACAGCCTGCTTCATCGCCCGTAACCTGCACGATTTTTACATTCAGCCCATTGGTGGCTGCTTGCGACACTCTCATCCAGGTCGCTGCATCTCGCTTATCCTCCTGTTGCTCTGCGAGGATAAAACCAGAATCTGGTTCCATCAGAATAAGAGTCATGTTCTCCATGATGAAGTTCTCATCAACAGCAGCGGTCATCTCCTTCAAAGACATGCCCTCGGCCATGCGACCGAAGATGCTGTTTCCATAGCTCGTTTTTTGCAACCCTTTAGCTTCAACAACCAAAGAATTTGCTATAAACGAGCTATTTTTTGAAAGAACCCTCCATCAGGCCGCGCAAGCGGGTGCAGACGTGGGTGCAAAAAACATCGGGAAATCAAGCGGCTTGATCACCACCGATGGGGTGGCGAATGATGAAGTTATGAAAATGGCCGTCCGCCAAAGGGATGGTCCCTGGGCTAACCTTACTCCCCGCGAGCAAGCGGTTTGGGGCAAAAAGGCCAGGCAATGCGCTGCTCTATTCCAAAGGTCAAGCTCGTGTGTCGAAGGGAGGAACGGGGTCTTATCACTGAAACATCACGCACTCCACAAACTGAGTGCCAACCAATTGCTAGCCCTCACCGTGTTGCACAATTTTTTTACCTCACGAAAGGACGGCGGCACAGCTGCGGAGAGATTTTTTGGAAAAAAGCAACGAAATGTGTTCGAGTGGCTGCTGAGTACTATCGACTTGCCGGTCAGGCCGCGCAAGCGGGCACAGACGCAGGTGCAAAAAGCGCCGGAAAATCAAGCGGCTTGATCACCACCGATGGGGTGGCGAATGATGAAGTTATGAAAATGGCCGCATTTTGAGCGTATCCTTTCATTTTCTTTTGATCTTCAGTTTGCAACACAGTTTTTGACATTCTTTTTCCCTACAAAATTTTTATTCAGAAGAAATTGCTCGAGAAGCTTCTTCATAAGTCTCTTTACAAATGGCTCGTCTTGAGTGCGTTTCAGGGAGATCTAGATAATAAGCCAAGCTCCCATTAATAGCTGAGATATAATAGATTTTATCTAAAGGTGGATTAGAACCATTTGGCTCAAAAACCCAAATTCTTATTTCAACGTTTTTGGCGGTAAATGGATATTCATGAAGGTAAGGTTTTATTTCTTTATTACTATTGATTGCTGACAGATATTCATTGATGACATGGACAATAAGCTCTCGAGCTGTTTTGAGGTCGACCTCTTGATAATAATCAAAGCTCATAGCCATCATCTGTATGTCATCCATCATTTGCCCCCCTGTTCCTGCAAGGTATAGATTCTTTTGTTCTTTCAATTTCTTCGCGGTTTTTTCCGTAATTTCATCAGCTAGTTTTACATAACGAGGAGACTGATAGCCAAAAGATGAACACCCAAAAAGAAAAGAGAACATACTTAGGATCACTCCAATGTTAAAAAATAACTTCATTTTTTACCCCCATAGTTTTCAATGTAATCTTTAATATGATCTTTTATCTTTGGTGCAAAAGTAGGACTTAAGAACTCATGATCCCAAAAATTGGCGTTAGGATGAGGTTCTAGCACTTGCAACTGATTTCCATATTTTATCTTCCCTATGACATCGAGACGAGTAACAATATCCCGCCTACTCATGTAGTTATAAGACCTAAAGCATAGTTCTTCTGGAATAATGGCAGCGGGGGCAAGAGCTAGGCTAATGATTCTTTGCTGGACTGATTTTGGCGAGGTCAAAAGGGCATTGTAGACTTGAAGGGCTCCTCCGCTGTGGCTAATCTGTAGAAATTTTTCATCAGGTTCATGTGTGGCAATAAAGTGATTCCATTGATTTTTTAATAATTGAACGGGTGGAGTATGCATTCTCATATGTCCTAGTCCGCATTCTAGGACATCGATCACTGTTGATACCCACTGAATACTATCCCAGTTGGTTGCATTATAAATCCCATAAACTTTGGCTCCCCCTGCATATTGGCTCAATTGTTGTGCACTTGCTATAGATTTAGTTTGTTGATTGTTAATCCCATTGATGAATCCTATTCCACCACAAGGTAAATCAAAAGAACCTACCTGGAAAGAGCCTGAACGCATCAGATCGTGATTTGCAAGATAGGCGGGAATAGCGTTAAAGCCTTGAATGGCTTGATTTAATCCGTTGAAAGGCTGTAAAGCACCGATCACAACAGGTTTGACTGATTGATACACAGGAGACGCAAATCGACCATCTGGATCAAAGTAATTAACTGGATCCCCATTAGCATAAGCATATAGATCTAGGCACATCGGGTAAGACACCGGATCTTGGCTTAAGAATTGACCGCTTCTAGAATCATAGTATCTATCCCCCATCCAGATGAAACCTGTTGGGTCTTGGGCCTTACTATGCCAATTCAAAGACTGGGCATAAGAAATCAGATCTGAAGAAACAGAAGGATTTATTTCAAGAGGCCCATAGAAGGAAGGGGGCGTTTCGCTATAGAGAATCCCTTGGTGAGAAACAACTCCTGTCAGCTGCCTCAATGCATTGTGCATTAGGGTAACGGATGCTCCTGTTTCATCACTGATCGCATCGCAAGCATCCGGCCCATAAATTTTCCAAAAGGTTTTCCCTTCGATTTGTACCCCGATCTCTTGAAATTCTTCTTCAGGATCGTAGAGAGAATGGGTGATTAAAGTTTGCTCTCCTGATTTTGTATAGCGAGTCTGGAGTCTTCTACCCAAAGCATCGTAAGAGGCTTCCCAGAGATAAGAAGGGTCGGTCACTTTGGTCAATTTGCCCCATGGATCCCAAGACAATTGTTTTTGACCATGAGTAATCACCTCTCCTATTGCATTGTAACCTGTTGAAAGAGACGTCTTTTCAAACACCGAAGCAAGAATTCTACCGAAATCATCTAATCCGTTTTGCGGCACATACCAACCTGGGGCGGCTGTTCGAACGCCGGCGCCTGCAGACCCAAAATCAAAATCGTATTTTTCCGACCCTGTCGATATTAAATGCCCTCTTTCATTGTAAGAAAAACTCTGATCTCTTCCTGGAGCAGTATAGGTATAGATTTTTCCTGAAGGGTACCAATTGAGCTGCTCCTGATAAAAGCCTTCAGGTAGACTGGTTACAACAGTCTCTGGTAACCCTGAGGAATTATAATTGATCGTAGTAGAACTCAGTCGGCTATTTTTGCTCTTCAGAGCTCCGCTGAGTTCATACGAATAGGATACTCCTACAGCTTGAGTTGAAACCCGAATGAGCTGATTGTTCTGATAGAAGAAATCACGAACATGGTTTCCAATCTGCAAAGAACGACTATTAGCCGTCCATTTCTGCTTTGTCTCTTGGATCAGATTGGAATTCAAATAGACTGACTCAAGAGCTAAATTACCATCTGCATCATACGAGCGCTCTACTAGAGAATTTTCGTTTTGCGACCCATATACCCAGCTAGATAGCCAGGAAGAGGCTACATCTGTAGTCTGACTTGCTGCCCTTAGAAATCCCCTGGGCTCATAAGTATAAGTACGCTTGCCGCCTTCAACGCTATCTTGGAAGACCCTTCCATAGTCATCATAAAGATAAGTATGAGTCCGTTGCATAGGATCTCTAGCTTCTCTGAGGTAGCCATTTTCATAAGAGAAGGTCCAGCGTTCAGAGGAACCTCTTGAAGAGATAAGCTCCTCTGATTTCTTTCTATGCATTGAATCATACGAAGCTTTCCAGACATTGCCGTTAGGTAGGTGGTATTCGGCTAAGTTAGAGTCTAAATCATAGACAAATTCAAGAACGGTTCCATCGGGTAAATATTTTTGGGTCAAGCGGCCTAATCCATCGAATTCTTGGCGGGTGATTCTTCCATCTCCGTCGATTGAAACAATGCGATTTCCACAAGCGTCATATTCGTACTTAACTGTGATTTCGCCTTTTTCAATCTTAATTGGCACCCCAAGAGCATTTCGCCAAGTGACTGTTCTTTCATCTCCTTCAATGACTTCTTCCTTGTCATGCTCAAGGTCAACCTGGAGTTCTGAGACAGAAATAAAAGTCCCTCTAGAGTCGCTGGTCTCTGATTTAATAGCTCTTGCCCCAGCATATTGAGTGGTGGTGGTCTCGCCGCTTGGAAGAGTGCAAACGACAAGGTTATCCTGATACTTCCAGCTTGTGTGCTTGCCGCTAGGACTTATCTCGGTCTTAGGCCGATTAAGACTGTCATAGGTTTTTTCTGAGGTATAACCTGCAGCATCAGTAAATTTGATGAGATTTCCTCTCGGATCAAATTCGCTGATTTCAGAATTTTTCGTCGCTAGATGAGTTCTTATCACTCGATGATGGGGGTCGTCGTATGTGATTTCCCAAGAAATTCCCTTCTTTGTTTCTAAGACCGGACGCCCTAAAACATCATAAACTGTCGTATTCTTCGTTCCATCTGGATAAATCTCCTCTTTGAGAAGGCCATTGGTTGTGTAATGACGTGTTGTTTGACCTCCAGATGGCGATGTGAGAGTTTCAAGGAGCCCCCCTGCTTCGTAAGAAAAAAGAGCTGTATGTCCCTCTTTAGTTTCCGATTTTACTCGGCCAAGGGGATCGTAGTCTCTATAAGTTACATATCCTCTAGGATCTGTTTCTTCGATGAGATATCCACAAGAATTGTATTCGTAAAGGGTATAGGCAATCGAACGGCTGGGGGTAAGAGATTGTCTCTTTGCTTTGGCGAGGCCTGAGGCGTGGTAATCAAAGTAGACGATATTCTCAGAATTCTCTGTCTGCTTCCATGTAGGAGCGCTATTCAGATCGTATCCGATATATGATGCAGCAATCAGCTCCCCCGAAGGTGAAAATACCTTTGATTCGATTTGATTCCCCATAAGATCGTAGTCATTCTCTTGGGTTCCGTCGATGGCTCTGATTTCTATGCATTGCCCTTGATGATTGTAGGTATAAGTGGTGACAACATCTGGATCATCCGTTCCCGTCATTTGGATTTTCTCTTTTGGGAAACCCCGATCGTTATAATGCCAGACAGTGATCGCCCCAGAACGGTCTTCTTTTTCCAGTTGTCCCAAGGAGTTGTAATCGAAATCAACGTAGGAAGTCAGGGTGTTTTCGCTGTATTTCTCGATTCTTTTTGGTAAATAAGGAAATGTAGTGTCATAGGAAGTGAGCGTTTTTTGCCCATAGACTTCTTCTTTAATGCAGAGATTTCTCTCATTGTAGGCAAGTTTCTTGGTAGCTTTTGATTCCCCTCTTCCTGTGAGATCCTCACCTTCAATCGTGATGAATTCAGGATTCCCACGATCGTCGTAAAGGTAAGAGGTTATGAGTCCTCGTTTATCCGTTATGGACTGTAGGCTTCGGATAGCTCCGCCCTTTTGATTCCATTCCACAACTCGCTCAGTTTCTGGATCAAACCACGACTCTTTGTCTATAAACCAAGCTTGAAGCGTGATAAAACCAAGAGGATCGGTGATTTTGTAGATCTGTTTATCATGGATTTGATATGTGGTTTTATTTCCTTCGGCATCTGCGACAATCGTTTTCCCATCGACATATTCAAATGTAGCTGTCGTGATCATTTGTTGGTTATAACCCATGGGAGATCTTTGCTCTTTGACTTGTCCCTTATCGGTATAGACGTTTTCTAGGACTTTCCCATGAGGCTTTGTTTCTCGAATGATCCGATGGTTCCGATCGTATGTGTAGCTAATCTCAGCCGTATTGGGGAGCGTGACTTTAACAAGATCTCCTTGAGAATCATAATCGTAAGAAATACGCCGACCGTCTTTTGCATAGATTTCAGAGATATTGCCTTCATGATTGTAATGGACCCCGCAGAAATCTCCATTGGAACTTTCGATACGGGATAAGCGATCATTTTTATAGGAGAAAGAGAGGGTATGCCCTCTAGCATCTGACCATTGTTGAAGAAGTCCCTCTTTGTAGGATCTTTTTGATCCATCCGCTCCATATAAGACATCATTTTCGATGTAGGAATGGAAAGGGCTAGCAGAGCTGCCTATTCCCTGCTGATTAAAATTGGAGAGCTCTGGATTTTCTTCGGGGAAGACTTCCCATCGATCGGTCTGCCGATTGTAGCTGTAAACGATCACCGTTCCGTCTAATTCAGCAGCAAAGCGTTTACCGTCTTGGTCTACAAGAAACGGATTTAAGCTGAGCTTCCATCCGCAACCGAGATCACCAATGAGTGGGTTTTGGCTATTATAGTTACGGCGAATGGTTAGAGGGAAAGGTCCTGGAAGAACCAGATCGATTTCATCGATATAGAACGCTCCTGATACAATATCAATGGGGTCTGCTACAAAGTTCCAGCTATCTCTAAAACCTGCTCTTACATCAGAAATCCAATCTCTCTTTCCTGGTATAGATTTTTCAATGGTTGGAACAGGATGAGCTGGAAGGTTCGAGAAATTAGTCTGCGCAGGAACTTGGAGTGCATAGCCATTCGTATAGCTACTAGATGTAGGGACAAGATCCCAATTTCTAATCGCCCAGGGAGAAAGATAGTAGTTGGGAAGTGGGGTCCCCAGACCTCCATTGGTTACGATGTCGTTAATAGAAATCAGGGCATACCATGCATGAGGGCTTATGATGATAGTCCCCATTTCCTTACGCATTCCATCTAAGCTAGTTACCAATCCAGGAGTCATATAAGCATAGGTCCAACTGCTACATGGTTGATTCGGATCCATAAGAGTTTGCAGCATGTTCCATTGCCACGGCGATACAGTCTTTAAATCAGAAAGATTGAAGTCTTTTAAATTAGAAAAATACTGGCTTTGAGCGGACTTAGGGTTTTTATTGGCAGCTTCAAAACTAGCTGGAGTAAGAGTCAAAAACCCCGCTCCTTCTAATCCTTGCTTTTGTTGCTCAAGATGAGCTAACTGCAGTAGTTTCACCGTAGAAACAGCATAGTCGTCTTTAAAAATTTCTCGTAAAATCTGATGTTCATTCGAAGAACCGTCAATTAGAGAGAGCGCTTCAAAACCAGTCCTCGCTGTATGCAGCTCCTGATGCCAGGCTGAAGGAGTTGATAACTCCGAAGGACCCGCATGAAAGCGGAACATATCGACTTGAGGAAGTACTAGGTCTTCCTCTCCTCTAAAAGGGCCTTTTGAAAGGTCAGGAGAGAGCTTAGCAAGTCCAAAAGCAAATGGGGAGGTAGGATTGACCTTATGCAAGGCAGCAAGAATATTGGTTGATCTACTGCATTTCTCGAAATATGAGGCTCCAACAAAGGCCAAAAGAGATAAAAGTTTCTTTTTCTCATCTTTTTGAACTTTAAATTGCTCAAAATATTGGGAGGTCACTTTGGGACTATCCCCACCGAAATGTGAACAAAGTGCTGCACTAGTCCCTTTCTCTATCCAGAACGTTTGTTTTTGGGCAAGACTCTGATTCCCAAGAAGAAATTCTACTTGAATAGAGATATCAATAACCCGATCTGAGGAATCCAGCTGAACTGCAGATAAATCTTTTCCTGCCAATTGAGCGAAAAGAGTCTGATTGTTCCCATTGGTATCAAAACGAATAAAAGATGCTCCCGAATTGAAAAAAGGTACCGGGAATGTACGAGAGATTAATTTTTTAGGATTTTGACGAGAATTTATATCTATTTTCATCCAAGCATATATTTGGGGAATCGCATCTAATGAGTTATAAATTTGAGGTTGAGATTGGATGCTGGGATGGGGAAAATCGCCCCAACAGGAGTATTGTTTTTTTAGTTGGATTCGATGAACCCCAACATCGCTTAAGTGTAACCCCTGTTTTCTTAAATTCTCTTCCACAAAACGGACAAAAAGCACCCCGGCCGTGTCGTCTCCGTCAGGTCCAATATGCTTGAAGATTTCTTGGTCTCCTTTCAGGTACTGTAAGATCCATTGATCGGCGCCCGCATATTTTTCTGGTAAAAAGCTGTAAAGGTCATGTCCTTCATGGACTTGGATATCCTTCATCCAAGGAAAAAGAGAGATCCATTCCCTACCGTCAAAAAATAAGACCCATGGATATTTAAGCAGAGCTTCCTGTTTGTCTTCCGGCAGTTTGGTTAAAAGCATTCGCTCTACAAAATCCTTAGGAAGTGAGCAAGAGTCTCCTAAAGCATAGACTGCTTTGAAACCCGCTTTGCGTAAAAGGTAAACGAGTAGCTGACATTGCTCCCAAGCGGATCCTTGTTTTTCAAGAAATGTTGTACAAGGATTTCTATAAACACTTACTGGATGAATGACACCATTTTCTTGATGGAAAAATGCATCGACGAGAGCAATTTCATTTTGGACAAAGCTAGCCAACGCTAGAGGGTCTTTTCTCAGCTCTTCAACGAGCTGATCCAATACAGGATAAACCATCGATTCTAACGAAGTGATGAGCCGTTGCTCCCCTTCTTTCAGCGTTACATCTATAGAGGGTAGTGAAGTAGAATTTATAGGTTTATTGGGTTGAGCCGAAGCTGGTTTTCTCAAAGTTTCAAGCTGCCATGGTGGAGGAGCTGAAAATTGACACACATAGTGTGCCGAGTCTTCCCCTAAGGAAATCACAAATTGGTAACGCAAGTCCGTACTTTTTTGTGAAACAATCAAAGAAAATTTGTTGTGTGGATCAGCAGCAAAACTTAGACGCAGGTCTAAACCGAAGTCCGACTTCAGTTTTGTATCCGGAATGAAAACCATTCCATTCTTTAGATAGTCTTCCCAACTATCGGTATTTTTAAAAGGAAGAGCGATTTTTTCTGTATGGACTTCCTGTCCATTTTCAAGAACTTTGATGGTGAGCTCGGGCTCGGACGTGTGGCTTTGGATCAAAAATCGATAAAACTGATCTGTATAAAGAGAAAAATCCCCTTCCTTTTTCCCTGTTTGCCCATCTAGTGGAACTATTCTAGGAAGAGGCTCATTTTTAACCGTTTCAGGCAAATAAAGATCAGGGTTTAAAAGGAAATCACTTTTAAAAAATAACTCTCTCCTCTCTTTTTCCCGAGCCTCGAATTCCTCTTTAGAAAAAACTGGTTTTACATCTGTTAATCGGTTGTCATCAGCTTCTTTCTCAAAAGCAGCAACAAATTCCTCTAATTGCGCTTGTTCCTGTTTGAGAGCAGAAGCTTCCTCGCTGGTATTTCCATCAAGTAATTGTTCTAATAGGAAAAGGGCGTGTTTTTGTAAGTCATAGCAGCTTCGCTTTAATCCTTTTTCTGTCAAAAGCCTGCAGTCTGATTTGATTTCTGCTATTTTCTCTTTGCAGACTGCTCTATTATTCGCCGCGGCAGACCGCCACTCAACTGCTTCGTTTTTGTATTTCTCAGCTAGTTCTTGATAATTTGCTGCCTGACGCCTTAAGGCTGCCTTGTCTTCTTCTTGAGGATAAGGATTGATAAGAGATAGAGCTTGATTTGTAAGAGAAAAAGCTTCTTCATAGAGTTTTGCTATTTCATTGAGAACCGACACAACCTCATCGGCATTATTGAATCCCCTTTCACAACTTCTACCTTTATTTCCTGCTACTGCAGCTTTTTCCAGGCTTGTATTATAAAGAGCTGTGGCAGAAATATTCGCCTCAACCCTGCCGATGTCGATCTGCAGTTGATTAATCTCTGCATTTAACCCCCGTTTTTCTTTCTCACATCGACTTTTTAAATCCACTCTCCACTGTTTTTTGCGATCATCTTTTTTCTTACTGGCGATATCATTTAGAATGGCATCGCAGTGCCCCACGGCTCTTTGGCAACATGCGAGCGATTCCTTAAGGAGCTGAAGTCCTTCTTGAGTATACGGCTTTTTCTGAAATTGCTGGATTAGTTCAGTGTGTCGATTCCATTCGGGAAGAATTTTGTGAAAGATGTTCGCACATTCTTCTTGGTTAAGAGCATACATCAAGGTGGGGAGAAGAAAGATAATAAGAAAAAAGCGCTGCCATTTCATAAGTGATCATTTCATATAAGAAAGAAAAAAGATCTTATCCAAAATCCCCTTTCCCTCAGAAGGGAAAACTTACTTTGGTATAATTTCTGTGGACCATTTGTGGACCACTGGCATGCAAAAAAGGGCCATTTTCATAACTTCATCATTCGCCACCCCATCGGTGGTGATCAAGCCGCTTGATTTTCCGGCGCTTTTTGCACCTGCGTCTGTGCCCGCTTGCGCGGCCTGACCGGCAAGTCGATAGTACTCAGCAGCCACTCGAACACATTTCGTTGCTTTTTTCCAAAAAATCTCTCCGCAGCTGTGCCGCCGTCCTTTCGTGAGGTAAAAAAATTGTGCAACACGGTGAGGGCTAGCAATTGGTTGGCACTCAGTTTGTGGAGTGCGTGATGTTTCAGTGATAAGACCCCGTTCCTCCCTTCGACACACGAGCTTGACCTTTGGAATAGAGCAGCGCATTGCCTGGCCTTTTTGCCCCAAACCGCTTGCTCGCGGGGAGTAAGGTTAGCCCAGGGACCATCCCTTTGGCGGACCACTAAACGCGAGATGCTTTGAATAATCACGACCTTTTGGCTTTTGTCTGTGCATCGCTTCAAAACCATCTGGAGATACTCTATGGCGACAAGGCACTCGAACGCCTGACGGCCCTGCTCGTCTAATGCGAGTCCCTGCATGACCTGGAGTAAACATCGGAAAAAAAACGCCAGAGTTTGTACCATTGATTCAGTCGCGCCTTTGGCTTTCCCGAGCTTTTTCCTTTGACCATCTGTACTGTCGATCCGTTCGGATACTGTCTCAAGGATCTCGTGGACCTCTACTAATTCCTTCCGCAGCTGTTCAGGAGATCGGGTGGTGCCCGTGCTGAGATCGTAAGGATGGTAGCAGGTAGTAATGGCTCTTCTGGCATCCCTCACGATCTGGTAATCTTGTTTAGCCTCCTCTAAGACTTTCCGACATTCTTGCTCATGGCTGTCTTCCTCGAGCAATTGTTTGCCGATCTTTGCAACTTGCGGAGTGGGGTTGTCGAGCGAAGCGCCCGTTGTCTGCACGACCTCTGTGAGTTTTTTGAACCTCTCTTGTTTCATTGCCGTGGAGTCGCTGAGAGCTTTTTCAGCATGCTGCACTCTTCGGGCTAGCACACTTGTTAGCCCTCTTGTGATATCTTGCTGAACGTGGAATAAATCCGATGCCTTACTCGCGCCTAAGAGCTCTTGGGCATACTTTATAATACCGCCTGCTTCATCGCCCGTAACCTGCACGATTTTTACATTCAGCCCATTGGTGGCTGCTTGCGACACTCTCATCCAGGTCGCTGCATCTCGCTTATCCTCCTGTTGCTCTGCGAGGATAAAACCAGAATCTGGTTCCATCAGAATAAGAGTCATGTTCTCCATGATGAAGTTCTCATCAACAGCAGCGGTCATCTCCTTCAAAGACATGCCCTCGGCCATGCGAACGCGCTCCTGTTTGCCGAACTCAATCAATTGCTGGTTAATCTGAGCGGACACACCGTGCAATGCGCCAATGGATGATCCGACGAATGCACTGAGTTTGCTCAGTTCCAAGAACTTCTGTAGGGACGGCAGCCCACAACCACCTGTTGCGTGGAATACAAGATAGGCCCCTACCAATATGCCGTGTAAATGGGCCAGCCCTTCGGGAGACTCATAGAAGAGAACCACTTTGGGGTCTACACTGTCCTTGGGTTGATTGACCCTTCTGACCCAAGCTTGGACCGCGGGCCTTGATACGCCGTATTCCTCCGCGACTTCTCTCTGGGTTCTTTTTTTCTCAATGACTTTCCGGGTGGCTTCCGCCTGCTTGGCCCGATCAATGACGCGATATATTCTTGTATTTTTTGGCTCGACCGAAGATGCTGTTTCCATAGCTCGTTTTTTGCAACCCTTTAGCTTCAACAACCAAAGAATTTGCTATAAACGAGCTATTTTTTGAAAGAACCCTCCATCAGGCCGCGCAAGCGGGTGCAGACGTGGGTGCAAAAAACATCGGGAAATCAAGCGGCTTGATCACCACCGATGGGGTGGCGAATGATGAAGTTATGAAAATGGCCATTTTTTCGGCAATGATTTGTGCTATATGACATACACTTATAACTCGAGAATTTTTTCTACCAGCTTATAGACAGTTGTGCTCCATATTTTTGAAAGGTCACTGGATCGATCGGTATCCCGCTGCTTTGCCCTCGCAATAGCTTTGGTCATCAAATCCAGCGTGATTTTCTTGCCATCGATATCTTTTTTATAATTGGGCAAGTGTCTCTTCAGGCGAGTCAGGCATTCTTGAGGGCTTGCAATCCCTTTTCCATCTTCAAAATGGAGCAAAAGCCAATATTCGAAGTTGGGATTGCTAAGAGCAAAACCGTAGTTTTCGCTTTTCTTTGCCCATTGCAAGAGTTCTTTAAGCTGGTCTTCTGTCCAATCATCTTTGTCCACCACAATCCAAGCTTCATCCGTTTTTCTTAAAGATTCCTTCCGCAAATATCCCTGCATCTTCTTGAGCACCTGAATCGGCGAGCTTTCCGTTGATGGCCTTTTGAGACATTTTACTAGGACGATCGATTGCGGCTGATTAAAAATGGCAAAATATTGGGGCTCAGTTTTGGAACCTTCCACTGAGACCACAAATAGTTTTTTGTATCGACGCTCTCCTAGAGGTCTTTGAAAAGTGCGCGGCTTTTGAGCCATTAGTCGCTCCCCACAATTGGGGATTGTAGAAGAATGCGAGGAATGCCTCCTAAGCGTCCTTGCAGATAGCTTTTTCGAATGTCTTTGTCATAGCGAACATCTTTATACTCGCTAAAAGACAGCAAGCTAGAAATCCCTTCCGGATTTCGTTCTGCAATCCACATTTCATCTCGTCGCAATAGGTCTTGATCCATTAACAACACATTGTGAGTGGTAAATAGTAACTGAGAGCGACTATTATGAGAACATTTTGCTAGATAGCCTTCTAGAAGGCGTCTGATCAACAATGTATGTAAGCTCCTATCTACTTCATCGATTACATAGACTTTTTTGGATTGAGCCGCAGATAACTCTAAAAAAGCGGGAAGAAGGTCGATAACACGCTGAGAACCATCCGATTCTTGTCTCATATCGAACTTCGTTTCTGAACCATCAGAACTTAAATGATAGGTGACTAGTTTTTTTGAGATTAATTCGCCATTCTTTCGAGTTACTACAAAACGCTCATTCCCAGGTTCGGCTAATAGTCTGACAGTCGCATCTTCTGCCAATTCTTCTCTTAACTTCATCTTTATCGGTTCGGGCAGCGGTAAATTTTCAAATGGAATTTCTTCACCGCCAAGATGAGATATTCCGGTATCTAATTGGGACAACATCTTATTCATCGTTGCGTACAAAGGATGTCCTTCATCCAAAAATTGCTCAAAAAGCTCAAACCTTGAATCAGGCGCAATCAGTTCCAAAGTATCTTTAAACCAGTCGTACACTGGCTTGAAGGCATCTATTTTTTGAGAAACTGAATTAGTGAGGAAGAGCTGATTATCGCGAGTGCCTTTGAAAGCGAACTGGAGCGATTGGTTACCCTTTAAAGATGAATCAAAATTAGGTTCTCCTGAGACTCGATGGTAAAGCGTCTTTTCGCTGTTACCAGAAATATGAACCAATTTTTCCTCTATTATGGTTTTTCGGTTAACAGAGAAACTAAATGCATAAACTGTCTCGTCAATTAGCAATTCAAACTCAAACTGGGCTGGCTGTTCGACTTTTTGTGCGTTCCCAAGCCTAAAACTGTCTACAGCAATTAGGCTGTAGGGTTGGGTCCCCTTAACGATCAGTCCTTTTGCAAAATGCAGGGCCTTAAAAAGATTGGTTTTCCCGGATGCATTGCCGCCATATACAGCCGCAACAGGCAGAATCCCCAGTTTTAGTTTGACTATTTTAGGAATGCGCTCTCCGTGTTGACGCTCACGGCTTGCTATTAGCGAGAAAGTGGCTTTGGCCTGGAAGGACATCCAATTTTCAATTGAAAATCGAATCAGCATAAGGAGGCTCCTTTATGAGATAATTTCTCTCAATATAACCTTATATTAGCCGATTTCAGACCAAATAGCAATGGTTAAAGAGAAAAAATCCCATAAGCATAGCCGCCAAAGATTTAAAAAATGTCTACATATATTCGTTTCTGCATACAATACTATCATATTTAAGGACTTGTAAAGACAGACAAAACCCTCTATACTTTCCTTGAAATTATTGGTCATTTAAATGGAAGAAAAACTCCAGCTTACCCAAAAATCATCCTCCTGTACCAAAATCGCCCTATTCCGATCCCTTTTCCGAGGCCGTGAAGACTTATACCCCAGGCGGTTTGAAAGTAAAAAGACAGGAAAATCAGGCTATTCACCCGCATGTGGCAATGAATGGGTACGAGGAATTTGCGAAAAGCCAAAAATCAAATGCTCTGAATGCAGACATCGCAGATTTCTACCCGTGATTGATGACGTGGTGAAATGGCATCTTTCTGGCCAAGATGATTTTGGGAAAGACTTCGTCATGGGGCTTTATCCAATGTTGTTGGACGAAACTTGTTTCTTCCTGGCGGCTGATTTCGATAAATCCAGCTGGGAAGAGGATGCACGTGCTTTTCTCAAAACCTGTCATCAGTTGAATTTACCCGCAGCACTGGAACGCTCGCGCTCTGGCAAGGGCGCTCACGTCTGGCTATTTTTTACTGAAGCAATCCCAGCAATACTCGCACGAAAACTAGGATGTCATATCCTCACTGAAACGATGGAACATCGGCCAGATGTCGGGCTAGATTCTTATGATCGATTCTTTCCAAATCAGGATACACTGCCTCAAGGTGGATTTGGAAATCTCATCGCACTCCCTTTGCAAAAAAAGGCTCGAGATCTTGGAAATAGCGTATTCGTAAATGAGGATTTGATTGCCTATGAGGATCAATTGTCAGGCGACAGTGTAAAATGACCCCCTTTCGACATTGAAAAGTGACCCACCCCCCTATTTGAAGTGAGAGTAAGCATGGAACCCAATAAAATCTCTGCTGTTGTAACAGGAGACAGTAAAGAGAGAATGGAACCACCTAATGTCGTAGAGAAAATTTTATATTTGTCATCAGAAGGGTGGGGTAAAAGACGGATTGCCAAAGAGCTTGGAATTAGTGCCAATACCGTTAAACACTACCGGCGACAAGGGAAATGGCGCCCGTATAATATTCCCAAAAGAATTAAGAGGCTGGAAGCATTAGATGTCTGGCTCGAAGAAATGTTTAACCTCCATAAAGGTAATGCAGAGGTTATCCGCCAAGAGTTGGTTCGTCAACACAATCTGCAAGCTGATCTACGCACTGTCGAAAGAGCAGTTAAACTATTTAGACAAAGGGCCTTTGCTTCAGCAAAGGCGACGATTCGGTTTGAGACGCCGCCGGGCAAGCAGATGCAAATTGACTTTGGATCGATTACTATCAAGATTGCAGGAGAGCCGAAGAAGATCTATTTTTTCGCGGCAGTTCTTGGTTTTTCACGCCGCCAATATATACAGGCCTTTATCCATGAACGACAATCGGCCTGGTTTGAGGGGCTTGAAGGAGCCTTTAACCATTTTGGAGGGATCCCATCAGAAGTCTTAATGGACAATCCAAAGCCACTTGTTATCAGTCACAACCCGCAGACACGAGAAGTGGTGTTCAATGAACGCCTACATGCGTTTGCTAACTATTGGAAATTCAAGCCCAAAGCATGCGCCCCTTATAGAGCAAGAACGAAGGGGAAGGACGAAAACACGGTCAAATATTTTAAGTATAATGGAATTGCCGGAAGGGAGTTCTCAAGCTGGGAGGCTCTTGGCGAACATATCGTTTGGTGGATGAGAGATATTTCAGACCTCAGAATCCATGGGACTACTGGAGAAAAACCAATCGATCGCTTTGAGAAAGAAGAAAAAGCTGTTCTTCAACCGCTAAATGGGAAGCCACCTTTCTATTTGGGAAGAGAGATGCAAAGATCGGTCCATACGGATGCTTGTGTGGAGGTGGATACAAATTTTTACAGTGTGCCATGGCACTTCATTAAAAAAGAGGTCACAGTACAATTAACCGAAACTGAAGTCAAAATCCTCTATGATGCTGACGAAATAGCCCGTCACCCTGTCTGCATAGGAGAGAGGCAACGCTCCATCAATCCTCATCATTTAAAGGGAATCGTAGGGGCTAATTGGTGCATGAAAATGGAAGTTCCAAATGCTCCAATCAAACCTGCCGAGCTGCTTCGTCCTCTTACCGAGTATGAAGCTATTACCGGAGGAGGTTGGTAATGACCATCAATCATGAAAATCTTGTAGCTACACTCCACCGATTGAAACTCTCAACTATCCGAGACAAACTCGACAACCTTCTCGATGAAGCATCTCGTAAGAAAATGAATTTACGAGAAGCTCTAGCTTTTTTTTGCGAACAAGAAATGCAGCAGAGAGAACACACCCGTAATCGCCGTGGATTCTCGATGGCTAAATTCCCCTATGCAAGAACTCTTGAACAGTTTGATTTTAGTGCGCAGCCATCATTGGATGCCGGTCAAATACGCGAACTTGGAACTTGTCGTTGGATTGCCAATGGAGATGCTCTTCTGTTATTAGGCCCTCCTGGAGTTGGGAAAACTCATTTAGCTGTTGCGCTTGGCAATGAAGCCATTCGGTTAGGATACACAGTTCTTTTTACTCCGGCGACCACTCTTTTGACCCAGCTCGCTCGGGCTCACCAAGAAGGTCGTCTTGAAGACAAGATTGTTTGGTATTCGAAACCCAAATTGCTGATTATCGATGAACTTGGATATCTTCCCTTTGATCCGAAAGCGGCTCATTTATTTTTTCAGTTGATCTCCCGACGATACGAGAAAGGAAGTACCTTAATTACGAGTAATCGTTCAGTCAGCGAATGGGGGGAAGTTTTTGGCGATACTGTAGTTGCAACAGCAATTTTAGATCGCCTCTTGCATCACAGCCATGTAGTCACTATTCGCGGAGAAAGTTATCGGCTGAAAGAAAAACGAAAATCTGGATTGGTTAAAACAACAGTCCTTCAATCGGAGACTCTAGAAGGGAAGTAAAAAATTTAGTTTTCGCCCCTCCCCCATGGGGGAGGGGGCCTCCTCTCTCCTTCGGTGGAAGAGAAGTATTGTGCCTCAGCACCAACTCAGAGCTTTGCATATCCTCTGACTACCGCTAAAGCACCAATATGGCTGTCGTTAGGCAGCCGTAGTCATTAAAGAAAAGATTGGGGGTGGGTCACTTTTCAATGTCGCCGGTGGGTCACTTTCTGGTGTCGCTTGACATCAATGGGCATTCCTGTCGGGATTACGAAAGATTTCTCGTCAGGAAGCCGAGACGATTGTCTCGCTTGCTGAAAGGAAGGGCCGCGTCGTTGGAATGCATCTCAGGGTGAGCGAGGAAGACGATATTACTCCATGGAATAGACCATTTACTCACAACAAAACAGTCCCTGCCAGTATTGACCTGCCAGAAAGTTTGGAAATCGTTGTTGGAAATGAGATCTACATCCCCAAAAATGGGCTATCTCCCTGGTTAAGGAATCGGTGAATGCGCCTTGCAGCATTTCCAAATCCCGAATTTTACAAAGCTCAAGCAATGAGACTCCCAACTCATGAAAAACCAAGATGGAAACAGTATCGAGGATCTGGCAAGCCGCATGGGCCCATACCTAGACCAAATGTGAAAGAAAATAAAAACAATCCATCTCCTAGTGGTCCAAGACCAGGAAATCCCAACGTTAGAGAACCAAGAGCCGATGAAATTCCCACAGGCAAATAGGAGCTGAAATGCCAAAAAACAATGAAAACCCTCCCATCTATACAACTATATACTGGCTTATTCAGGATGGAAAAATTGCAAGTGCTCATAAAATTGAGGTAATCACTCCAGAAATGGGACTCGGTTACCAATCTGCATATGGACCCTTTTGCCGCAATGTTCACAAGGAAGTGACACACCATAAGTACACCTATTGCATTTGTCACAATGCCACTCTCTCCAATCTCTACATGTTTTGCAAATCTCACAATGCCAACTACAATTGTCTGCAGCTACATCGTTCCAGCAAAAAGAAAACCAATAAGTTTCTTGGCATTTAGAACAGTCATATTCTCCCAGCAAGGATTTCAAGGGAACGCTTTCGCATTCACACGGCAGTAGTATTTCTTTGGATAATTCTTTATCTTTAAGGTCTTTGACGATACGAATATTTTGTATAGCACACAATGCCAGATGTTCCGTGTCTTGTCCATTCAGAGGGTTATGGCAATTAACACAACGACATTTCTCAGTACATCCTTGACCGTTTTTTAGACAATCGCATCGATATGTGGAACAACTTGTTTTACATTTACACATTTTCTAATTCGCTTCTGAAAGCTTGCTAAAACTGGATTATTCTAGCCCAGGAGGCAAGCATCTTGCAATGTGATTTCTCCTGGCAGCGAATTACCCAACGAGAGGCAAACAATGTTCTACAGCTTCATTTGAGTTTCGTGCGGGTGGGTCTGCAGCAGCCGCTAGCGCTCGGTCAAAAATCACGGTTGCTAAACGAGGAATCGCATATTTCCCACGTACTCTGTCCTGTAAAAAGGACAAAAAATTGATCTCGAGTTTTCGGCATGTCTGTTTTAGACTTAAAAAGGTGTCTCTAACTTTCTGCCCCATTTCACTACGAGTTCCCCCAGAAATTTTCAGCTTTATTTTTGCCGCACGGGCACATGTTTCCGAACTGTTATTATGCAAAGGCGTCTCCGGCCTCCGCAGAACCATAAGTAGTTCTTGCTTTTTGTCACGAGTTTTCTCCAGTTGGTGATTCAAGGTAGGACTGGACGTTTTCTGCTGAAAAATGGCATCAAATTTTTTGCTTATGCTCTCTGCAACTTCTTGAGAGGGTGATTCTTTATAGGTTTTAAGGTCTTGATAGATATCCCATATTTGCTCTCTGACTTGTTCCAATTCAGATCGAGACTTGTCAGTTGTCATGAGGAGCTTTCTATAGTGCCTATCTTCATGAATCCAGCATAGCGAATGTTGAAATACATAAAACTGCCCTGCATCATCACTATGCACACCCAGTTCGCGTGAGATTCCATTTTGTATCACAGATGCATACAAAGCTGCTTCTGTGAGAAAACGAACTTCTGATTCCTTCGTAACATTACGTTCCCTTAAAAATTGCTCCCATTCTGCGAGTGTTGCAAATTTGCTATTTAAGGACAGAGAGACATAGCCAGGCAGATACTCAGCAACGTTCACATGTGACAGATATTCCAGGGTATCTTGATTGATCACATATTCTTCTTTTCCATTTTGAAGCAATTGGAGAAAATTTTTCCGGCTCTTACTTTCTGTCGTTGTAAAAATACTGAACCAACGATTCCCTATGACCGTTGTGTACTGATTTTGCCCATTATGCCGACCGCCTGTATCGTCCACTTGCACCTGGTTTTCTACACTTGTGGCAGCAAGCATTAGCTCTGCAGCTTCTTCAATGAAAGGGTTCTTGTTCTCAATTAAAATATTGTTCAGTTGGCCTGCGGAAATCAAAATACCGATAGCGCGTAGCTGGTCTAATAGAAGATGCTCTGTAACACGGCAAGCATGGTATTGGTGAAGGATGTAAGTCACCAATTCTGGGCCATAGTGCCCATGGATATCTTTAGGGAGTTGCCCTGTTACGTAAGTGCCATCAGGTAGTTCCCATCGAGCCAATTTGTATTGGATATTGTGTGGTTTAAGGAGGATGTCTTGCACTGTATAATGGCAATAACCTTTGAATTTAGCGCCATCCGGAATATTTTCAGGCTGAATTTCCAATTTGGTGTGGATTTCTAGTACTGTTTTTTTCTTTTTACGTTTCTTGCCTCTTGGTTGCCCAGGTTTTCCAATTCTCCTAATATTTTTGATCATCAGTCTAGCTAATCGAGAAAGTTCAACTGTTCGTTCTTGCAACAAAGGTGAAGTGATTATGAAAAAATCGCGAGACGACAATGAAACATCAAAACTCGTTGTGAATTGCGCGGGTGAAATGAACAAAACGCGCATCTCGTGGACATCGATGAGGCTAATTCGTTTATATAGATCGGGCTTGTTCTTTTTCCCTTCCAGGTTATTGGGGGGAATGTCCGGTTTTGGCTTCTGTCCTTTGAGGCGAGCAATTTCATCTTTGAGTTGCTGGATCAGTTCTTTTTGTGCAGCCAAGGCATTGGTCATTGTATCAATTTGTTGACGGAGTTGGAAGTTTTCGTTAGAAAGCTGATCGATAAGAGAAGAGGAAATTTGAACTTTTGAGGAATCTTGCATTTGTGCATGCCTTGTATGGCTGGATACAATAGCAAATGTTTAGAAAACAATCACCTAAATTTTTTATTCAACGAACACAGATTAGACGGTGAAAAACAGTGCCCATGAAATCGAGGTAATCGGGGCCCCGCTTCGGGGTGATTACCTCAGTTTTATGAGCAGTTGCCATCTATTTACCTTTTCATTAAAGGGTTTTTCGGAAACTCCAGCCCCCGCAGCCAACAATTGTTTTCTCAGGGCCAGTAGTGACTACAAAGAATGTTTGATCTTCAATGAGCCGAAGATCTGGAACACATACGTATTGACAACAAGATTGAATTTGTTGCGTAGAGTAATGGCCCTGTCCCAAGACCTGCATAGACTCCTTCATGAGAGTCTGAATCGCAGAAAAGTCATCCTTGGAAGCTAAGCGAATGAAAATTTTTTCTTTATTTTGATCGATCATATCAAGCCCAAAACGATTATAGCGTATACGAATCAATTCTTCTAGGGCGATTGCTTGATTTTTAAAACACAAAGAACACAATGCAACACAAGGTTTGCGTTCTTATAACATGCTTATTTTTTGTATGTTAAATTCAAAAAACCAAGAAAAAGCACAAAAACACAGATATCCTCCTATGGATTGAGGGGCTGTTAGTCGAACTCTCCAAAGGTCCTTTTGATCCTCTTAAAGTCTTTATTTTACCTAAGGTTGAACCCTGAAAACCAACCCCGAAATTTTTCGCTTCGGGGTTCTTCGGGGTTGCTCTTCTGGGTCGATTTAAACGATAGGAAACCCAAAGATCGCAATGAACATGGAAGCAGTGAGCGTTCAAGCTCTTCTATGTTCGGCCTCAAGTCCCAAATCCTCAAATGACCATTGGATGACCACTAAAGCCCCAAAGACCACAGCAGATCGCTCAAGATCACAGTAGATCGAAATCTCATAAGCCGCTAAACTGTCTGCTGTTAGTTAATGCGATTGATTGCCAATTGGATCGTTTGGGGGCTTACCTATTTATTTCTTTTTCCGTTTTTGTTTTTTTTCTTTGCTCCATTTGTCGGAGCTAATTCAATCAATGCGACCTTCAAGAATAAACTGCTTGGTTTCATTGATCTATTGCCCATTTTTGCAATGCCACTAAGCTTTTTTTTGATGTGGTTCAGTTATTCAAAGACCTATTATAGTATCACCCGCTTGTGTTGGGGTATACCCATCTTCTTTTTTGCCTTAGCCCTATTAGTGCATGTCATCTTGGCTACTGAGTAGTTTAAAAAGTTTGGCACATTCTTGCTTGCTCAGAGCTTTAACTTTAGAAAGCAGCACGTCAACCTCCAAAACTTCTTCAAGATCTGATTTCTGCTGTTAATCATTGGTTAATGCAAAATACGCAGTTGTGCACTTCTGCAGTCATCGAACCTAAAAAATACCAGAAGTCAAAAATTTCTAGGTTTGTTGCTTTTCAAGTCGATCCTCATGCAGCTCTTGCATAAGTATCTTTTTCGGAATAAACTCTTGTCTTATGTTTTTTGGAGGAGGCTTCTTTTGCACCCCTTTGCTCGCTGCGGAGATCGTTGGACTCTTCCCTCAGGTTCGATTAGACCTGATCGGCTGCTGTTAGACAGCTCATGGACTGTAATCTTAGAACCCGATGCACTTCTCCACATCGAAAGTCCCGATGGAAAGAAGATCGAGGCCCGTTTCGATGCGGATAGCCCCTCTTTTGTATTTGCAAAAAAGACAATCTTGCCGCCTTGCCATACACTGGAATTGACACAAGAGTTTCCTCTGATCTTTCGTTTGGTCAACCTTCAAGAAACGCAGATTCGATCCACTGCCCCAATAGATAGCGAATTACAGCCTCTTCCGAAAGATTTCGAAATCTTGAACGCCCCCTCGGCTTCATGGGAAAAGTTTCAACTAGCAAAACAGGCGGCTCAGTTCTTAACGATTGCTGGATTTGACAACTTAATCAGCCTCCCTTTTTTGAAGGAGGTGGAGCCCTATGACCACCAACTTAAAACAGCTCGAACTGTCCTGAACCGATTTAGAGGAAAGGCGCTTCTTTGCGATGAAGTGGGCCTGGGCAAAACGATTGAGGCAGGTCTTATTACTCTTGAGCTTCATTTAAGGAAGCTTTGCCAAAATATTTTGATCCTCACACCCCCTGCTCTTACGGCGCAGTGGAAGGGAGAAATGCAGCGAAAATTCGGACTAGACTTTACCGCCTCTTTCGACGCAGCTTTCCTCGAAAAAAAGAATCCTTGGCAGGAATTTGATTTAATCGTTGCCTCGTATCACACAGCCAAACGCGATCCACATCGATCCCTCATTGAAGCCAGGAATTGGGATCTGGTCATTGTGGATGAAGCCCATCACCTACGCAACCGCTCGACTTTACTGTGGAAATTCGTGGGCGCTCTGCAGAAAAAGTACATCTTGCTTTTAACGGCGACTCCCATTCAAAATGGATTGGAAGATCTCTATAATCTCATTACGCTGCTCAAACCCGGCCTGCTTAGCACCCATTCCAACTTCAAAAAACGATTCATGGATTCAAAGGATAAGTTCAAAGCTAAAAACATCGGCCAGCTCCATGGCCTTGTAGAAGAGGCAATGATCAGAAACCGGAGATCCTCCATAGGAATCCAATTCACCAAGAGATTTGCAAAGACTGTTCGCATCACCCCTTCTCAAGAAGAGTCTGCTTTTTACCAAGAATTCACTGCATTTGCAAAAAAGCAACTTCAAAAAGGCGCCAACCTGGAAGATGCCACCGGCATGGGGATTCTCTCTTTGCAACGCCTATTGGGTAGCACGCCCATGGCTTTCACCAAGACTATCGAGACGGGGGGGAAAAAAGCATTTGCTCCCTTTGCTCTAGCCGCTAAAAACCTTCCCTCTTGTGCAAAGACGAAAGCATTTGTTGAATGGGCAAAAAGCCTGAGCGATAAAGCCGTCGTCTTTACTCAATTTCGTGCTACTCAGGAAGTATTACATAAAGCACTGGAAGAAGCGGGCGTTCGTACAGCCGTATTCCATGGAGGATTATCCCGCCTGGAAAAAGAACATGCAATTCAAGTCTTCCGGGAAGAAAAACAAATTCTGCTCTCCACCGACGCAGGAAGCGAAGGAAGAAACTTACAATTTTGCAATATTTTATGCAATTTCGATCTTCCCTGGAATCCCATGCGAATCGAGCAAAGAATCGGTCGTCTAAGCCGTATTGGTCAAAAAAGAGATGTCCACATCTTGAATTTTGTCACGGCAGGAACTGTCGAAGAGGAAATTCTTCATCTGCTAGAGGCAAAAATCAACCTCTTCGAACTGGTCATGGGAGAAATGGATATGATTCTCGGCCAGATGGAAGAGGAAAAAGACTTTGAAGATCAAATTCTTGAACTCTGGCAAAACACGGAAACTTCTGAAGAATTTCACGATAAAATGGATGACTTTGGATCGCAGCTTGTCGATGCCAAAAAGACCTATTTGAAAGGCCAAGAGTACGAAGAGGAGCTTTTTGGATCTAAATTTACGGTGTCTGAATGACCCATCCTCTTGAATCATTTCTCCTCTCCTATTTCAACGCTGAAGATGTGCCTTGGGAAGAGGTCGAATCCAAGGTCTATGACGCTCTTTTGCCCAGCGAATTAAGCAAAATTCTGGCCCATGGGAAAAAGGCAGATTTCACTCGCTTCTGTTTTGATCCGGAAGCTATCCCCGAACATCCCGGCTCGCGGCTTTTGGCCCTGGGAGATCCTGCTCTCGATGAGCTCTTCCAAAAATCAGTCGATGCCGGAAGATCCTCTCGTATTTTCTTATCGGAATCTAACTGGTCCCCTCAAAACCTGGAAGCCTCAATCAGACAGGCGTTGATTCTTACGCCTAATTTGACCTTATCTTTTGGAACTCCCCGCCCTCTTTATTTCTCGAAAGCTTTATTTCATTTTCAAATCACTTACTTAAGCGATGAAAAACAGCAAACACTCCTCTCCGTTGGCATCGATCTTCATTTTGGAAGAATAGCGCGTCACCTTGAATCTCTCCTGGATACTTCAGAGACCACCTATTGTCGTCCCCTCCCCTACCCCGATGCCAGTTCTATCTCTCGAGAAGAGGGCTATATGATCGCTTGGAATGAGTGCTCAGGAAAGGCCAAGGCCGGAACAGCCATGCTAAAACAAAAGCTGCAAACTACTTTTGCTAAAGAATCACAAAGGCTAAAAGGATATTTTAGCGAACTCAGAGAAGAGCTGCTAACTCGTCAAGAAAAAGCAAAAGTCAAGGGCGAAGATTTTTCTCGTTTTTCCCAACAGTTGCAAACAATCGACTTGGAGGAGAAGGCACGAATTGCTGATTTGCAAAAAAAGAACTCCCTGCAAACGGAGATCCGCCTGGTCAATGTCCTCTGGATCGAACAGCTTCAAATCGCGACCCCGATTACCCTTATTCATCAAGGCGCCCGTATTCCGATTGAAATCGTATGGGACCCTAAAACCCATCGAACAGAACCCTTGCCCTGTCTCAAATGTCAAACACCTACCTTCCAGCTCATGGCTCTCGACCGTAGCCCAGTCGGATGTCCTCAATGCCACAAAATCACCAAAAAGACCTAACTGATTTTTGTTGTGATGCAATCGTATGATCGCAGATGCATTTGCTCATTTCGAAGTGAAAAATCTTCCATTTTGCTTGGATTGAAAAAGCTAGAAGCATAAAATGAAAGGCTTTCCTTTTGTTCCATGTTTGCTCCTATCAGGGAAATGGCATGAAAAATTTTGAATCTTTTTGACAAGAAATTCTTTATAAGTGTGTACTTTACGGGTTTTTTATAACCTGGAGATACACATGAGTTTTTCATTACCGGCAAATGCCCCTCTTCTTCTCGCCTTCGGAGAGCTTCCCGATCCCCGCAAAAAACGAAACCAAAGTTACCCTCTGATCGATATAGTTGCCATCACCATCATGGGAATTATTGCTGATGCGAATGACTTTGTCTCTGTTTACAGATGGGCCTACTTTCGACGGGACTGGCTTGCTTCTGTTGGATTGTGTTTGAATGGAGTTCCTTCCCACGACACTCTCAATAGGGTATTTCGACTCCTTGACCCAAAGAGTTTTCACGAATGTTTCATGCACTGGATTCGTACAATTGCGGCAACGGTCGAGGGAGTCATTGCAATTGATGGAAAAACACTCTGCAATTCAGGGGATACGTTTCGACAAACTAACTCATTTTGTAAATTCTCGATCACTTGAGTGGTCCCACCGTTCTTGAGCAGGTGTTTCTGCCGCGATATCCATTGCTTCCGCTTTCTTCTGGACCATTGGCGCTTCAGTTCCGCGAACGCATGCAAATGCTGCACCGCATGGTAAAAATCGATTAACTCCAGGATTTTACAGCGTACGCCACCCATGTCGAGCATTTTCCTGGCGAGTTGCACCGAGTCCCATATCCAGTGGGCCCCGTCAGCGACGAACAGTATCTGGTCCACTGCGCTAAGGTTTAATGACCGGAGATAGGCGTATCAGCCTGAATTCTCTACATCTTTTACCCCAAAATAGGTATCCTCTCTGATAGGAGATCTTGTGAAAAACAGTACGAAAAAACCACTCCCTATCGGGATTAGCGATTTCAAAAAACTGAGAGATGGGGGCTACGCCTATGTGGATAAAACCCTCTTGGTGCAGGAAATTGTAGAGAAAGGAACTGAAGTCGCCCTCATTCCACGCCCACGCCGCTTTGGCAAAACATTGAACCTTTCAATGTTGCGCTATTTCTTTGAGAAGAGTGAAGAGGATACAAGCTACCTGTTCAAAGATCTAAATATTTGGAAAAACGAGAAGTACAGAGCTCTGCAGGGACAGTTCCCTGTTGTTTCCATCTCGCTCAAAGATGTAAAACACTCCTCGTTAGAAAAGACCCTTGGAGCTTTCCGCAAATTGGTTGCAAAAGAATATGAGCATCATAGATATCTTCTGGAAAAAGAGCTTTTAACGGAACGGGAAAAGAAACTATTTTCTAAGGTTCTTTCTGAAGATAACGACCCACTCTTACTTGAAGAAAGCCTTCTTCTTCTTTCAGAATGGCTACACCGCTATCATAAAAAACGAGTCATTCTCCTGGTTGATGAATATGATGCGCCAGCACATGCTGCCTATATTTGGAAATACTACGACCAGATCATCGAAATCCTACGAAATTGGATGTCCAAAGGCTTTAAAGACAATATCCATCTGGAACGAGGCGTGCTTACCGGGATTTTGCGGATTGCAAAAGAAAGTATTTTTTCAGGAGCAAATAACATCAGTACCTTCACAATCCTAAACGAACCATTTAGCAACCAATTCGGACTCCTTGAATCAGAGGTAAAAATCCTTCTCGAAGATTATGGACTTGACTCCAAATTATCCGAAATAAGTCAGTGGTATGATGGCTATCGCATTGGATCCTGCGGTGGGATTTATAATCCTTGGTCTGTTTTAAAATGCATTGCTGAAATGGGAGTCTTATCTCCATATTGGGTGAATACGAGCGATAATGCGCTCATGAAACATCTGATAGCTAGAGGAACCGATGATTTGAAGGTCGATATTGAGGAGCTTCTTAGGGGAGGCGTTGTTGAAAAAACAATCGAAGAAGGAATCATATTCCCCGATCTGGAAAAAAGCCCTAATGCCATCTGGTCTGTACTCCTCTATAGCGGGTATGTAACGATCGATGCACCCCCTTCTCAAAGAGCTAATTGCCGTTTACGGATACCCAATATCGAAGTAGGCGATCTCTATAGATACCTTGGTTTTGCTTTCAAAGGCAAACAAGTACTGATTCACTCAAAATTCAAATTCAAGGCCTAGTCAAAATATCGTACGCTTTTTCAACATCCGCCTCGGAGAGCAGCCAGCAGACCTCCACGAAATGATCTGGGTATCGCTCTGATATTCCATAATCAACATCATCAAGAATGACAAAGTTTTGGATATTCCATTTCTCCCGATTCTCCAAGAGCCAGTAATTGATCTCCGAGCCCCTTGTTCTGAGCGCAAATCCATATTTTTTTAAGGCGTCTGGGGACAGTTCCTCTTCGCCGTTTCTTCTTCTCCACCAATCTTCATCTGGCGTCTTATCTATGATGAACGGAGCAAAAGATGCTCCTCTGAACATCTGATTCTTGATTTCGTCAGCAGTCCCATCTAACCTCCAAGCCGATGAAAGAACGATGGCTACCGATGACACATCGTTCACTCGCTGAATCAATTTTTCAAGATTTTTTACAGCGCATTCATCCAGAAAATGACTGGCTGCTATCCTCCACTGTAATTCTGTATATCCTCTATATGGCTCTTCTTTTAAGCCAAACAATTCAACCAATTTTTGTCGTATCCATGTCGAAAGAGGATCCAAATCCCGAGCTCCAATCAATACCCCATCTATATCCAGAAAAATAACAGACAATGGTTTTTGCGCCTCTTGGGCCTCCGCCAAAAAAGAAGCACTTAAAACGAGCATACAGAAGATGAATCTCATACTTTTTCTTGGGCTTTCCTATATCTAATGATTTCTTCAAAATCAATCCAACGCTGCTTGCCTGCTTGGCGGCAGACAATGATTTTTTCATCGAGGAGTTTTTTCAGACGCAGTTCGGAAATTTTCAGAAGTACGGCTGCTTGCGGAATGGAAATCTCAATTCGCTCCTCAGGGACTGGTTTTTTAAGAGGGAATACCTTTTTTTCTACGAGAGGTTTTACAGCTCCAGCCATCTCAATGCCGAATAGAGCCGAGAGGTCGCTTTCTGCCAAAGTATCTGTACTAGGTCGAGATGGAGCGATGATCCCTTTCGCGCTTGCCTGGACAATCAACTCAAGGTGATCAACGTGCCGGAGCATGAAGAGATATTCCGGCGAGCGATCTAAAGATGCGCCAATGCCATAAAGGACCGCAGCAGTATGTTTGCACATCCCCACTCCATCGGGACAGGTGCATTCCATCTCAATTTCATTGGGACGGGGGAACAGGCCATTGTTTTGATCAATGATCATCGCCATGACGCCGTTTGAAAATTTCCCCTGCAGCAGCTCGACTAGAGAATCGATTTTTCCAGAGCATGCCTTGACCAGGCTTTTCCATTTAGCAGAACTCATTGGCTTAATTTCAATATCGACCTCATAAAGATAAGAGCCCATCACTTTTGCGTGGATTTTCCCAACGGACACTTGGAGATCGATCACAGCGCCATTGCGAACATAGGTTCTCCCTCGTGGCAGGCGATTCTCATAATCGCTATAATTTTCTAAATGATCGCACCAAGCTTTTCCCCAAAAAGTATTCGCGATTTGACGCCCAATGATCTCGATAGGATTAAGCACTTTACCTTTCGCCTTCATTGATTTTACATGCTTGGCAGCCTGCGCCTTTTTTTTGGCAACTGGCACATATGGAGCCCAATATCCCATTACTTTTCTCCCATGGCACGCTGGATGTCGAGGCTGACCATTTGCAGCACCTGTTCATTCGACAACTCGGTAAGAGAAATCTCTCCCTCTCCTTCCAGCAATTCTTTTGATAAATTCTTTTTTGACTCAATCAAAGTATCGATTTTTTCTTCAATCGTACCGCGGCAAATAAATTGATGCACCAATACAGAGCGCTTCTGTCCAATCCGGTAGGCGCGATCAGTCGCCTGGTTTTCCACAGCTGGATTCCACCAGCGATCAAAGTGAATGACGTGGGAAGCTTTCGTGAGGTTGAGCCCCGTTCCTCCCGCTTTCAGAGAAAGAAGAAAAAAAGGCGGCCCCAGATCCTGTTGGAATTGCTCTACCAGGGCTGCTCGCTTCGGGACAGCAGTCCCTCCATGAAGAATCAACCCCTCTCTTCCAAATAAGCCGCTTAAAAATGAAAAAAGCGGGGGGATGATTTCTTTAAACTGCGTAAAAACCAATACCTTTTCTTGGCTGTCTGCAATGTCTTCACAAATTTCCCGCAGGCGAACCCATTTACCACTCCCCCCTTCGTCAAACTCGCCAAACCCTAAACATTGGGCAGGATGATTACAGATCTGCTTAAAACGCATTAAAAAAGATAAAACAATCCCCCGCCGTTTGATCCCTTCAGCTTGTCCCAACAACCCTGTCAACTCCTCAACTGTCTGCGCGTAGAGGCGAATTTGCGCCTTGCTTAAATGACAATAGGTCTTCATTTCCGTTTTCTGGGGAAGATCGGCAATGATGTTTTTATCGCTTTTCAGCCGCCTAAGAATGTATGGCTGCGTCAACTTGCGCAATGCGAGGTTAAAACATTCCTGTTTAGAGTAGTCGGCAAAAGCCTTGGCCGAGCCGAGAAGCCCCGGCGAGGTAAAATCAAAAAGCGACCACAAATCGCCGATACGATTTTCAACAGGCGTACCTGTAAGAGCCAAACGGACATCGGCCTTCAATCCTTTCACCGCTAAAGTCTGTTTCGCATTGGGATTTTTGATTGCCTGCGCCTCGTCCAAAATGACCAGATTCCACTCCGTTTGTTTCAACCATTCGGCGCGCTGCAAAAACCCATAGGTTGTGATAATCAGATCGGCTCTATCTTCACTTTGGTCTTCACTTCGGCTCACTGAACTATGGGCGATCGAGAGTTTTAATGTTGGGGCAAAACGGGCCGCTTCCGACTGCCAGTTCCCCAGTAGCGAGGCAGGAACCACTAAAAGATGCGGCTTATCTGTGGAGACAGTTTCCTTGATCGCCAGCAGCAAGGAAAGCACCTGGATGGTTTTCCCCAACCCCATATCGTCTGCAAGACAGCCTCCCAAGCGCAATCGATACAACATCCAGAGCCAATGGACACCCTTTTTCTGATAGGGGCGGAGAGTCGCGCAAAGGCGCCTGCCCAGAGCTTCCTCCACTTCCGTCGACTCTCTTGGATTTTTCAGCTGCTCTAAAAGGGTTCTCAGCCTGCTGCCAGCCGTTATTTGAAACCATTCGGCAGAAGAATCTGCTAGAGCAGAGCTCCCGACCTCCTGCGGACTCATTCCGGCCAAAAGACGGAGTCCTTCCGCAATTGTTAGACCACTCTGATGCATCTTTTTCAAGTGGTTCCATTGGGACAGGAGCGAATCGAGTCTGGTTCGATCGATCTCTACCCACCGCCCTTTCATTTGAATGAAATTTCCCCCTCCCTGTTTGATCAGGGCCCACTCCTCTTCAGTCAGTGATTCCCCGTCGTGCGTCAGCCGAATATCAAATTCGAGCAGACTGTCCAAACCAAGCGTTGAAGCAGACGCCCCTCCGAGATGAACTTCCGCCTTCAATCTCGGAGGTTTTTGCGGGTTCCACCAATTCGGCACGCGAACTACGATGCCGCTTGCCTCCATCAGGGGGATATTCCGTAAAAAGGAGTGAGCGTCCTGTGCTGTCCATGCAACCGCTTCAAAAATTGTTCCTGTATCGACCAGGTTCTTCACAAAAGAACTCGCACCGGCTGCTTTCTGCACTGGAATGAGAAGCGATAGAAGAGCCGCTTTTTCCTCCATAAATTCCTGTAGCGCCCTTTTCAAAGGCAGATGCTGCGTAACTGCGCCATAACTACTCATCGCTGTGTAGGTGGCCAAAAAGGCAAAGGGTCTATCTTCGTTGTTTTTATTTTCTGCCAGGTGAAAACACACTCTTCCTACCTGATTCCATTGAGAGCTAAATTGCGCCAGGTAGTCTTGTAAAGATCCAGAAAAAACACGCAGTTCATGGTCTAAAACTGTCTCCATCTGCCTCCAAATGGCAGTAAGTACTTCTTCCGAAAGATATTTGGCGCCCCGTATAAATGGCACCCTGTCCACCATCGCCTGAAGTTCGGCGCTTTTTGGCTCATCGATAGCAATCCTTCCTTGATTTTCAGCACTTTGAAGCCTGCAAAGACGAGTAATGAATTGCCGTGAAAAGGTCTGCCAGAATGAGAAACTGGGGGGCAAGGACGATCCGAAATCGCGAAGTCCCAGATGCAGAAGAGCCCAAGCGGGATCTTGAGCAAAAAGCTCCTGGATTTTGGTATATTCGTCCGGAAGCAACTGCTCGCCTGGCTGGCTATTCTGATTGAAATAGACGCGTCCCTCCGGCGACAAGCTCAATTCGGCAGGAACCCCCTGCCTTGAGTGTTCAATATCCATGAAATTGTTCTCACAAAGACAATGGAACATCTTACGACTCCGAAACATTTTGAAGGTAGGGATTTTTTTCCAAAACACACTAGCAAGTCCATTGATTCCTGCTCTCCAAATATGCCAGTACAAAGCTCGCTTGCTGAATGGGCAACAAGGGTCTTTGACAAGCTGCGTAGGGGTCATATCATCTTTGGGGCACTCTTCCATCATCTGTGTTTCCTCTTCTTTTTTTTCTCTATACACGACAAAGCAGGATAAGCAGGGTTATCAAGCTAAATTTGGAGGCTTTCATAAGTTTGAGTATTTTTGATTGGACAAACATGCTAACATGCTCTTTATGAACCCTATGACAAAAAATGCAATCATTAAAACAGAAAGACTTGTCCTTCGCCAATGGAGAGAAGAGGATCTGGAACCGTTTGTAAAGATGAATGCTGATTCTAAAGTCAGGGAATTTTTCCCTGGCCTGATGAGTCGCGAAGAATGCGAACGATCCATCAAGCTCATGTCTGGGCATATCAACAGGTTCGGATGGGGATTTTGGGCGGTTTCCCTGATGGCATCTGATGAATTCATTGGGTTTATTGGCTTGGAAGACGTCTATTGCCAAGCACATTTTATACCTGCCGTTGAGATAGGTTGGAGGCTCGCCATCGACTACTGGGGCAAAGGATACGCAACAGAAGGCGCAAAAGCCGCCCTGACATATGGGTTTGAAACTTTGAATCTAGATGAGATTGTTTCCTTTACGGCTATGCAAAACATGCGTTCCAGACGCATTATGGAAAAAATAGGCATGCGTCACGATCCGGGAGATGATTTCGATCATCCTAAGCTTCCAGAAGGTCATAAATTACAAAGGCATGTTCTCTATCGTCTCAAGCAAAATGAATGGAAAAAGAGCCAAAGGAAATGATTGATGACCTCGTTTATCACCCCACACTGTATTATGGATTGTTGCGAAGAGGTACTCAAAAAACAGGGAATAGTACTTCTTCAAACAGAAGCTTCACCAAATGCCTATCTCTTTTATAAAAGGCTTGATTATACCGAGATGCCCTTTAATAATCCAGATGGAGAGCCTACTCATCCAGATGATCGAGCGATGGGGAAGTATTTATGCACCAAAAAATAGTCTCTTACAAGGAATTAATTGGCTTCTTTTGGAAATTTATCAGGAAGCAAAGGTGGACCTTTTCTTCTATTTTTATCCAAGACTGTATAAATACATTGGATTCTCTCCTTTGGCCATTTATCTTGCGGTGGGTGATCGATATTTTCACTCAAAATGAAGTAAATCGTGCACTCGCCTGGGAATCTCTTCAAGCGCCGATGATCATAAGTATTTGCCTTATTATCTTTACCGAAATCAATTCTCGCTCTATGGGTTTTCTCATGGCAAAAGCAATCCCTAGGTTGCAAGCCGATATCCGCATGACGATGTTTGATCATGTTCAAGAACATTCTCCACACTATTTTAATGAACGATTTGCTGGAAGTTTAGCAAATAAAATCACAGACATGACCACTGCGGTTGAATCGATTCTTCAACAGCTGTTTTGGCCTATTGTTTCCTCTATTGCTATGTCTCTCTTTGGTGCGATTTTCCTTTGGTTTGTCCACCCAATCCTCTCAGGAATCTTGCTTTTATGGATTGTTGTCCATTTGAGCATCTGCTTGATGTTCAGTAGGACATGCGATTTATATGAGCATCGGCATGGTGAATCGCGTAGTACCCTTCTGGGGAAAATCGTCGATAGCCTGACCAACTATTTTGCTGTTAATCTGTTCTATCGATTTAAATTTGAAAAAAACGCATTGATTCCCTACCAGAATGAAGAAGAGAGAACAAATATTTCGGCTAGAAGATATGTCGAAAAAATGCGCAGCGTTACATCACTCTTTTATGCCACTATCTGTTTTATAGGAATCAACGGATTCGTCATCTATTTATGGCTTCAGCACCAAATCACGACAGGAGAAGTCGCCCAAGTCTTCGGTACTATGTGGAACATTGCAGCAGTCATGTGGGCTGTAGGTGGAGCTTTACCTGCTTTCTTCCAGTCCTTTGGCATAGCAAAACAAGCCTATTCTGTGATGCTTGATCCCCAAGACATGGGAGATAAGCCTGATGCTAAAGAATTAAAAATCCAAGACGGCGAAATCGTTTTTGAAAATGTGTCATTCCATTACGGAGAGAAAAAACTCTTCTCCAACAAACAGGCCCATATCCGCGGAGGAGAAAAAATCGGTTTAGTGGGGTTTACGGGAGCTGGAAAATCCACTTTCATTAGCCTCATTCTACGATTTTTCCCATTGCATGGTGGCAAGATTTTCATCGATGGGCAGAATATAGCAGATATAACTTTAGAGTCCTTGCGACGCCAAATTGCATTGATTCCCCAAGATCCTGTGCTATTTCACAGAACACTACGTGAAAACATATCTTACGGAAAGCCTGAAGCAACAGAAGCAGAGATTTTTACTGCGGCTAAGTTAGCACACTGCGATGAATTTATTCACAATATTCCAGCTGGTTATGAAGCAAAAGTCGGAGAGAGAGGGACAAAACTCTCTGGGGGAGAAAAGCAAAGAATTGCCATTGCTCGGGCAATCCTCGTAGATGCTCCCATTCTCATTTTGGATGAAGCTACTTCTTCTTTGGACTCTGTCACAGAGAAATACATCCAGGATAGTCTCGAAAAACTCATGCAAAATCGAACTACGATTGTGATTGCACATCGTCTTTCAACGCTCTCTCGTATGGATCGGATTTTGGTATTTGATCAAGGAAAGATTGTAGAAGAAGGCACGCATGCTTCTTTGATGGGCAAGGGAGGACTATACGCTCTCATGTGGAATATGCAGGTAGGAGGCTTCTTACCTGAGATACCCTCATGAAAGAAACTGATCCCCTTATTTCCGTGTACAAAGGACGGATGAATTTTCAAAAGGCTCATTTCGCCCTAATTGACCATGAAGATACAATGGTTGCGACGGTTTTTAAAGTCACCCAGCCCAATGGCGAAGAGTTCATTTTAAAAATCTGTTCTCGCGCTGGCGACTACTTCCGAGAAGCCTATTTTTTGAATCATTTTCATGGGAAGATTCCGACTCCCCGCATTATTCAGCAGATTTCTCCAAAGGATGACCTTCATGGGGCTATTCTTATGGAATTTCTACCTGGGAAGTTGCTTAATAGAGAGAGCCTAACGGATGAGTCTATCTCCTCATTCTTAACATGATATTAACTTTAGTTGCAATTGTCTGATAACCAATACAAGGAACGGGATATGCATGATCGCAAGCGGCATGATGCAAAGGATAATTTAATATTTTTGGGATGCAGGGCTTCCCTGCATCCTGTGCATCATGCCTGATCTTGTGCATCCTGTTTTTTGTTTGCCCAAAAATGACCATTGTTAAGATTTGAATAAGTATACAGAGATAGGTTCATATTCAACGATAATTAGATATTGTCATGGATAAATTACGCACTTCTTACGCTGATAAGCATGTTACACTACCTCCTGCCGCAAGGATTCCAGAGGGCGATGCTAAATATCCAAAAAACGCGTTGTTAAAATTCATATCCTTGGATATAATCGTATTCAGCTGTTTTTAAGACACTTACAATATCTTGCGTTAAACTTTTGACGCTACGAATGTTAAAGATCGAAGGAAAGGGATGTTAAATGACAAAGGCCGAATTTAAACACTATGACTTGACCTTGATAGAGCCCGCTTTTGACTCTCCTCTGACAGACCTTATTATCGATTTGAATCATCTTCGAAAACAACGTTTAGGTGGGACGACTCCCCCCCAGGTTTTTTTCAATCTCAAGAGCATTTTCCATATACTCGAGAGTATCGGCTCAGCTCGCATAGAGGGAAACAACACCTCGCTTCTTGAGTATATAGAGACCAAGTTGGAGGAGAAGGTCGATGTGCCTATGGGAGTCAAAGAGATCCAAAACATCGAAAGCGCCATGGATTTCATTGAAAATAACGTAAAAAAGCATCCGATCAATCGAGCTTTTGTCAGTGAAATTCATAGAATAGTTGTCGAGGGATTACCTACTTCGCCAAATGGGGAGGGAGATAAAACTCCAGGTCAATACAGGAAGTCAAATTTACAAATCACAAAATCTAAGCATCTACCGCCAGAGTGGGTGCTCGTTGATGAATATATGAATGAATTATTTGATTTCATCAATCGGGACAGCAGCGCAAAATTCGATCTGTTAAAAACAGCGATTGCTCACCATCGATTCGTATGGATACATCCATTTGGCAATGGCAACGGACGGACAGTACGTTTATTCACTTACGCAATGTTAATCAAGCTCGGCTTCAATGTAAACGTAGGGAGAATCATCAACCCTACGGCCGTTTTCTGTAATCACCGAAATAATTACTACAAGTACCTCGAGCAGGCTGATACTGGAGAAAAATCGGGCATTCTAGCTTGGTGTGAATACGTACTCCGTGGTCTAAAAGAGGAGATCGAAAAAATCGACAAGCTTCTCGACTATGACTATCTGGCCAAGGAAATTTTGGTGCCCACGATCAATCTTTCTCTCGAAAGAAAGTATATCACCGATGTCGAAGCAAAAATATTGAGAATGGCTATCGAGAAAAAAACGATCCAATCGAGTGACTTAAAAGAGATTTTTCAAGGAAAGCACGGCGCAGAATTATCTCGACAAATCAAGAGGCTTGTGGATAAGAAAATGCTTCAACGCATCGGCTTCAAAGACTACGTTATCAGTTTCGGAGACAACTACTTGCTTCGAGGCATCATGAAGGTGCTGGGAGACAAGGGCTTTCTGCCTCACCTTGATGGAAAATAGAAGGCCTTTCGAGAATTTTAATCCGGTTTCATTCAGTCTACTGCGTAAAAATTGCGTAAATGAATGAAAAATTCGCATCGATTTATCTATATAAACTAGCTGACCACATGTTCTTCATCACTTTCGATGATAAACACAAAGCTATTTTTTTTTCGCTGTTTTGCTATACTTCCCTCTCTGATTGACAGTTATACTGCGGCCACCCCAAAAGTGTGAATTTGGGGTGGCCGCAGTATATCAAGCCTAAAGCGATGATAGCGCATCCGATGCAAGAGAATTTAATGCCCAGAAATGCATACATTCCCCTCCAAATCTATACTGAACGCCCCTGCAAGTGTATGAGGAGCATTTTTTGCTGTTCCTGCAGCTTTATTGAAGTTTAGGGGGATAGTAGGATCTGCTGTATGATCCGCCAGGTTCTGCTTATGTTTTTCCAAAACGCGAGCAACAAACGGCAGCCCTAAAATCACCGCCTGTGACAGCCTCTCTTCTTTTGAAGGGCCCAACTCAGGGTTATTTGCGAGGTTCACAAGCACAGCAGGCATATATGTTGGGGTACGTCCAAACTCTCTGCCATCCCGCAGATCCAATTGAGCAATCATTCGAGCCTGTATATCAGGATCCAACTTTGAAACAGCCTGTTTCAAAATTAGGCCCTCTTCGGGAGTAAACAAGCGGAGCATAGCTCCCATTCTCGCCAGAGCGCGACAAGTGCGATCTTGAGGATCTAACCCAAGCCAATGAGCTCGGAGCGCCAGGTAGGCATCGTAAGCATCGATTTCCGTTTTGGTTGGATCGCCGAGCACTTTACAAGCGTCTGTCATTCCCTGCATCGCGCGAGAGACAAGTTCCGTATAAACCAAAGAAGATTGGTTATTCACATGGCCCAAAGCTCCCGCCACATCACAAGTATGAACGAACAGATCAAAAGACAAAGCCACTGGGGAATCTACTGCCACACCACTTTGTTTCAAATGCGCAAACATAGCGGGGCCGCCTTCGAGATGGGTAATGTGTCCATAGTGAGCCAAATTTGCTGACTGAAGAAGAAGTTTTTTAGCCGCTGGAGTCAGGAGAGCAAAAGTCGGGCAAAGCCTAGGATTTTTTTGCAGAATCTGCATAACCTCACCATGAAAATCATCATGATCAGGTGCTCCGGCTCCATACGGTTTAAACACAGCCCTCGCCTGTTCACTTTTCCCTATATCACCAAGCACAAGCGAGGCTTCCATAGCCTGCATCATTTCCAATTTGGACATTCCTTGATATTTCGACTGAAGCAAGCTCACACCCTGCAGATGCAGTTTATTAAAACTTTCCTTTGAGAGCTTTCCGTTTTCAGGTTGTGCCGCAGTAAATTCTTGGTACGCCTTATCGCTACCATCGAGAACCAACTGCAAACAATGAAGAGTCATGATCGTTCGATCAAACTCTATGAATTTCTGACCAAACAGTTGCTCTGAATAAGCGCCTTGCAGAGTAGCAACCCCCTCTTCCGTCTTGCGCACTTTGGCGTCCGCTAACCAGAGAATTTCGGGATATTGATCAACACACTTCCGAACCCATTCGACCCCAGACGCCTTGAATAGCACAATCGGCTGCGCTGGTTCCGTGGAAACAGGCTGATGAGCGGATCCAGCATAGGCGCCCAGAGGGAATGCCAAAAGCACTCCTATCAGAAAAGCCCATCCAATTTTTTGCGTCTTATGCATAGATGCACCTCCAGTTTGCTCTGTATGAGAGTAAGGACGAGCTAGTGTGCCACTTCTCGCTTTTTCAAGCAACCGCTCTTCAAAACTGGGTCAAACAGGGTCATTTTTCATAAACATTGCTCAATCGAACCGTAGCTGGACATTGGCCATTTCTCACCGCTTGCGCACCCTAGCCCGCAGCGAGCCAATTTTATTATGGAGGATCCATCTATAAGTGCTTAACTTCTAGAGTTTTAAGAGTTTGAGGATGGTAAAACTCACCGAATGTCTGCGAGATCATTTTCCCTTGTTCGGCCATCTCGCTATCGATCCGCTCCAGGGCTGAAACCGCCCTATTGAACCGCTCGGCATCGATAGCCCGCTCTCGGATGAAAAGGGCGGGAGTGTAGAGAAGCCAGCGGAGAAAATCAAACTCCTCTTTGGAAGAAAAATCTGAAGTGAGCCGCTTGATAAATCCATAAAACGTGCCGCTTGCGGCAGCGCCGGCGTCGATCGCGTCTTTGCACGTAAAGCTGACCGAATTCGGCTCGACCATGTCGATGCATTTCAAAATCAAAAACTGATAAAAAATCTCAATCAAATCTTCCCGATTCCGGCGAGTCAGAGTATTTTTATTGTGAAAAAACAGTTCGTGGATGGCGGGCAGGACCATTTCGGCAAAGCGGGTAAACTCGGTCTTCTTCAGTTGGGGCGGGAAAAAATAGCCGCACTCTTCAGGTGTTGCTAATTGTTCTAAAAACGCCTTTAAGAAATCGTCCGCCTTATTCAGATTGAGATATTCATTGCTCTGATGGTAAAAATCGGTATCTTTGGGAAGAGTCATTACAATCAATTGATGATTGAATTCGGCGTTCATCTGGAGCGTTTCCAGAGATCGGCTCCGGGCATATTCTCTCCATGAAGTCCGATCCTGTAAATTGATGATCAGATGCCGTCTGACGGGACTCTCTTGCGTTAAAGAGCGGAGAAATCCGCGAAACTCCTCGATCACCTCGACTTTGTGAATGAGCGATTGGCGGGTCGGCGACGGAAGCCGAAGGATATCGATTTTTTTCCCTTTTCTCTGTAGTTCATAAAGGCGGGAAGGGAGATTTTCTTGACCGATTGGATCGAATGGGACGCCCACATCTTCCTCTTGCTCCTCCCGAATCAAATCGAGAATTTTGAATAGAGGTCCGTTTGGGAATTTGGCAAGAAGCGTCCGGAATTTTTCATCGTCGAGCAAAAATTGATTCCAAACTGTCTCGCCCTTCAAAATATGCTTTTGCTCTTTTTGCTTAATCTCTTCGCCTCGGCGCATCGCCCGATGAATCAACCCGATCGATTCTAGTTTCACTCCTCCGACCCGCTCAAAAAAGCTCTTCGAAAGAGCGTGAACGAGATAGAGGAGAAGCTGAGACGCTTTATCAGTCGCATCGGGCGGATAGGCGATCAATTTTTGATATTCAGAGGTCTTCATCGCTCTTCGGAGAAACCAGTGAAAATCATCAAAATACTGCAGACAGCTTTTCCCCATCGTGTTTTGAACAAGATGACGGGGATTTGCAGCGATGAAAAGGGCGATGATCGCCATCCCGAGCGATTGACCAAATTCATTGCCTTCGATTTTGCGGGCGATCTTGTAATAATCGGCAATGGCTAAATGGCACTCCCCTAAAATCTGCGCCGCAGAGGCATGAAGATCCCGATCTTGCATCGCCCTGATTTTTAAGAGAGGATCCTCTTCAAACGACTCCCCATCCAAATCAAAATCGCAGCTCAGCTTGATATTCCGGAGCAGCTCGGCATTAAAATAGGGTTTCCCATCCTCATTTCGAATATAAAATAACTCATACTCAAGATCTCTTCGAACCGTCTCAAAATCCTTCAACCCACTCTTAGAGAGATCGAGAATCTCCGCCTCCGGATTTTTTTCCCACTCTTCTCCCCAAACCCGCTCCCCTTCTACGCCGCCTGAAAATTTCGCCACGAAATGGCGGGAATAAAATTTTTGCAGCAACTTAAACTCTTCGAGCTCCGCAATCGGTTCAGCTGGCTTCTTCCCTGTCCGAAGGGTCAAAAAAGCGTCCATTTTATCTGCCGATTCGCCAACGAGATCCATCATGGCCGCAATCCCCTTCCGGCTCTTCTCGTTCTCCCAATTCATCTCGGCACTCTCATACAGCCTTAAAAGATGGGCGTGAATAGCGCGATAGGTCAGATCTAGAATATCTATGATCGATTGCTCTCCCTCAGCGCCTAACCACTGGATCGTATCAGGGCCGAACTCCTCCTCGGTAGTCACAATCCTGTGCTTTTTCACAATGCCGAGAGGAGGGGGATTCTCAATATCAATACTAGCAATGGCAGCTAAATTATCCATTGCATCTTGTACATCGATAGTTTCTTTTATTTTATGTTTCATAATTTAATTATGATACACATCGTATTTTAATTCAATAAATTCGTATAATACTAAACAACAGTAGTTTATATTTACTATAGCATAGCAACGCTCCCCTCACGTTTAAATAATTTTCTGTGCAGAAAATCGGCTCTGTGGTGTAGATGGAGTTATGCTGCCTTTGATTCGACTCGTTGCCGCCCCCCTGCTGAGCCTCTTCTTTATGATGATGGGGAGCGGTCTTTTCAATACATTCGTGTCGATTCGACTGGAGATGGCAGGTTACACCCCGGAAACGATCGGCGTCGTCACCTCAGCCCTTTATCTCGGCATCTTGGTCGGCTCATTTAGGATCGATCGGTGGATCTCGAAAATCGGACACATCCGCTCATTTGTCGCTCTGGCTGCATCTCTTGCAGCGATTGTCCTGTGTCAAAGTTTCTGGCTCAACGCTTGGTACTGGTCTTGTCTGAGGTTTATGGGAGGCATTTGCACAGCGGGGGTCTTTGTCGTCATAGAGAGTTGGCTTTTAATGCAAAGCGTTCCCAATATGAGGGGCGGAATCCTATCGATCTATCTGGCGGTCCTCTATGGGGCTCTCTCGTCGGGTCAGTTCCTGATCGATCTTTCCGATCCCAATGGAATTTTTCCCTTCTGTATCACGGCCCTTTTGGTCGTCTGCTCCATCTTCCCTATATCTATGAAAAAAATCGCCGAACCCAAAATTGGGGAGAGCGGCGCGAGGCTCAACTTGATTCAGCTCTATAGGATCTCCCCATTAGGGTTTATCGGGGGAGTCGCTTCCGGGATCGTGCTGGCAGTCACCTATGGCCTAGTCCCTGTTTACGCAAAAGAAATCGGCATGGGCGTCTCAGAGATCGGCACTTTCATGGCGGTGCTGATTTTCGGCGGATTCAGCCTCCAACTCCCGATTGGCAAATGGGCCGATCGGGGAGATAGGCGCCGCGTGATCAAAATCATCAGCTTCGCCACCGCTTGCCTTGCGATGGGGGTTGCATGGGCCCCAACCACGTGGCTCCTATTTGTCCTCGCTTGGCTATTTGGCGGCTTTGCCTTCACTTTGTACCCCGTCTGCATGGCCTATGCCTGCGAGCGGGTGAAAGAGACGGAAATTGTTTCCGCCACAGGGGGATTCGTCCTCTCCTATGGCCTCGGGGCGATTGTCGGCCCCTTGATTGCCCCAGTTGCTATGGATCTATTCGGCGCAGCAGGGGTGTTCTACTTCTTATCGCTCATCTCCCTTCTTCTAGGAGTGTGCGGCCTCAAGCGGCCTGCCCCCGCTATGATCGACAAATGAGCCTATCCGGTAGTGTGGGGCAAAAAATCTGGGGATAGGCTCATAAAATTAAATTCTTTTGTAATGTTTCCATTCGAGGTGGTTCGTCAAAACTGCGACAATCCACACGACGCCGCCGCCGAGGATCACTCCCCAAGGGTTCACCACTCTCACCCCAAAGGGGATGATCCCAATGAGGATAAAGGCCCCAAAACTGACGACAAAACTGATCAGAGCCATCTTGAGATCACTGATGGTCAATTCGAGCAGAGCCAAGAAAAAAAAGATGGAGGAATTGAGGAAGCCAAGAACGAGAGAAAAAAGGATATCAGCGCCAATATTCGGAACCTCCTCATAGCCCGCGATCTCTACGCCAGGACAGACTCGATCGATAAAAAATACGATCAGAAAATTCAAAAAAAAGCTTCTCAGATAATTCATTGTGAATCGATCCCCGTTGCGTGCGACGCATGCCGCTTCATTTCGAAGAAATTGGTCAAAAAGCTGCCGACGGCCACAATCCCGGAGGCGAGAATATACCCCTCAACGCTCGAAATCGCAATCCCGAGAGGGAGCAACTTCACAAGGCCATAGGCCGCAAAATTCAAAATCAGAGCAGAAAAGGCAATTTTTATAGAAGAGGGGTCTTTGTGGAGCCCCTTCATGACCGGATAAATGAGAGAATTGAGGAATCCGAGTCCAACAGCCAAAATCATATCGCCGCCAATATGGGGCAGCTTCGTCTGATCTATGACTTGAATGCCGGGGAGGATATGGTCCGAAAAGAAGATGACTAAGAAGTTTATGACTAAGCTCTTGAGGTAATTCATTGAAAACCTGCTATACTATTCCACTACGTTACAAAAAATGGCTTACTTTGACAAGCGCGATCACATGGTTTCTCAGCGGGTTATTGATTCTTGCCAGTTGCTCGAAGAGCGATCCTCCCAGACGCTCTCTTAAAATCTCCTTTAATTGCCACCCGACGAGCTCCGATCCGAGGAAGGCGGGCGATTTTACCTCATCTACCTTAGTCTGCATGATCTATGAAGGGTTGACTCGCTGCAAAGGGGGGGGAGAGGTGGAATTGGCCCTCGCCGAAAAGCTCGAAATCTCCGCCAACCGGACCGTTTATCTTTTCCATTTGCGGAAAGCCTATTGGACCGATGGGCAAGTCATCACTGCAGCCGATTTTGAAAGGTCGTGGAAACAGATCCTCTCCCAGCCATCGAGCTGCACCTATCTGTTTTATCCGATCCGAAATGCTGAGCTATGCGCTCGGGGGAAAATCTCCGTTGAAGAGGTAGGGATCAAGGCTCTCAATGACCGAACTTTACGGGTCGAATTGGAGCGCCCGACCCCCTATTTTTACTCTCTGACTGCCTTTCCGAGCTTCCTTCCAGCTAAAGATGACTTGACCCTTTACAGCGGCCCCTTTCGCATCGAAAAAATAGCCATGAATAGCGAAATCGTCCTGAAAAAAAATGGGAGCTACTGGAACCGGGACCAGATCTCCCTCGACGAAATCCACATCAGTATCGTCTCCGATGAGATGACCGCTTTGCAAATGTTCGAACGGGGCGATCTCGATTGGCTGGGAGGCTCCGTCTCCCCTCTGCCCCCAGATGCAATTGACAAGCTCCAAAATCAGATCCAATATCTCCCCTGCTCAGCTTCCACCTTCTGCGCCTTCAACACCGAGACATTTCCTTTCAATAACATCCATTTGCGAAAAGCTTTTTCTCTCGCGATCAATCGAGAAGAGATCGTCCAAAGAGTGACGCAAGGAAGACAAATAGCCGCCAGATCGGTCCTTCCCCCCTCCTTTTCGAGCCAATCATTCCCCCTTTTCGATCCGACGAAAGCCCGCATTGAGTTCGAACAGGGACTTGCCGAATTGGGGATCAAACCTCAAGAGCTTGAAACACTCATCCTCTATTTTAAAACGAGCCTAATAGACAAACAACTCGCACAAACGCTCCAACAGCAATGGAAAGAGGTGTTGGGAGTGACCGTCCAACTGGGGCAACTCGATTTCAAAAGCCACGCAGCTCAATTGCAAGCTAAAACCTATCTGCTCTCCCTCGCCTCATGGATCGCCCCATTTGACGATCCCATCAGCCTCCTCGATCGGTTCAGGGATCGAACCCATTTAAAAAACTATCCTGGCTGGGAAAGAACCGAATACAACCGCCTCCTCAATGAAGCGGCTGTGGCGATATCTTCGGTAAGAACCGGTCTTCTGATGGAAGCAGAAGAGCTTTTAGTCCGTGATACGCCCCTCGCCCCCATTTATCACTGGAGCTCGCCCGCCCTATGCAGCCCCCGCGTCAAACAGATCGCTGTTACCCCCTCAGGCGGCATCCTTTTTGAGAAGTTTAGACGGGAGGAATGAGACGTTTGATGTGAAGTCTAAAAGAGAAGGTATGCTGCGGCCCCCTTTTCTTGGGATAGCTGTAGTGTAAAAGTTCCCCTTCGGGGCCTGAACTTTTATCAGAAAAAAACAACATACATAAAAAAATATAAAATAATTTCTATTTAATATAAATTGTTTGAGTAACATCGTTGAATTCCCCGGCGACCGGTTTATTCTCTTTATCGAGCAGTTCGAGGCGAATCGTATGTTTGCCCGATGTGAGGCCGTAAATATAATAAGGTTGCCAAGAGGTGATCGTTCGATTCGTTTTCCCATCGATGGTGAGCCGGACTTTATACCCATCTGGACTCAATTCGGCATTCGTCACGTAGAAGTCGAGGAGGACAGGCTGATTCGCGGAGAGGGGCAGTTGATCGCTCGGCTCATTATAAGTAATATAGGGAAGAGAGAGGTCTCTACCCGGTTTGTTTTTTTCTTTTCCCACATAAAAATTGATGGCGGCGAATGTATTCTCCCCCTTGAGGCTCTCCCCAAAAGATCGGGCAGGAAACATCCGGATCGTGTGCATCCCTGGATCTAGCCGATCAGGGACTTCGAACTTGTAACTCATGTCGTAAAAATAGCCCCCTTCATCAAATGGATCAAGAGCCGGCTCATTGATTGGGAAATAGGGTTTATTATCTATGACAACGTGGACAGTTTGTCCCATATCGGTCTGAACAATCTCAGAGGCTCTGCCAAACTGGGAGGGGGCCCCGAGGGCAAAGCCATCGATCCGAAATTGGATCCAAGTCGGACTGCCGACCAGCTCCCCATCCTGAGGGATCGCGATCCTCAAAATAATGGTGCTCGATTCGGGCGTCCTAGCAACCGGCATAGTCCGTATGCTAGAAATGTTTGAATCGGATGGGGTTACTGCCATGACAGCAAGGATGAGGGTCGATAAAAGAGCATGCATAAATCACTCCGGTAGAAAATGTGTTCATACCGTCTCTGACTAATTTTTGCAAACTTCAGTATCAAGCTTGAATAAAATGAGACCCCTTGATTAGATCCAGTTATGGGCGCTCAAAAATTCTTTCAATGCCTCCTAGGTTTCGGCACGATGTTACTGATCTTCGCCGTTCTCCTCATCTTTGACCCTATGACAACTGGCCGCCATGCAAATTTCGTCGCCCAAAATACAAACACCTATCTGGGCCCCAATGAAAAACTCCCAGGAAATCCCGATTTGGTTCGGGTTCAAGTACTCGTCTACAATGATCCGAATCCAAACGGGGCGGCCATTCTCAGCGCCGGCTTTGATGGGACACAGATTCCCCTAAAGCCGCGCGATATTTACGGTTACAGAGGTCAAGCGAGTTTTCAAAAACCGCCAGGCAAATATAGGCTCCAGTGGGAAGTGAGCCATGGCCAAAACACCTGGCCGCGCAGCACGAGCCACGAGGAGACGGTCACCCTCGATCCGCGCGATCTTTGGATTCAGATCACGGTCACCGGCGATTCGGCCGAAATCTCATAGAGGACATATGGCTTTCTCAAGGGAAAACCGCGGCCGGTTTCTTCCCAGGAAATGCGGGCTAGCAAACAGGAATGCGCTCCTTTATAAAAGCCATTGGCTGATTTGGTGGATCACACGTTTGGAATAGAGGAGACTCGCATGGCCGATATCTTCGAAAATCCGGTGCGGATGTTCAGGGATCACTGCCGATTCGCCGGGAATCACTAATTGATCGCTTTGAGTGGCAATATGATAGAATCGGATTTGGCTCCTGTGAGCAGCCATCGCCTCCCTGAGCGCCCTTAAAAAAAGGGAGCGGGGTTCCATTTCTCTTCCGTTCGGGCCGAGGGCGATCCGGGCCAGCGGGGTGCCGAACAGGGGCGTGCCGAGAGTCATCACATCTGTGACGGTGTGAGGAGGGGCTAGATGAGTCGCATAATAGCCCCCGACCAGCCCTCCCATCGAATGGCCGATCAGAATCAGATCTTTCCTTCCGGTTTCTTTGGCGATTTTTTCGGCTTGGACGGCTACTTTTTCGGCGTAGATCCGGATCGGGCGAAACGGATGGCCCAGATTGATTGTGTAAATCGGTCCGAACCCGAGACCCTCAAGCCTCCTTTTCGGAAAACGCCAGACTGAGCCATGGTTTAGATAGCCGTGGATGAGGAGAATCGGGCGCCCGTTCCCTTTGACTTTTTTTGATATGGGGAAAAAGCGCATCAACAAAACGGAAAGAAGAGCGAGCGTCTCAAAAGTCATCGCATAAATCCAATGGATCAAGCGGGGACAAGGGAGCTTGTGGGCCGCCGCATTCAAGAGCGAGACTCCCCCAAACCAAGCCAATCCAAACAAGAGAACAGCGGTCAGTTGCAGCATATCTGAGGGTAATGGTAGCATCAAATTTTGAATAGGGCAAGGTTGGATATGCATTTAGTGGGCGTCGATATCGGAGGGACAAAAATTTGCGTTTGCATCGGAGATCATACCGGGAAAATCATCGCCTCCAAGAGGATCCTCACTCAGCCGCTCAAAAACTGGAAAAACGGACTCAAGGCCATTGAGACGCTCATCCAAGACATGTTGAGAGAGGAACAGATCGATTTAAACCAAATCGGCGCCATTGGCGTCTCCTCGCCAGGCCCCATCTCGACGAGAGAGGGGAAAATGTTAAAGCCCCCCAATCTCCCCGGCTGGGAAAACGCTCCCCTTGTCCAGTATTTTAAAGACGCTTTTCACAAAGCCGTGATGATGAATAACGACGCCAATGCAGCGGGCGTCGCCGAATTTCAATTTGGGAGTTCTAAGGGAACCCCTAATTTAGTCTACCTCACCTGTAGCACCGGAATGGGCGGAGGGGCGATCGTCAACGGAGCCCTCGTGCAGGGAGTATCTGATACGGCAGCCGAAGTGGGCCACTTTGTCCTCGATATTGACGGGCCTCTCTGTCCCTGCGGTCAAAAAGGGTGTTTTGAAGTCTACTGCGGAGGAGCCGCCCTTGCAAAAAAAATGCAAGAAGAGATCCAAGGGGAACGGATTCAGACTGATATTCTCATCGAAGCCAATGGGGACTTAAGCAAAGTCGATGCGGCTTGTCTTGTCAATGCAGTGAAAAAAGGGGATCGCTATGCCCTTAAAGTGTGGGATGAATTCATCATCCGCCTCGCTCAAGGGATCGGCGTCGTCTTGATGAACTTCAATCCCGAAGTCGTCATCCTCGGCACCATCGCCATCCACGCAGGGCCCCTCTTGCTGGAGCCCTTGAAAAAACAGCTCCCCCGCTTTGCCTGGCGAGAGAACGTCCAGTCCTGCCGCATCGAGGCCAGCTCGATCGGGGACCGGATCAGCGAACTGAGCGGGCTTGCCCTCGCCAAACAGGCGCTCGCAAAGCTCGGTCAGCATTGATTACTGGGGTTCAGGTGGCTTTTGTTGTTGTTGTATGGCTGCCAATTTGGGATTTTTTAGCTGTACCAGCTTAGGACTGGGCAAAAAGCGGTTATCTTTGGTCTCCTCCTTTGTTCGGGAAAAGCGGGGTGTAGAAGTGGCTGTAGGAGAAGCTGGGGCAGAGCCTGTCTGCGACTGGCCCTTCTTTGTTAAAATCGCCGCGAGCTTGCTAAGCCGCTCTTTTGAGGTCGATGGCGAACGCTCGTCATCGGAAATAGGGGCGCGACGAGAAATCTGCACCGTGAGTTGTGAAGTATCGCACCCCATGTCCCTGAGCCTAGCTGCTGCATATCCGACGCGATTGTACGGCTTGTAATGGCCTGAATTTTCATCCATATAGGTTAGCTCGCCATCGACCGCTTTTAACGTACCAGCTGCACACACATCTTCGTCATCTTGTACTAAGCTCGAGTGAAAAATTTGTTCATTGACAGAGTTGGCTATGTAGATTTTTCCAGTATCTAACAACACAAAATTCATAGGACCGTCTGTGCTGAGCGGGTTTTCATTGTGCATTATTTTTCCATTCTTAACTGTGATTGAACACTGAGCTTCTCGTTGATCTTTGCCCAGTTTGATATATGAATTCTGATCCACTGTCGATTCATCAACGACACTGCCATGCCGGGCCATTCTGAGTGGTGGACCTGCTTGAGACAAATCAAAACCCTTGGGAAGTGCTTGCCAATTCAGCTCACCAGCCGAACTCGCACTACTGGCACTACTTGGACTACTGCCGCCGCTTTTATTAGCAGGGCTAGCTAGAGCACGGCGACTCAGTGAATTGGTTGGGCTACCGCCCTGACTTCCTGTCTCTATTTGCACATTCAATTTTTTTTTATTCAGCCGTATTTGAGCAACAAGCTTTCGAGAGTCGCTTACCTCAGGCGTCTGAACCGGCGGTGTTGTGAGCATTTCTGGCGGTTGATTGGAATTAATACTATTCACATGGCTCCTAAAATTTGTTTTTTTCAGTAAAAAATAACACAAAAACAATAAAACAGCAAATTAAAAGACAGCAGTCAATCACTTATTTAAAACCCATAGACTTAAGGATCTTGTTCATATCATCACGAACTCCTTTAGCATCCTCAAGAACTTTTCTGACGCGCTCCCTTAATGTCTTGTCTTGAATGGCTTGACAAGACGGGTACTCTTTCTTGACAGCAGTTATTAATCTATTTATAAACGCGATTTTGGCAAATATATTTCCCTGCCCATCTTCCGTCTCATGGAGCTCATGAGCCACATCGAGCATTCTTATTTGTCTGTTCGCCTTTTTATTCCCCTTTATTTCCTCCGGAGATAGCCCTGAAACAGAGGGTTCGAATACGCCACCGTACGGGGTGAATTCAGGCTCATCATCAAACTCTTGATATCTAGATATTACATTCATATACTGATTCACAGTCCGTTCAAGTAATGTTAATGTATCTTGTATTGCCATAAGATCCTCATTTTAGTTCCTTTCACATTCTACCTAACTAGGCCGTTTACAATATATTAAAATAAAAAAGATATTAATTAAAAAAAAATTTACCTAAAACTGTAAGCATTTTAATAAAATATTTAAAATTAAACTGGACATTGGTCATTTATCGGCGTTGCGAGGCAAATAGCTAGCCCGCATTTCTCACACAGATGCGAGAAAAGGTACTCAAGATGTTACGCCAGATTTTGCAAATCGCTTGACAGATTAGCGACGAGCGATTGGCGAAAGATGGCGTGACAGATTGAGCAGATTTTCCGCGGATGTGTGAGAAATGCGGGCTAGGGTGCCCAGCACTGATAAATGGCCAATGTCTAGTTATACTGCGGCCACCCCAAATTCACACTTTTTGGGTGGCCGCAGTATAAATGGACAGCCGATATTTAGACGCCAATTGATGGGGCTGATACGAGAGTTTCGATTGTCGCAATCCCTCTTGGCCGAGGTCTTGTTCCCAATTGAGCCAACGGATCGTTTCAACGGGGAGGCGGCGGGCGAGTTCTTGAAAAAGGTAGGGGTATATCCCTTTATATTCGGTCAACGCTTTCGCAAAATGGACCACAAAACAAAAGCCGAACGACTCGCCGAGGATCAAGGCAGCAGGATTCCCCTCGATGTATACTAAATACCCGCTTAAACCCAATTCGAGGAAGAGCCGGATCCCATCTTGACAGGGGAGAAAGTCGGATTCTTTGCCGTCGAACCGGCCTTGCCATGCATGGAGGATCGATAGGGCGTCTTCAGCAAGACGGGGCTGATACTCTACGATCTCCGCCGTATAAGCCGCCTGAAATTGCTTCACCAAATTCCGTTTGGCGCTCAAGTGCCTTCCAGGATAATCGGCAATTTGCTCTCTCGTGTACAGATAATCGGAATCGTCCCGATCGAAATGGATTTGGAATCTTTGGAAAGACGGAATCCACTCCTCTGGAATCGGATAAAAACAATCGACCCCTTTCACCGTTTCGCAAAGCTCCGCCTCTGGAATTTCCCTCATATCTTCCGTCGGCATTAAATAGGGAGTGCCATCTCTCATCTTCCCCTTGAGCCAGACCCGCTCCCCGATCCAAACCACATGAAGATCGTGTCCTCGCCGGAAAAGATAGCGGCTGGCAAAGCTATATTCGGAAAGGGGGAGGGCCAAAGCCCCCCATTTAGGGGCGAGAAGGGCCTGGTGCATCAAAGAGAGCGGCTCTATCTTCATCCGAGCGGCATCCGAATTCTTAACGCCTGGCATGGCCCCTTCAGATCGATGGAATGACAAGCGGCGGGGATCAAATAGGTCATTCCGAGATGGAACGGCTCCCGATTCCCGTCGACGCCAACCTCCCCCTCCCCGTCTAAGCAATATAAAATCTGGAAGCTCTTCGGAATTGGGGCGATGTGAAGCTGATCGAAAACATCGATCCGCTCGACCATGAAGTAGGGGGTCTCGACGAGAATCACCCATTGGTGATGGAGATCGCTGCTCAAATGGCGTGGGGAGACTTTGGCCGAAGATTTATCGTCCCAGCGGATCGCCGCAAAGCCCTCCTCGAGATGCAATTCGCGAGGCCGTCCCCAGTCATATAACCGGTAGGTCGTATTTGAATTCTGCTGCACTTCGTAGATGAGCGATCCAGCGCAAATAGCGTGCACCCGTCCGCCAGGGATATTGACCACATCTCCCTTTTTCAGATCGAATTTCTCAATGAGCTGCTCCGCTCTATTTTCTTGGATGGCCTTTTTAAACTCTTTTTCATCCGGCGGCTGTTTAAGGCCGGCATATACCGATCCGTCGTCCAACATCACCCACATTTCGGCCTTTGCCTCGCCATGCAAACTGGGAGAGTTCGCCTCATCGGGGTGAACCTGGATGCTTAAGTTCTCTTTCGCATCGATGATCTTTGCCAAAATCGGAAAACGGCGATAGTTTTGTCCAACCCCCATCAGATCTTCCCCCATCTCCACCACAAGTTCGTGGAGCGTCTTGCCTTTGAGGGGGCCGTTCATCACAACGCTCATCCCCTCCTCGCGATCGGAAATTTCCCAACTCTCCGCCACGCGAGGCAGATCGGTTTTCCGGTGGAAGAGCCGCTCAATCCGATCCCCTCCCCACATATAGGTTTGATAGATCGGCTTAAATCGAATGGGGTACATGGCTTAACCGGATGTTGGCTGGGGTTGATTCAATCGCTTTTCGAAAATGGTCCAACGCCTTTTCAAAAGCTCCGATCGCTTTTGAATCGATGTAGGGAAATTGATTCTCTCCTCGCCGGTCGAGAGCTTCTAGGCAATCGGCAATCCGCATTTCGGAGGTTTTGGCAGAGGGGATATAGCTCTCTTTCGTTTCATACAATAGCTCACACTCGATGAGTTCTTGTAAAATAGGCTTACTTAAAGCGAGCGGAATGTGGTACGCGCTCGTCAAAAAATCCAACGAAAACTCCCCCTTTTTGATGGCGAGATGGACAATCCAAAGGCTGATGAGCCGTTTAAAATTATGGCTGAGCCGCCCCACCTGAGCTTCAAATTCATGCTCATTTAAAGTCTGATGAGCGCAGTTCAATTCAGCGCCGAAAAGGAGGATGAACCAGCTCACCTGCACCCAAACAAGAAAGAGCGGAAGCGCCGCCATGCTCCCGTAAATCGCCCCGTACCGGTTGACGCCGACCTGAAAATAGATGTATCCCCACTGAACGGCCAAATACAAACATCCGGCAAAAAGACCGGCCAAAGCAGCAGAACGGAAATCGACCTGCGTATTGGGCATGAAGAGATAAATAAAAGTGAAGAGGATCCAAAATAAACAGTACGGGATGATATGGACCAAAAAAAGGAGCCAGGAGATCGCCCAACCGCTGACGGGGAGGATCCGAATGCCGATCTCGAGATTCTCAACAGCAAAAACCGCCATGCTGCTCGCGAGGACAAAAAAAATAGGGGCGATGAGCATGAGAGCAAAGTAGTCGCTAAAAATCCGCCTCCAAGAGCGGAGGTTTTTCACCCCCCAAACATGGTTGAGGATCGATTCCAAATTGCTTAAAAGGAGGACGACAGTCAAAAACAGGATCACCAACCCAAATCCGGCAACCACCCCCCCCTTCGCCTGCTCAAGAACGGTCTCTGCATAACTAAAAAGCTCAATAAGAGCCTCGTTCTGATCGGGAAAACGCTCAAGCAGCTCCGCTCTCAATGTCTCATGGTAGCCAAATCCGCGCGCTACAGCAAAGGCCATGGCGAGAACCGGCACGATGGACATCATTGTATAATACGTTAAAGATGAGGCGCTTAAACTACATTTATCCAAATAAAACCCTCGCCCCGCGAGATAAACGATCCGGAGCCATCTCAACACCACCCGGCGCCACCCCCTCTCCTGGCTCAAAGGGAAGTTCCAGAGGGTATCCCGAAAATAATATTGGATTTTCTCAAACATCTACTTGAAACCGTACCATAAATAGAATTTATAGAGTATAGGAATCGGCAAGAATGAGTTCGTAATATATTTACAATAAGCGGTTTAAATATTAGTTTTACTTAAAGTTGCAAAATAAATCAGATTTATATACAATGAATGTATGGAAATAACTAACAATGTACAAAATAGCAATGTCTGGGCAGAGTTAATGAAACTCTTTGGCGACATGTCGATCGGGCAAAAAAATCCGTCGAACGTCGTAGGGAGTAACATGGATCCTGTTGATCAAATCTTGCAGGAGCTGAGCAGCTCTGATCCCGATTGGGGAGCCGTTACCGCCGATTTAAACCGGATTCAGGATGATTTGCTTCAAATGCTCCAAGTAGCTGAAGAGAGCGATCTCCAGCCAGCCAGCGCCCCTAGTTTTATTTCTGAATTAAAATCAGCGCTCGCAACGGTTGAATCGCTCAAAAGCCAAGAAGGGACCCCCGAATTTAGTCAAACACTCGATTCATTACGGGTCATGTTAAGCGATATTAAACACGACATTCTGCAAGGTTCTTAAGACTATCCCGCATTTCTCAGCGCTGAGAAATGGGCAATGTCCGGTCTAAATAACTAGCTCCCTCTGGATGGTTGCGTCTCAGCCATTTCTGGAGATCGTGAGTGTTCTTTTCCCACTCTTTTTGACGCCGCTTCTCTTCAGTTAGCGAAGAGTCGTAATAAAGTCTGCCCGGGTCGAGGTGGAAAAGGCGCCCCTCGACGTATCCCCAATTGTGTTCTACGTCTCTATCTCCATCGGCGATGTTTTTGGCCATCCGCTCCGAAATGAGAAAAACAAACCGGTCAATCTCTCGGCAAAGTCCCTCTAATCCCTCCGCTTGATAGATCATTTCAAGGCGAGGATACAATGGTTCCCCCTTTTTTTGGAGGACAAAAGGGATCCGGTTCAGATCCATTTTATATTCTACATAGCCCTTGGCCTTAATCACAGGGAGGTCGGAAGAGAGCCCTTTGTGGAGATACACAATCTCATCTCCGCATTCTTTCAAGGCGATCTCATAGCTGTGTTGATAAAATGAGCGCCTCAGCGACCGTTTGGCAGATTCCTTTTCGCCGAGTAAAAATGAATACCAAGGCATTTTGAAATAGGTTTGGTTGAAAAATTTCAGGACATATTTTCCGTCTCCGCTTTCAAAGACAAAGCACTGCCTCCCTTTTGCTAAATAACGGAAAGGCTGGGACAAAATCTCTCGGATCTCCGGTTTCAATGGGGCTTCTTGAAGAGAGCTGAGTCCCCCTTCGATCTTCCAGGGAGCCAAGCCATCCGTTCGCATATCAGCGATGAAAGAGAGGGCAAGGGCCACGCACAAAGCGCTTAAAAAACGGCTCATATCTCCTCTATCCTTTTATCTAGATACCCCACCCATTCAGGAGCCTCCTCGAGGAGCCATTCGCGGAGCCGATCCGTATAGCGCTTGACCTCGTTCTCCGGGCTACGGCTCGACGCCGGCCGGTAATTGCCGAAATCGATCTCGATCGCCTGATGATCGAGAAAACCGAAGTTCCGGCTCAATGTGGGATCTGTATTAAAGACCCCCTTCGATGTGCGGGACAGAAGAAGAGCGATGAATTGATCCAATCGGGCCCGCATCTGGTCAGGATTGGAACGGGCCTCTAGAAGAGCATCTCTAAACAGTGTCGCTTTTTTTTGAAGGACGAAACGGCACTGGTCGAGTGGGAATTTATAGGGCCTTCCCAAAGCGTCTTTGCAATAGAGGATGGGCAAGGTTCCTTGACTGAGATTTAAATGCATGTAGACCAATCCGGTCTCCTCTTGAAGCCGGTCGTATGCGATTTTGCACGCGGCAAATACAATCTCCGCCTTCTCTCTTGCCGATTCCGGCTGCCTTTGTCTTTGATGAAATAATTTTATCCGCCGGTCGTCAAAACGGAAAAATTTCACGACGAATTTTCCATCCTCGCTAGCAAAGACATAGGATTGAGAGCCCTTGCCGATAAAGAAAAAAGGTTGATTGAGGATCGAGAGGATTGCTGGATCCAAAGGAACCTCCCAATCTGGATGATAAGGAAAGCAAAGATCCATTTTTACAGGGCGGAACCCTTGGGTTAGGCGCTTTGCGATTCCCGGCAATGCAAGAACCGCAGAGAGAAAAAAAATAAAGATCAGAAATCGTTTCACGGGACTTAAGGATACGGCGAAAAAAAATTCGGTGCAAGAGCTGGCAGTAAAAATTTAATTCGAATATCATGAAGGCGTGACCGAGAGGAGGATCGGATGTTGCGAAAGCGCTTATTGCTTGTGTTTATTTTTCTGGGGATGTTTGTCCCTCCTGCAGCGGGATCGATCATCCGAAAGCCGCCCGTCAAAGCGACCGACGTATCGTATAAAGATCTCGATTGTACACCGCAAGATCGGGAAAAAATTCATGAGATCATCTCTACTGTCGGAGAAAAGGGGAAGTTGGGACTCCTCTTTCAACAAGGGCATTTGAGGGAACTCGGCGCCCAAATCAATCATGTCCACCCCCTGAAATTTCTCGCGACGATCTTTAAAGACCCTCACCTGAAATCGTGCATGTACTATATCTGGGACGACTACTTCAAACGAAACAACTTTTTAGACGGACTCATCCCCCGTTTAGAAGGAGAGGCCGAGAAGGGAAAGCTCGGCCTTTACATCAATGATTTTGCCGCCGATTTACAGATCCCCTCTCATGGATTTCCAGCCCTAAAGGCCTATTTTGACGCACGCGATTGGGAAGGAATGGTCCTTTTCCTCATACAGTCATAATATGGACATTCATTTAAATACTGAAGAGAGCAGCCCTTATGGCCTTGAAAAAAGAGACGAGGAAGAGGAGCAAATCCTACTGTGCGCCCTCTTGAGTGTTGGCGCCTTAGGTGTGGCGCCGTTTATTTGTAAAAAAAAACGGATTTATACCCCTTTCACACCGCTCGGATCCTCAGTCCCTGCGCCGCCCGAAATAGCGATAGAGTGTACCGCTGAAGAACAGGAAAAAATAAAAGAGCTGTTCGGAACGATCGCCAAGGGGGGAAGGCATGTCGTCTTCTCTGGGATCCGGTTGTACCAATTAGGTCAAAAGATCGCCTCTGTTCACCCATTTGCACTCCTTGCCGCGATCCCTAAACACACCATGCAGACCATTTTTACTAAGAAAAGTTATATCGAGGATGTTCTCAATGGGATAGACAAAGGGATGAGGAGAGAACACGCGCGAAATGGGATCGATTCGAATATTCCGCGCTTGGCTGCAACCTTTCAAAAAGACCCGGCTCTGATCAGGCCATTGATTGTATCTGCCGATTGGCAAGGGCTTGTCTATTATCTCTTTGAAATAGCCCCCTAGCATGGAAGGCGACTTTGGCCGGGGTGACGATTTTGGCCCCTTTCAGCTTCTGCAAATAGAGAGCGCTCGCAGCCTCCCAACCAGGGATCCCCTTCAGGACGTCTTGTCCCTCATTCGCTTCCGAATGGATCCAAATCTCCCCCGTACTGACACACATGAGCTCCATCGCCGTCTGTCCGCCCGAACGGGTGCAAGTCGCATCGCTCCGATAAAATAGAGGGGCGATCACCGCCTCATTTTGGAATGAAAATGGGACAATCGACAAGTTTTTTGGGTAATCGGGAATAGAGGAGGCAAAATGTGAGACCTCGCGGAGAAGCGTCTCTTTCCCCTCCATATGGTCGGCACAAAAAGCAAAAAGGTGGATCCTTGTGTTCGGATATTCTTTGGCTAGTGAAGCCAATTTTTCGACATAGCTACGGGTCGCTATACGCGCTGGCTGCGATCCGAGCAAAATCGTGACCATCCGATCCGCGGGCTCGACCGTAAATTCGACCTCGTTCTCCCCCACTTTCGCTCGAATAGGCCCCCTTTCGAACGATTCTCGCATCCATTGGATCTCTTCACTATTTTTATAGGCAATCCGGAACGTCATCTGTTCTTGGGTGCGCCCCTTATTTTTGAAGCGCTGAAAAGCTTGCCGCACGTAGACCTCTTCGAGATTGATCGCCTTTTCAGAAAGACCGCAAGTCGATTGCCAAAATTCCTCAGCCGTCTCTCCCGCATCGAGGAGAGGGGCGATTGTCGTCAACCGGACAAGGCGCCGATTTTCCGGAGACAATTTTTTGATCGCACGGAAAAAATGGGTCGCTTTTTTCGTGGGGAGATCCACTAAAACTTTTTCGAGATGGATCTTCCTAGACCGCTTCCGGTTATAGATCTTGATCGCCTTGACAATAGCAGAAGTGCAGAGCGGTTGAGTGTCGATCACGTAATCCACATCTTCTTTAAAAAGGGTATAAAGGGCGTAAAAGAAAACCGTCGGGTGGAGGAAAAGGTCGATCAAAAACTGACCGTATACACAGAGCAATTGCGCCGGTATGCTCCCCTTTCTCTGAGCATTATTCCAAAAATAGATAAAGAATCTTCCTATCGGTTTCCACACCCAATCTTTTAACAAATCCCTCCGGATAATCTGTAGGCCGGGATATTTAGCATAGGCTTCCTGCTCTTTCGCGTTGGCAGTCTGAATCAGCCCTCCCCCTCCACTCGACGTAATGAGAAGGAGCTTTTTTATTTTAAGATCGGCGGATCGTTCGGTCGGCATGGAAAATCTCTTTCAATCTGGTGCTCTTTTCTATGTAAAGGAGGCCCTCTCTAATGTCAAGCTCCGATCACACCACTCATGACGAGGAATGAGAGAAGTTTGCATCCGGTGTTGAGGAAAAAAAGCCGCAACGGACTTTTGCTCCAAAGCACCTGAGAAATCTGTGTAGTCGCGACAAACCCCAGCCAAAAACAAAATCCGACAAACATCCCATCGGTCACAGTGGTGACGCTTAGGTAAGTTTCGAAAAAGGCCAAGAAGTAAGCGATCACCAAAGAGATGATCAACTCATATCCGAGATACAACATTTTATATTCATCGACTGCCATTTTTTGCAATTTCATCCAAGTAGGACCAAACAGCCACTTCGAATACCACACAGACCCGATGACCATGTTGAGTAGCGCAGCGATCACGACTGTGAAAAAATCGATCTGAATAGAATCCATATACCCTCCTCTCTTCACCGGGAAAGGAGGAGTCTATCATGGTAAAGAATTTTTCGGCTAGATCGCGTTTAGGGCTCCTTCCGGTCGCCAAGCTCTTGTTGACCGCGCACAGGTTGCTGATCCGCGCGCACTCCTATAGTCTCAGGCTCAAAAAATTCACGAAAATATTCTTGATATTCCTGAAGCAATAAAGTAAGGCCTATAGGATCTAGCTGGGGGTTTATTTTTTTCAACAAGGGAACTGACAAACCGTGATACATATGGGCAAGCGCCCATGTCCATTCTACTACAGTTCCGCTGCCCCGAGTCAAAGGGGTCGTATTGCCAATCAACCAGATGAGACGTATCAATTCATTGTAAAATATATTTACATCTTCTAATGTTTTCAATTCCATACTTATGATCTTTTCAAAGATATTTTCAATATCTTCCCACGCATAAGAAACAGGAGCTAGACCATGAAGCCAGATATGTTTTTGGCTCATGGCAAGCATGTGTTCTTTTTCTGTGTTTTGGTTACTTCTGTAGAAGTGAGAGTTCTCATCAAATTTATTTAAATTACGAGCACTCCAATAATATCTTGCCATCTTGAAAGTGGAGTATGAACGGGACCCCATCCGTAACTGAACTTCATCGCCAGGACGCATAGTATTGCGTTTTGATGCAATTTCTTCTAAGAGGGCTGCAAATCTACGAGTTCCAGTTGAGCTTGAAGGTAATTGATTATATTCGAGTGTGCTAGGCCGAATGATGCTGCAGTCTCGCAATTGAACAACAAACTGTTCCACTGCAACTAGACATTGACATGCATAGTTTTCATCCAATTTTAAGAAATCGCTCATTTCTTTTTGTTGATACATCATGTTGACCTCATTCAAATGATGTTGTCTTGCGTATTGAGATACAAATGGGAGCCATTTCAAACAATGAGTTCTTGAGGAACGCCATATTGTTTTCACATTCTCCACATCACGCAAATCGATTAATTTAATAAATGCATTCATTATTTCATCAACAACATGCACGGAATTTAAGCGATACATTATATATATTTTATCTGTCAATGCCTTTTTATCTATTTCGCATTTTATCTCATCCTGAAAAACAATATTTGCAACGGATGAAAGGTCACCTTTTGATAAAATGATCGCAATTTCCACGTAGCCTCTAGCAACAGCTGTATGTAAGCATTGCTGCATCACCTCTTCTGTGAAAGGCGACTTGCGTGATAATATGGATTCGACACATTCCATAGCCCCCTCTGCAACAGCGAGTCGCAAAAGCGTGTCATGATCAATGGACCAAGCATCGGCCAATATGTTTACAGAATCTATCTTTCCCGAAGCTAAAGCAAATGTGAGGAAAAATTCTTTCTTAGACTCTGGAACATGTACCGCAAATTCTTGCAAAAACATATCTGCGTGCTCTATAGCCAATTCGAATATCCATTTTGCCCATTGATCTATATCCGATTGATTCGGATCAAACAAACGTCTGCCGATTTCTCGACCGGTCTGGTCAATGACTGTCTCTAAGCTTGGATCCGAAGACCGCATGCACTGCCTTATTGTATCGGCATATGCACGCAACTCTGCTGGATCCAGGCTTTGCCGAGGAGGAGATGGCTCTAAAACCATTGAGGAGAGGGGTAGGGAGTTGGGGATTGCTTGAGGCGCCGACACTGAGACGCCGATATCGGATTCTGGCAATACGACAATCTCCCTTTCTTGAAGCGGTGTTGGCACATCGTTTTTCGTTTCACGCACAGCAGATTTTTGGGATCTCGCGGCAAGAGACATTTGATAGTATTTAAACGAATTGGGTTCAGCTTGAATAATTGGATGCATTTTTATCTAAATAAAACAACACGTTAATTAAATATTTTATATTAAAATTATACACTACAGAAATATTACAATCAATCCAAAATCGACCAACACTTGCAAAAGTTGTTTTTTACTGACAATCTTTAACAACCTAATAGTTAACCACCTATGAGCCTATCCGCCATGTCGGGAGAAAAAGATGGCCGGATAGGCTCATCATTTCAAGTGTTTTTATTGCAGCGCTATTCTATACTGTCCTCAATTTAACGCAAAAGATTGGCATGACACTACAAGTAGCTGCCTTGCAAGGGCTTGAACAGCTTACAAGCAGTATTTCGGCCTTCACGATCGATCCTTATAAGAAGGCGCTTTATTATTTTTTCCCGCCTGTCGAGGCTTTTTTCAACGGTTACTTCCCTCTCCAAGCTGACCCCTCCTTGCACCCGATGATGCCCCCTGCCGACGCCAAGAAGATGCTCCAAGAAATCAGTGATTTGACCGACTGCGCAGGAATCCGGCGGACGGTCATCGCTTATAGCGCCACGGCTTTCAACGACGGTCTGGTGCTCTTTTCTATGTAAAGGAGGCCCTCTCTAAGGAGGAGTCTATCATGGTAAAGAATTTTTCGGCTAGATCGCGTTTAGGGCTCCTTCCGGTCGCCAAGCTCTTGTTGACCGCGCACAGGTTGCTGATCCGCGCGCACTCCTATAGTCTCAGGCTCAAAAAATTCACGAAAATGTTCTTGATATTCCCGAAGCAATAAAGTAAGGCCTATAGGATCTAGCTGGGGGTTTGTTTTTTTCAACAAGGGAACTGACAAACCGTGATACATATGGGCAAGCGCCCATGTCCATTCTACTACAGTTCCGCTGCCCCGATTCAAAGGGGTCGTATTGCCAATCAACCAGATGAGACGTATCAATTGATTGTAAAATACATTTACATCTTCTAATGTTTTCAATTCCATACTTATGATGTTTTCAAAGATATTTTCAATATCTTCCCACGCATAAGAAACAGGAGCTAGACCATGAAGCCAGATATGTTTTTGGCTCATGGCAAGCAAGTGTATGTTTTCTATGTTTTGGTTACTTATGTAGAAGTGACAGTTCTTATCAAATTTATTTAAATTACGAACACTCCAATAATATCTTGCCATCTTGAAAGTGGAGCATGAACGGAACCCCATCCGTAACTGAACTTCATCGCCAGGACGCATAGTATTGCGTTTTGATGCCATTGCTTCTAAGAGGGCTGCAAATCTACGAGTTCCAGTTGAGCTTGAAGGTAATTGATTATATTCGAGTGTGCTAGGCCGAATGATTCTGCAGTCTCGCAATTGAACAACAAACTGTTCCACTGCAACTAGACATTGACATGCATAGTTTTCATCCAATTTTAAGAAATCGCTCCTTGCGTTTTGTTGATACATTATGTTGACAATATTCAAATGATGTTGTCTTGCGTATTGAGATACAAATGGGAGCCATTTCAAACAATGAGTTCTTGAGGAATGCCATATTGTTTTCACATTCTCCACATTACGCAAATCGATTAATTTAATAAATGCATTCATTATTTCATCAACAACATGCACGGAATTTAAGCGATACATTATATATATTTTATCTGTCAATGCCTTTTTATCTATTTCGCATTTTATCTCATCCTGAAAAACAATATTTGCAACGGATGAAAGGTCACCTTTTGATAAAATGATCGCAATTTCCACGTAGCCTCTAGCAACAGCTGTATGTAAGCATTGCTGCATCACCTCTTCTGTGAAAGGCGACTTGCGTGATAATATGGATTCGACACATTCCATAGCCCCCTCTGCAACAGCGAGTCGCAAAAGCGTGTCATGATCAATGGACCAAGCATCGGCCAATATGTTTACAGAATCTATCTTTCCCGAAGCTAAAGCAAATGTGAGGAAAAATTCTTTCTTAGACTCTGGAACATGTACCGCAAATTCTTGCAAAAACATATCTGCGTGCTCTATAGCCAATTCGAATATCCATTTTGCCCATCGATCTATATCCGATTGATGCGGATCAAACAAACGTCTGCCGATCTCTCGACCGGTCTGGTGAATGACTGTCTCTAAGCTTGGATCCGAAGACTGCATGCACCGCCTTATTGTATCGGCATATTCACACAACTGTGCTGGATCCAGGCTTTGCCGAGGAGGAGATGGCTCTAAAACCATTGAGGAGAGGGGTAGGGAGTTGTGGATTGCTTGAGGCGCCGACACTGAGACGCCGATATCGGATTCTGGCAATACGACAATCTCCCTTTCTTGAAGCGGTGTTGGCACATCGTTTTTCGTTTCACGCACAGCAGATTTTTGGGATCTCGCGGCAAGAGACATTTGATAGTATTTAAACGAATTGGGTTCAGCTTGAATAATTGGATGCATTTTTACCTAAATAAAACAACACGTTAATTAAATATTTTATATTAAAATTATACACTACAGAAATATTACAATCAATCCAAAATCGACCAACACTTGCAAAAGTTGTGTTTTACTGACAATCTTTAACAACCTAATAGTTAACCACCTATGAGCCTATCCGCCATGTCGGGAGAAAAAGATGGCCGGATAGGCTCATCATTTCAAGTGTTTTTATTGCAGCGCTATTCTATACTGTCCTCAATTTAACGCAAAAGATTGGCATGACACTACAAGTAGCTGCCTTGCAAGGGCTTGAACAGCTTACAAGCAGTATTTCGGCCTTCACGATCGATCCTTATAAGAAGGCGCTTTATTATTTTTTCCCGCCTGTCGAGGCTTTTTTCAACGGTTACTTCCCTCTCCAAGCCGACCCCTCCTTGCAACCGATGATGCCCCCTGCCGACGCCAAGAAGATGCTTCAAGAAATCAGTGATCTGACCGACTGCGCAGGAATCCGGCGGACGGTCATCGCTTATAGCGCCACAGCTCTCAACGACGGTTTTTCCAATAACGGCGGCTCCTTTTCAGTCGGAGACCCTGTCCTCTTCATCCCGCTGCAACACCTTTTTCGCCCCGGCAAGGGGGACAGCCCGTTCGGACAAGAAAAACCAGAGGAGAAGCTCAGGGACAAATTGTGGGTCTTTTCCGATGACGAAACCCGCTTTTTAATCGCCCGGGAACTCGGGCAAATTAGCGAAAACAGCATTCTCGTGAGGGTCGCTATCAAAATCGCCGTGCTCGCGACCCTTTTTGCGATTTACGCCTCCCCTTACGGTTGGATGCTTGGGTTAGCTCTTTGCATGGGAACCGTCGGATTCTACATTGTTTCAGAGCGGATGTTTCAAGCGAGGGCCGATCTCGTTGGATGTGAAATTTTAGCAAAAAAGATCCCAAACGCTCGCGAGGCGGCCCTGTCCGCCCTCGAAAAAATGCGCCAGCAAAATCTCTATCGACGGGAAAATAACCGCCTCGCTAGACTGTATATCACGGAATCGGGTAACAATGTATTGGATTTTATCCACCCTCATCTCACGACGCGGATCGGGAGATTGAACAACTGAAACTGCGTAAAGAACTCCTGGCTGGACTCTCGACCTTTTGTACGGTTGCCTATCTGGTTCTCCTCTACCCAAAAATTCTCAGCGAGGGGGGCGTCGACTTTGGCTCCGCCCTCACCGCAACGATTCTGACGATCACCCTTTCGACGCTGTTTTTCGCCCTCTATACCGACTTCCCAGCGGTTTTAGCGCCAGGGCTTAGCGTCGGCCCTTTTCTCGTCTATTCGGTCATTTTAAAAGAACACGCCAGCTGGCAAATTGCACTCGGGATTGTTTTCTGGGCGGGAGTTGCGATTTTTCTCCTCAGCCTTTTCAAGGTAAGACAAAAAATCCTCCTCCATCTTCCGGCTACGATCAAGTCGGCGGCGATTGGGGGGATCGGCCTTTTCCTGATTTGCGTTGGACTTAAGGATCTCGGCGTCCCTCAGCCATTTGCATCGATCTCGCATGGGATCGTCCTTTTTGGCCTCATCCTCTTTTTTTCCCTCTCTTATTTTAAAATAAACAGCGCCTTCCTACTCACGATCTTCGCTTGCTGGCTCCTTGCGATCCCATTCGGGCTTGCCGAGTGGCACGGATTCTCCGCCCTCCCCTCTTCTCTTGTCCCCACCTTTCTTCAACTCGACTTCGCCTCGCCTCTCCAATTTGAGTGGCTGGGCACTCTCCTCTCTGTGATTTTAATCTGTCTATTCGACACCAGCGCCAGTCTGACCGTCCTTTCAAAGCTAGCTCACAAAATAGACGGCAAGGGACAGATCAAAAACATCGACAGGATCGTCATTCCAGATGGGCCTGGCTCAATGCTCGCCGCCTTGCTCGGAACGGGAACCCTCACCTTCACCCTCGAATCGACCGCTGGCATCAAAGCAGGGGGCAGAACCAGAACAACGGCCCTCACGGCGGCCGCTTGCTGCCTCGTCGGGCTATTTTTTTATCCTCTGATCTCCTCTATCCCTCTCCTCGCCACAACGCCTGTGATCATTGCCATCGGAATTTTTATGGCCCTCGAAATCCGGACGATCCGGTGGACTAGCTACACGGAGGCGATCCCTGCGATGATCACCCTCTTTACCATTCCGATTACGTTCAGCATCTATCTCGGATTTGCCTTCGGGTTCGTCTCTTTTTGTCTTCTAAAAGCGCTCAAAGGAGAGGGAAAAGAGGTACACCCCGTCTGTTGGGCTCTTGCCCTCATCTTCGCGGCGCACCTCTCTTCTTCTACTCTTTTACATAAGCCTTTTTGATCTTGATCGGCTCAACAGGGCGATCTCCAGGAGCGGTGGGCGACGCCTCAATTTTTTTCACGATGTCGTAACCGGCGGTCACTTCGCCGAAAATCGTATGGCGCATATTGAGCCAGGGGGTCGTTGCCGTAGTGATAAAAAATTGACTCCCATTCGTCTTTGGACCGCTATTGGCCATAGCGAGAAGACCTGGCTTGTCGAACTTTACATCGGCCTTGCACTCATCTTCAAACGGTTTGCCCCAAATCGACTGACCTCCTCGGCCCGTACCTTGCGGATCGCCGCCTTGGATCATAAAATTCTTGATCACTCTATGGAAAATCACTCCATCGTAGTATCCCTTCGCTACTAAGCCGAGAAAATTCTCACAAGCTTTAGGCGCGACGTCGGGTTTCAGGGCCGCTTCAAAAACCCCTAAATTCGTCTCAAAAACAACTATTGGATTTTTTGTCATTGTCACAATTGCACTCTCCTCTGCTGCAAACATAAAAACGGGTAAAAGGGCTGCCATGAAAAAAGCGAAGACTTTTGCCATATATTCCTCGGGGTTAAAAACAGGTCAATGGTGCCAAAAATCTCCTTTTATGCAAAGCTTAAAATCATGGATATCCTCATTGTTTTGATCGTCATTTTGGGGCTTGTTTTCGACTACACAAACGGTTTTCACGATTCAGCCAATGTGGTCTCCACCGTGATTGCGACGGGGGTTCTGGCGCCCCTTTCAGCCATCGTGATGGCAGGCGTCCTCAACTTCATTGGAGCGACTCAAATCAGCGGCGTTGCCCAGACGATTGCGACAGGACTTGTCCATGCCCAAGAGACGAGCCAAATCGCCGTCCTCTCCGCAGTGATCGGGGCTATCGCTTGGAATCTGCTCACTTGGTATTACGGATTGCCGAGCAGCTCCTCCTATGCCCTCATCGGGGGGCTCATAGGCGCCGCCTGGGTGGAGCAAGGGGTTCAGACGATTCTTTGGAAAGGGGTGATCGGCAAAGTCCTCATCCCCATGTTTGTCACCCCCGTGATCGGCTTTATTTTGGCCTTTTCTTTAATGAAAGCGCTCCATTGGTATCTTTCCTACCGGGAACAAGACCACGGTCAAAAACTCTTCCGGCACCTTCAGATCGGTTCGGCCTGTTTTGTGGCGCTCGCCCACGGACTCAACGATGCGCAAAAGAGCATGGGGATCATTACGCTTGGCCTTTTTGCAGGGGGCTATCTCGAAACAACTCACATCCCTCTTTGGGTCATCATGGCGTGCGCTGTGATGATGGGGCTCGGAACTGCCTCTGGGGGTTTCCGGATTATTAATACGATGGCTTTTTCCCTGACCAAGCTGGAACCTGCGCAAGGATTCACTGCAGAACTCTCCGCCTCTGCGATCATCTTAGGCGCCAGCTTTTTGGGGATGCCAATCAGCTCGACGCAGATGATCGCAGGGAGCATTATCGGGGTGGGAACAGCGAAAAGCCACAAAGCGGTCAACTGGAAAGTGCCCCAGATGTTTTTACTCGCCTGGATATTTACCCTCCCTGGCGCTGCGGTCGTCGGAGCTTTGAGCTTCTGGCTCGCATCGGCTATTTAGAGCTTGGCGGATTGAGGGGAGGTTTCCGATTCAATCGGTAGTCATAATAGGCCTTCATGCCCTCTTTTGGTTTGAAAAGAGCGTAGAGCAAGCAACCGATCTGTATCGGAGTTTGCTTAATTACAGTAAATGATTTTTTTAGCCGGCTATTTGCTTTTTTATTCAAGCACAAACAGGCAAGCGCAACGAACCCATTCAAAATAGTTTTTACTAAATTAACAACCAACTCAATGAATCTTTCGGTTAACGTATCCAATATCGTCCATCTCACCGCCGCCCAAGGACCTTTTTCAACTTGGCGAGCTGTTACTTCCTCCTCGACCCAAGCCAAAGGTATACGAGCGTGGTCAAGATTCTCTTGTATCCTTTCTAAGGCTGTATTGAGTTGTTGTACACTGAACTGATGTAATATATTTGTTGTCATACCATTCCCAACTATCCCTAATGGGAGGATTTTATCTTACCTTCTTATTTTAATTCAATAGAAACCATCGACCGACATCATCAAAGAGAGCGCCATGATGACGATGAGCGAGGAGAGGAACATTTTACGGGCCCAAAGGGTATCGTTCGTGCTTTTGAAGCCTTGGAGGGCCAGCCAGAGCCACCCAAGACCGAGAAGAGAGGCGACGGTGAGATAGGCGTAGCCGACGTAACCAGAGAGCGTCAGCATAGAGGAAGAGAGGGTGAAGGCGACAATGTAGGAGAGGATACGGATTTTGGCGGCGTGCATGCCTCTCACGACGGGGAAGACAGGGATCGAGGCGGCGGCGTAGTCATCGAAGCGGTACATGGCGATGGCGAAGAAGTGAGGCATTTGCCAAAAAACGACGATGAGGAAGAGGAGGAGGGCGGCGAGATCGAGTTGGTTAGTGACAGCGGAGTAGCCGATCACTGGGGGGATGGCGCCGGCGATGCTGCCGATGGCAGTGCCGTAGAGGGTTTTGTGTTTCCAGATGGTATAAATGGCGACGTAGACCAGAAATCCGAAGAGGGCGATGAGGGTCGTGAGGAGGTTTGTCTGGAAGAGGAGGAGGGCGCCGGAGAGGAGGAGGAGAAGAGATTCGATGAGGGCATGGACGGGTGGGATGGTTCCTGTAGCGAGCGGGCGGTGGCGGGTTCGAGCCATTTTTTGATCGCTATGCCGATCGAGGTAGTTGTTGGCGACACAGCCGGAGGCGACGATGAGGGAGAGGCCGAGGAGGGTGAAAAAAAAGAGCGAAGGGTTGAGGCGGCCTTTGGAGGCGAGGGCAAAGCCGCCGGTCGCGGTCACCGCGTTGCCGAGAATGATGCCTGGCTTGGTGAGGAGGTAGTAGCTCCGGAGGTTCAAGAGGCCATCCGGTAGTTGAGGCTCTTCATGATCAGAAGAGAACCGATGACGACGATAACGAGGATGAAGAGCATGAAATAGAAGGCAAGGAGATTCCAGCGAGGCTTAGGTTCTTTTCCAAGATGGAAATAATAAGCAAGCTGAATCCAGCTTTGAGCGAGGGCGAGGGCAAAAAGGGTAACTCCCAAAAGCCAGCCAGAGAGGAGTTTTTGTCCGACAATGAGGAAAGCGGCAAGGGTGAGGAAGAGGGAGGCGACATAGCCGAGCGCGTAGGATTGGGTCGACACATGGCCGCCCCATTGCGGTTGGTGGGGAATGTGCTGCGGTTCTTTCATACGCCTCCTCGGCCCATTAAATAGACGATTGTGAACGTGAACACCCAGATCATGGCGAGAAATTGCCAAAACAGGGTGAGACACGAGAGCCTTCGGAAGGTATTTGGGGTGATGCCGCGGGCCCAGATTTGTCCGATGATGATGAGAATCCAGATGAGACCGGCCATAACGTGGAGGGCATGGGTCCAAATGACTGTGTAAAATCCGGAGAGGAAGGCGCTGATTTCCCACGTATAGCCTCGGGCGGCAAATGAGGCGCTCTCGAGATAGGTGAGGAGTAAAAAGACGAATCCTAAGAGGAAGGCGAGGCCATAAAGGCCCATAGCTCGGTATTTTTCATCGCGGAGCGCCTCGACCCTCGCAAGACCGGCAAAGAGGCTGCTCGTCAAAAGGAGGATCGATTCGGCAAGAGGACTCGGCAAGCGGAAAAGTTCTTTCGCAGAGGGACCTCCGTAGGTGTTATTCTGCAAGACGACGTAGCTGATGAAAATCGCCCCGAACATGATGCAGTCGGTCAGAAGGTAGAGCCAAAAGCCGAAGAGGGTTTTGGCATAGGCCTCGTTCTGGGTATAGGTGATCGGATGGGTCATCTCTTCCTCATTTCCTGTTCGATTTTCTCCACTTCGGCCACTGTCAGTTCATATTCAACATGCTCTTTGCAGCCCCGGATGATGACGCAGATGATGTCGCCTAAAAGCCCTACGAGAACAAGCCACCAGATGTGCCAAACGAGGCCGAAGCCCAAAAGAAAACTAAAGCCGCCGATATAGACGCCAAGCCCCGTATTTTTCGGCATTTCGAAATGTTCGTAGACGGGTTGACGGGGCTTATCGTGCTTCGTGTAGTAAAACGAATCGTGGGAACTAACATGAGGAATCATCGCAAAATTGTAGAAAGGAGGCGGCGAGGGAGTGGACCATTCGAGGGTCCGTCCGTCCCACGGATCGCCTGTCCGATCCATCAGCTTTTGCCGGTGAAGGATGCTCCAGATCAACTGGACGACTTGGAGGATGAGCCCTGTGATCACGACGAACGATCCAATAGCTGCGACGATGAAGAGAGGCTGCCAGCCCGTTGAGGCGTCGTAGTGGTCTAGACGGCGAGTGGCTCCTCTAAGTCCGAGCAAATAAAGAGGCATAAAAGCGAGCAAAAAGCCGACGATCCAGCACCAAGCAGCCGCCCGCCCGAGCGTTTCATCCAGTTTGAAGCCGAAAATTTTGGGAAACCAGTAGCCCAATCCGGCAAAAACGCCGAAGAGAACTCCCGGAATGATCATCGAGTGGAAGTGGGCAATGAGGAAGAGGCTATTGTGAAGTTGAAAATCGGCGGGCGGAACGGCCAGCAATACGCCAGCCATTCCCCCGATGGTGAAGTTGATCACAAAACCGATAAACCAAATCATAGGTGTGGTGAACGTGACTTTTCCGCGGTACATCGTAAAGAGCCAGTTGAATACTTTAACCCCAGTCGGAACGGCGATGACCATAGTCATGATGCCGAAAAAAGCGTTGACATTGCCCCCCGCGCCCATTGTGAAGAAATGGTGAAGCCAGACAATGAAGGAGAGAAAAGTGATGGAGAAAATCGCCCAGACCATCGAGGTGTAGCCAAAAATTCTTTTTTTGGAGAAAGTGGCCACCACTTCAGAAAAAATCCCAAAGGCAGGTAAGATCAGGATATAGACCTCCGGATGCCCCCAAGCCCAGATCAGATTGACATACATCATCGCGTTCCCCCCGAAATCGGAGGTGAAGAAATGCATCCCCATGTACCGGTCAAGGGCGAGCATGCCAATAGTTGCCGTTAAGATCGGGAAGGCGAGGACCACCAAGATCAAGCTGCCCACCGAGGCCCAGACAAAAAGAGGCATCTTCATAAGCGTCATTCCCGGGCAGCGCATCCGGAAAATCGTCACGAGGAGATTGATCCCGCCCAAAAGAGTTCCGACGCCCGAAATCTGGACGCTCCAAATCCAGTAGTCGATCCCGACGCCTGGATTATACTTGAGTTCGGAGAGCGGCGGATAGGCGACCCAGCCTGCGCTCGAAAAGAAACCGACGTTGAGCGAGACGACAATCAGAGCCGCTCCGACCGCGAAGAGCCAAAAACTCACCGAATTGAGAAATGGATAGGCGACGTCGCGCGCGCCAATTTGAAGGGGGAGAATGAGATTCATTAGGCCGAAAAGGGCCCCCATGCCGACGAAAAAGACCATGGTCGTCCCATGGGCAGTGAAAATTTCCTGAAAATGGGACGTCTCCAAATAGCCAAACGAATCGCCCACAGAGAGGGCCTGCTGAACCCGCATCATCACCACGTCGATGATCCCCTTGAGCAGACTCAGAGTGACCACGATCAGATACATCACCCCGATTTTTTTCGGATCGAGAGAAGTGAGCCATTCGTGCCAAAGCCATTTCCACCGTTTTTTGTACGTGATGAATATCGCGAGGAAGATTTCGAGCATCAGCATTCCCATCCCTGCGCCGAGCTCAATCATATCCCGCTTGAATGCCTCGAGGGTGAGCCTTCCAAAAATATCGCTGTATTCAATCATCTCTTGTCCATTGGCGTCATGTATTTCATTATGACCTGATCAAAAAGGGCGTCGTCCCCCAAAACATAATAGGCGACCGGGTTGTAGGAACTTTGTTTCATGAGTTCGCTGTACACCTGCTGATTGAGAGGCTGGCCCGCTCCCCTCACCTCTTGAATCCACGCATCGAATTCCTCTTGAGTACTCGCTTTGGCAGCGAACGTCATCCCCGCAAACCCCTCGCCGCTGATGTTGGCCGACACGCCCCTGTAGCTGCCGATGTGGTTGGCGATTAAATGGAGCTTCGTCCTCATCCCTGCCATCGCATAAATTTGGCCGCCCAGCTCCGGAATCCAAAATGAGTTCATCGGAGCATCGGAAGTGATCTCAAAATTGAGCGGCGTATTTTCGGGAAACTGGATAAAATTCACCGTCGCAATCCGCTCTTCGGGATAAATGAAGAGCCACTTCCAATCGAGGGCAATTACCTGGATTCGGACCGGCTTCACATCGCTCTTAAGCGGTTTATATGGGTCGAGTTCATGGCTGCTCGTCCAAGTCCACACAGCAAAAACAATGACGACCACGCAAGGGACGCCCCACCAAAGCGCCTCAAGACGGTGGCTATTGTCCCACTCAGGCTGGTACTCCGCTTTGGGATTGCCATCGCGGTACTTCCAACCGAAATAAATCGTGAGAATCACCACAGGGATCACAATCAGCAGCATGATAAATGAAGTCTTTAAAATCAGGTTCCGCTCTTGCACGCCGACCCAGCCCTTTGGATGGAGAACCGCGACGCTTTCACTCCCGTGCAGAAACAAGACTGCGATGAGGATCACCAAGAGCGAGATGATAATGAAAAAAGGGAATTTATTCTTCTTGTCCATTTCAAATATGCTTTTACAGAAATGGGAGGGTGTTTGTCTACAAAAAAATTCAAAAAATGGGAATGCGCCCGCCAATGTTCAGGGATAGGCTCATACTCGTTTGGAGGAAAAGTGCCAGGGGCTGACCGTTTTGCCAAAACTCTTCTCTTCACCGAAGGCGCTGTAACGATAGGTGGTCGGCTCCGAGCCTACGGGTGTGAGGAGTGCGAGATTTCCTTGCAGATCGTGGATGAGGGGGTGGCCGCAGTATAGTTCAATGGCGATGGCGGCGCCGATCTCTGCGTGGAGAGCCTTTCTCGGAAAGAATCTGCAATCAACTGCCCACCTAATGTTTATGGATTAAAAACATTTCAATTTCATTTTTATATTTTTCTAAAAAAGCAATTTTTAATACATGAGCTTCATTAGAACAACGCTCGTGTGTTAAATCGAAAAGAATTTCTATGTATTTCTCTCGATCACTTTTTATATTTTGAAATGGAACATCACAATGAATAATCCATATTATTTTTTTTTCAACCCAATTTAAATCAGACAGACAATCAAAAAATGCATCCCAATTTTTCCCGAAATAGGACGGAAATTCGAGTTCTGCAGAAAAGAAATCGAACAAATCATTTTTTTTAGAAAGATTGACAGGGACTAAAACAATCTTGCTGGCAGCAACATCAGTTAACTCAATATTCTCTTTGTAATAAAAAAAATGGCTCATTTTTTACTTAATCCGCATAAACGATTGGTAATGGTTGTGTGAATAATAAATCTCGGTATTTCGCCCCAAAATGATTCTCTGGGGTCCCGGACCATTAACTCCAGGCGTCGGCAGCACAAATTCCCGATAATATCCAAAATTCTGTTTTGGCAACAAATTTTCCCTATTTTTCAAAATTGAGCCATCGTTTCGATAAGGATATTTTTGGTTTTTTTCTATTCGCTTCAAGGTTGAACGTAGCTCGACCCAACCTTCAGAAATTTTGCCATTTTGTAGTTTTACTTTATTCCAAATGAAATCAGGCGCTGCAGTATTACCTCCATTTATATTTGCGCTTAACTTCCGAGCAGGCCTCAGAGCCCCTACATTGCGAAATATCTTGCTAACTGCAGTTGCTACTTTCGTAGCAGACATGACTCCGCCAGGGCCGAAGGGAATACCGACTTGAGCAAATTCCAATCGAGATGAATGTCTGTCGGCAGTGGCTATATTGGTTCCAAAAAATCGGTCAATACCCAGCTTGTTGTCCCAAATTTTTTGTTCCGTATCTCGAGTCTGATTCGCAAACCACGCGACTGAACGGTCAAAATCTCTTTGCATCGGCGCTACACATTGGTCGTACAGCTCGTGGGTCATTCTGGAGGCCAGATTTCTCCCAAAATGCGAAATAGCGCTCCAGGCCCTTTCTCCTTCCCAAGGGGGTCTGGTCATTTGCTGGGCTGTTTTGTTGTCCCAGCCAGTCATGATCAGTCCATATTCATCAAAGTGGTTGAGGGGATCGTTATGAACATATGCGTAGAGATTCATCCCGTCGGCGAAGCCTGCTGGATCGGGGGTGAGCCACCGGCCAAGGGAGGGAATGTAGTATCTTCTGCCAAAGTTCACGAGGTGGGTTTGGCTGTCGGTCCGTTTGGAGGAAAAGCGCCAGGGGCTGACCGTTTCGCCCAAGATCTTCTCGTCACCGAAGGCGCTGTAGCGATAGATTGTCGGTTCCGAGCCTACGGGTGTGAGGAGTGCGAGGTTTCCTTGCAGATCGTGGATGGGGGTGTGGACTATGCCGTTTAGTTCAATGGCGATGGCGGCACCGATCTCTGCGTGGGGGGCCTCTCCGAGAATCCTGAGCTCTGTGACCTTTTGTTCTTCATTCAGACCGCCGATTTCATTTTGTCCGTCATAGAGGAAGTAGGTGGTCTTTTGGGTCCCTTCTTGGATAACGGTTTTTGAAAGATACCGATGGAGGCAATCGTAGGTAAAGGTTTGAATGCAATCTTCGGTTTCGACCCGCTTTAGCCGATCTAGGGCGTCGTAGAGGTAAGTGGCTTTGTTGTGATGGATCGGGTTGCCGTTTTTGTCGTACTGCAGATGGGAAGGGATCTGGTTGAGGGCGTTGATCTCATATATTTCAGCGTCCCTCTGTAAGCGGTTATAGGCAGAATCATAGGCATAATGATGAGCAAACAGCCCCGATTCTGAGGTGAGCTGGTAGAGGTCGCTATAAGTGTAAACCATCTCGTCGCCGTTGATCTGCATCTTCAAAATATTCCCAACGGCGTTAAAATCGATCACTTGTTGGTTGAATGGCGGGGATCTGATCGCAGTCTTGCGGCTTAAAGGATCATCGGTGACAGCTAGAGAAAATTCATCCGAAGAGAGCGGGATGAAAAGACAAAGAAGCGCCAGAATATAGAACATAGCTGCCCCGAAAAATGCGAAGCAGCCATGTTAGGAAAATATTTATTTAGATGCAAGAAATTTTATATAGGCAATGGAGTGGAGGAGCCGCTTTTCTTTCTCGAAGATCCTCTCTACTCTGCAATCTCGAAAAAAACGTTGCACTTCTCTGCCAGCTCATACAAATAATGGGTGAGTTGAGGCCATGCTAGCCCGCGTTTCTCACACATCCGCGGAAAATCTGCTCAATCTGTCACGCCAGATTTTGCAAATCACGAGGAAGCTATACTGCGGCCACCCCAAAAGTGTGAATTTGGGCAAGCGTCAAAGCTGCCAATAATTGGACAGTAACGGAGATAAAGGGCCTCCTTGTGGGCTACCCTCTTCTCTCGGGATAAATACCCCTTTCTGCATCATCTCTGCTCTCAGGTATTGCCGGATGATGTTAAGTAGTTTTGCATCCTTAATACCTGGCCTGAATGTTCAAACAATAGCTGTTATTATTTCGGAAGTCGGATTAGACTGGAGATTGGCCATTTCTCAGCGCTGGGCGCCCCACGTTGCGGATAGGATCATCAACAAATGAGTGTCTATGTTTTTGACTTCTATACGAAAATCTTCGCTATACGGAATGAAAATCTATGGGGCCATAGGAGCGTCCCTAATAATACTCACCCATGCTGCTGCGGATAGTGCAGCGATTATTGGGGGAATAGATCTAACCGAAACTGGGCCTGCCTACGCAGCGCTCGTCTCTTCTTCAGACGATGTCACCCCTCTTGCATTACCAGGAGATGCGGCAATGGGAGGAATCATCTCTAGCGCATCAATGAATTCTTCTGGAAATAGTATAATCGGAGGGCAGGGGCAAACCGGATCTGCCTACGCAACGCTCGTCTCTTCTTCAGGGGAGATTACGCCTCTTATCATTACCGGACCGCCAGCGACCCATGGAATCATCTACAGCGCTGCGATCAATTCCACTGGAAACGGAATTATCGGTGGGCGAGACACTACTGGACCCATCTATGCAGCGCTGGTTCCTCCTTTAGGAAATCCTCTTGTGCCTCTGGCATTTTCAGAACCAATAGCATCGGGTGGAGTGATTAATAGCGTTTCAATCAACGATTCTGGAAACGGCCTCATCGGAGGACAGAGTTACTACGGCGCGCAGCCCGCCTACGCAGCATCCGTCTCTCCTTCAGGCACATTGACTCCTCTAACATTAACAGGAGGTGTAGCTACGAATGGAACGATCCTCTCTGTAGCGATTAATTCCTCTGGAAACGGGATGATCGGAGGGCGGGACTCAACCGGATCTCAGCCTGGCTATGCGGCGCTCGTCTCACCTTCCGGAACTGTGAACCTGCTCGATCTAGCAGGAGGTATATCTACGACTGGAGAGATTTTTTCTGTAGCGATCAATTTGTCTGGAAATGGGATTATTGGGGGGCAAGATCTAACAGGCTCTCAGCCTGCCTATGCGGCGCTCGTCTCCGCTTCCGGCACTGTGAACCCTCTCACCTTGATAGGAGGTGTGGCTACGAATGGCATCATCAATTCTGTTGCGATTAACTCCACTGGAATGGGGATCATCGGAGGACAGGATCTGACCGGATCTCAGCCTGCCTACGCAGCGCTCATCTCCACTTCCGGAACTGTAACCCCGCTTGTCCTAGGAAGCGATATGGATAATAATGGAATTATCTATAGCGTTGCAATCAATGATGAAGGAAATGGTCTTATCGGAGGGTGGAATCTAACCGGATCTCAACCTGGTTACGCAGCGCTTGTCTCTTCTTACGGCATGGTGACCCCTCTTACACTCACAGGAGGTATCACAATCAACGGGTGGATCAATACCGTAGCATTGCTACCTAGTCTATTAACACAAATTCCCACCGCCTCTTTATCTGGCAATAATTTAATTTTTGCCAATTATATTAACGAATTTTCTTCTGAGGATGCGTTTTATTTCATTCCTGCAACCTTGGATGGAACGCTGAACGGAGCGCTGCAAAGCGCAGCTCCCACGCGCAATGGGATATCGATCTACGCCGCAAGCTACAACTTATTCAATCTGACGACGAGCTTTGCAAATCACATCAGAAATCAACAATCGGAAAGATTCTGGCAACAAAAAAAATCGACTGCTGTTGCTGAAAATACATTGCCTTTTCAAGAGCTATTGACTTCGCTATCCGTACAACAAAAACCGCCGAGCCATTCTCTTCTCGGCAATCCCTTTTCGATTTGGTTCGAAACGATCGGTGCTTTGGCGTACCAGAAATCGCAACACCAAACCGTCAGGTTTAACCCAACAACTGGCGGAGCTATCTTGGCTTTCGATTACATGATTATGCCGGAGTTGCGAGTGGGAGGAGGGATATCGTATCTGTTTACCCATATTCACGAAAAAGAGGGCCAGGGACACAGCAATATTAATCAGGAAGAAGGGTTTATCTACAGTTCATGGGATAATCAACAATTTTATGTCGATCTCCTTGTGATGGGGGGAGGCGTCCAAATCGATCAAGTACGAAATACTAAAATGACCAGCTTTTCATTTCGCTCCTCATCACATCCCAATGGATGGCAATTCCTTCCTCACCTGGAATTAGGTTGCAAAAAGAACATAATGAATCCATCCAAAACAAACAATTTTTGTCTCAATCCCTTTGCCATGCTCGATTGGGCCAACGCTTGGCAACAAAGCTATCAAGAAAAGGGAGACAGCCCCTTTAATGCGGCTCAAAAAGCTTATAACGGATCGCTTCTTCGGACAGAGGCTGGGTTGCGTTTGTATGAAACCTTCTTTTTTCAATCATGGAATTTTAGCATCCAAGAAAAAATCAGTTATGTAAACACACAATCATTCAATGCAGGCAAAGTCAATGGATTCCTCGTTGGCTCACCTGGTTCCTTTACGGTAGAAACGCTATCATCTGCACAAAATTTAGGAGTAGGGCAGCTTGCAATCAGTTTTGATCCGCTAAATGCCTGCTATCCCACAAGTACCCTCTTTTACCAGGGCGAATTTGGCATACAATATCAATCTCACCAACTAAATATAGGACTCGCTTGGCAGTTTTAAGATGGCTCGCCTACAGAGATTTTACAGGTCGATATTGTCCGAGGAAATCCAAGCTATTTATCATGGGTTGTTCAGGAAACTTCTTTCAGCACCACTCCTGAGTAGCAATGCAATTTGTCATAGCAATGGCGCTTGTCACTCCCTCCGCGAGGCAGGCCTGGAGCCAATGCTTGAATAGAGAAGCTTCGAGTCCGCAAATAGCTTCAATATACAACGACGATGATGGCACCAAATTTAACCCTTGCTCCATCTCTTGTAAGTGCTCCTTTTCCTCCAAAAGGATGGATTGCACTTGCACTTTCGATTGGCACTGCTTTAGAGCGGATTGGTAGAGGGGATATAGTTCGCCTGCGCGAAGTTCAATTGCATAAGTGACCAAAAGATAGGCGAGCTGCTTGATTTGATAGGGGCTGATCCCAAGAGTTTTGAGATAGCGAGAAGTTTTGAGATCGAGGGCGTTGAGATAATGATACGCCGCCCATCCACCTAAAAGATGGGGTCTGCGGTAGTCTTCATAAGAAGTGCCAATCCTGCGAAGTTGCGTCTTAAGATAAAAAGCATGACGAAACTCTTCCGCAGCATGCTTGAGCATTTCTTCTTTGACCAAAGTTGGGTGTTCACAGGAAGCAATTTTACGAGCTCCACAATTTTCGAGGTAGGACAGAGTATTTAACCAAAGTCCATGGAGAGTAGGGTCAGGTACTATTTGCCGGATTAAACCAGCTATCTCTTTTTCAAAAGAGATGAAGCCTTTGGTCATTGCCATTCCTCCAATGTGATTGCAATGGCAGAATAAATTTTTTGTAACTCCTCGCGGGTGATGCAATAAGGGGGAAGGATATAGAGGACATTTCCAAGAGGACGCAAAAGAATCCCTTTGCCTTGGAAAAATTCGATCAAGCATTGTTTCAGCGGATGGTCATATGAAGTTTTTTCCGTTCGATACTCCATTGCGAGAATGGTTCCCATTACATCGCATCGAATGAATTTGGAGTGCTTTCCCCACTTTTTCTGAAACTGTCGATGCTCTGACTCGATCATAGCCCTCGCTATTGCACATTCAGATCGGAGCAATAAAGCAAGACTTGCATTCGCCGCTGCACAAGCCAATGGGTTTGCTGTATAAGAATGGCCATGGAGGAATGCCCGAGTGGCGTCCGGGGACAAAAAGGCTTCGAATAAAAACTCTTTAGCCACAGTAGCCCCCAAGGGGATAAACCCACCTGTGATTCCCTTGGAAAGGCAGATTAAATCGGGAGTAACAGCGAGTGTGCTAGAAGCAAAGAGCGGGCCGGTTCTTCCAAATCCTGTCATGACCTCATCGGCAATTGTGATGATCCCCTGAGCTTGGCATACCTTGATCATTCTGGATAACGTTTTACCACAATTGGGGCGCATCCCCCCTGCTCCTTGAATGAGCGGCTCAAAAATAAAAGCTGCTATTTCACCTGTGCTAATGGCTATTTCAAAGGCGCTCCAGGATTCGGATTCTCTTCCTGGCAGCGGAGGTTGGATCGAATGCACAGAAAACAAGTAAGGCCAAAAAGGGCGATTATAGTGGGTCTTCCCCGCTGCGGCCATCGCGCCAAACGTGTCGCCGTGATAAGCCTCTTTGAAGGAGAGGATTTGCTTTCCATTGCCCGCGACCTGAAAAGCCATTTTCAGGGCTACTTCAACAGATGTCGATCCGTTATCAGAGTAGAAGACACGTGAATATCCACTGGGGAGGATGGAGAGAAGCCGTTCAGCGAAAGTAATGGCTTGAGGATGAGTGAATCCCGCAAAAAGCACATGTTCAAGCTCTTTTGCTTGTACAGAAATTTCTTCAGCAATGTATGGATGAGCATGACCGTGTAAGTTGACCCACCAAGAGGAAATAGCATCGAGGTAAACCTCCCCTGATTCTGCGCATAGATAAGCTCCCTTGCTTTTCACAATCGGGATCGGAGGCGGAGCTGTTTGCGCTTGCGTAAAGGGATGCCAGATACACTTCTGGTCTCTTAGCGCCCAAGGGCTAAGAGAATGGTCTCTTTCCATTCTTTGGCGATCCTCCGTATAATTGCCGGGCTGAATTGTTCTTGCCATGGTAACCTCCCTAAACAACGGCTGGCGGCCTTTTTTAAAAGCATTTCCTCTGTGACAGAATCTCCCTCCCCATTGAAAATCACTCCTAGAAGAGGGATTTTTCTCTTTTCCATCGCCTCGATGGTCAGAGCAAAGTGATTGAGACTACCCAAGTAGTGGCGATGGACAAGAACCCACTGGGCCTTCCAATGAACGGCAGCATCGGCCCAGCTTTCCGTTGCATTGAGAGGGGCCAGAAGGCCTCCCGTTCCCTCTATAATCAAGGGAGCTGCAAGGGTTGGAGAAATTAAGTCGCGAGCATTGATCCGAATATTTTCCCTTCTTGCTGCTAAATGGGGAGAACAAGGTGTAGAGAGTGAAAAGGTCGATGGATAGCAACGTCCTTTAGCCGAAAGATTCCCTTCTACCCAATCTCTATCAGCCGGGAGTCCGCACTGGACTGGCTTCCAATAATATCCATCTAATGCCTCGGCCAAAATAGCTGAGACGACCGTCTTGCCTACTTCCGTATGGATGCCTGCAACGATAATGCGATTCATGCAAGAGCCTCAATGAACTGATCAATTTCATTTTCTTGATTGAAGCTATGGAGAACGATTCGCAAGCACTCTTTGCCGCGCGCAGCTGTTGGAGGCACAATCGCTCGGACATCGAGTCCCTTCGTTTGCAGCATTTTAGAAAGAGCCCGCACCCGATCGATCCCAGTGATAGGGAACGGTTGAATAGGGCTTTGAGTGCCGCTAATGCATGCCTTTTTATAAAAATAGGCCATTAGCTCTCTCAGGCGCTGTTGATGGCCCCCTGCCTCTTTTTTAAGCCTTTCATACTGTGATTCGATCTGGACTATCGCGAAAGGAGGAAGCGCTGTGGTATAAATCAGAGGCCTCGAGAAATTGATGAGAACCTCTTTGAGTTGAGGACTTCCGAGAACGCAAGCACCATGAGCTCCTAGCGCTTTGCTAAACGTATGAACTCGAGCAAAGACGGATGACTCTAATTTTGATTGAACCACTAAACCTTCTCCCTGAGGCCCATAAACTCCTGTCGCATGAGCCTCGTCGACGATGAGAGCCGCTCCATACCGCACGCAAAGAGCGGCTATCTCTTGGAGTGGGGCCAGTTCACCACTAATGGAATAAACGGACTCGATTAACACGAAAACAGGTGGAGTGGCTTTTTTTAGCCTACCCTCTAAAGATTCTACGTTGTTATGCCTGAATGGAAGGCTTTTTGCGTTCGAAAGGCGCATTCCATCGATCATTGAAGCGTGAATTTCGAGGTCGTAGAGAAACGTGGCATCCTCGACGCCTAAAGTCGAAATAAGGCCGAGATTAGCTGTGTAACCGCTGTTGTAGATCAAACAGCTTTCCGCTCGATGAAATCGGGCAATTTTTCCTTCCAGTTGTTCGTACAAAGGGGTATTGCCAGTCAACAGACGAGATCCAGTGGCTCCGATACCCTCTACGCTATTGATCTGGTGAGAATTCCTGGCAAAACCAAAATAATCGTTGGAAGTCATATCAATGAGTCCAGTGGTGGACTGTAGAGTTCTAATGAGCCCTTGAGATTCCCTTTTTTGGAGCCTGGCCTTTAACAGTGTGGTCATCATAGGGCAGACGAAAATGAAGGACGTGGGCTTAGGCCAAAAAGACGGAGCATCTTCTCGTCTTCATCGAAATCAGGATTGGCCCTAGTCAAAAGCTTTTCTCCTGAAAAAATCGAGTTGGCACCTGCCAAGAAGCAAAGAGCTTGTTCTTCTAGAGAACGCTCAAGCCTGCCAGCTGACAGGCGAACCATTGCCCTCGGCATGGTAATCCGAGCTGTTGCGACCATGCGGATCATTTCCCAAATGGGAACAAATGACCTCTCCTGCAGGGGAGTTCCCTGCACGGGAATTAAAAGATTGATTGGAACAGATTCAGGATGAGGATTTCGATTGGCTAGCATGTAGATGAGACCCACCCGATCCTCAACACTCTCTCCCATCCCAATAATGCCTCCGCAGCAGACACTCATCCCTGCGCCCTCTACAGCATCCAAAGTTTTAAGCCGATCTTCGTATTTCCGAGTTGTTGTGATCGAAGAATAAAACTCTGGGGAAGTATCGAGGTTGTGATTATAGGCATAAAGTCCAGCCTCCTTCAGACGGTTAGCTTGAGATTCTGTAAGCATTCCCAGCGTACAGCAAACTTCTACTCCCATATCGGTAATTTGCCTGATCGCTCGAAGCACTAATTCAAATTGAGCGCTATCTCGTACAGAACGCCAGGCGGCCCCCAGACAAACCCTTGTGGCCCCGTTCACAATTGCCTTTTTTGCCATGTCAACGATCTCTTTTTCTTGCATGAGCGGGGTTGAACTGACATTGGTTTGATAGCGAGCTGATTGAGGGCAATATTTGCAATCTTCAGGGCACCCGCCCGTTTTAATGGAGATCAAAGAACAGATCTGCACTTGGTTTGCAGGATGGTGTGCCCTATGGATTGTTGCAGCCCGATAGATTAAATCCAAAAGGGGGCTGTCATGAATCGATCTAATCTCTTCTTTAGTCCAAGCGCATCGGTCGTTCATCTGTCATCTCCCCTCTTGTGTAAACGAGGATAAAAGTCCGTCTATCTGGTTGACAACTAGAAAGATTTTTATAAAACCTAAAAACCAGTTTATAAAAACGCATATTCTGTGGCATCCTACTGTGTTCAGCCCGAATGCCAGAGATGCATAGGGGAATTTTATAAACTAAAAATTAGGTCAATTTTCTTATGTTAGAAGGTCTGTGCGGGAACAAAAATGTGCAAAAAGTCTTGCTTTTCCTGTTTGTGAATAGCAAATGTTACGGAGCGCAGCTTCAAAGAATTTTAAGAACTCCTTTGACATCGCTTCAGAATGCGCTGGGTCGGCTAGAGCAGGGAAGGATCATCATCAGCTATTCTGAGGGAAAAACAAAGCTTTACCAATTGAATCCCTCTTATCCCTTGCTCAGCGAGCTAGAACAGCTGTTAAAAAAAGCCTATACCCTTCTTTCTCCGCAGGACAAAAAACTTTATTCTCTCGTTCAGCAAGATACTCTCGAAAAACGGATTCAAGAGCCGCTTCTTCTTGGTTTTTGGGAAAAACTAAAGACGATGAAGCAACTGACTCTCCACGCAAAATCGCGATCCAAAGAAGAAACCGGTTGGAACGGAAAAGGGAAGGGAGACGTTCTCGTGTCTAGGGAAAGCGATCATATTTTGATATTTCATGAAAGAGGTTCGTGGCAAATACGACAAGACCAAAACATGACGTTTAGCAACACATTTCGCTGGACGTTGGATAGAGAAGCGGGAATGATCTCTCTAGAGCACTTGCGCTTGGGCCCTAGCTGTCCCGTGTTTCTCTTTCATTTGGCTCCCACGGGTAGCAATCGCCTAGCTTCCATGGATTCTCATCTTTGCGAAGAAGACGCCTATCTTGCCCAGGTCCTATGGGATCGTCATAGCATTCGCCTTAACTGGCGCGTGATCGGCCCCAAAAAAAATGAAGAAATGGAATACCACTATTCTTAAATTTACCAGCTGTTAAAATTCAGTAAGGAAATGGTAAAGTTTTGGTGCACTCCCAATTCACCTGCGAGTTGGGTTGCTGTTTTTTCTCCCTTCAGGATCTCTATCACTGCACGGAAAAGCTCTACAAGGCTCCACGTGTCAGGCGACAATGTAAAATGACCCCCTTTCGACATTGAAAAGTGACCCACCCCCCTATTTTGACCCATGGTGAGAATTGGCATTACTCTATGAAAAGTGCGACTTTTTCTCTATGCAGCTCTAAAAGTTATTTCCGGACAACCCCTTAGCACAGAGGCTAAAAAAGCTTTGCATCGTCTATCTAAGTTTGCCTGTTACTTGGTTGCCTTCTAATGATTGCCGTAAATTGAACGGAATCGACACCCTGCTTGGGTAATTTAAGGAAGTTCCGTACTCCGGCAAGATTACGGCATTTGACTGTTTGAGGCTTCTTTTTGAGGTCCTCTTTTGTCCCTATTTTTCATAGAAGAACTCCAGATACTGGGAACACTTCGAACTTTTGACTGGTTAGGCTTTAAAGATAAATTTTTAACCACTTCACATTTAGCCTTTTACAAACCTTTTGTCAATAATGTATCTTGCAGGATACAATGAAATTATGGAAATCGAGATTGAGCTTTACGAAACAGCTTCTGGTCACTGCCCTTTTGATGATTGGTTTGAAAGCCTAAGGGAACTGCATACTCGCGCCAAAATCCTTACACGGCTTGATCGCCTAAAAGTGGGAAACTTTGGTGATTGTAAGGCTCTTGGTGATGGAATTGCAGAATTGAAAATTCACTATGGGCCAGGAATTAGAGTCTATTACTCGAAAAGAGGCAATAAGGTCGTACTCTTGCTTTGTGGTGGTGATAAAAGTTCGCAAACCAAGGACATTAATAAAGCTAAGGAGTATTTAAAAGAGTACCAATTGAGGGAGAAAAAACATGGCAAAAAATAAAAATTATCAAGAGTGGCTTTTAGAAAAGCTAAAGGATCACGATGAAGCCGTTGCTTATCTCAATGCTGCCTTAGAAGAAAGTCTTAAAGGTGATGAAGAATCTCAACATCTTTTCCTCGTCGCTATTCGCAATGTTGCCGAAGCACAAGGTGGTGTTGGGAATCTCGCAAAAAAAGCGGGCATAGGAAGAGAAAGCCTCTACAAAACTCTTTCAGAAAAGGGTAATCCTAAATGGCATACTCTTGTTTCTCTGGTGATTGCTTTAGGATTGAATTTACGATTAACTTGAATCATCTCTAAAAAATAAGATAAAATGATTGATCGCAAGTGCTCATAAAATTGAGGTAATCACGGTGTCCTATTCAGAGAGCTTTTTCACTGAGCAGCTTGCGGCAATAACAGCGGGTATGACGAAATGTCAAAATCAACTCAAAAATCTTCAGCATTACCTGTTGTCCTGGTCCAGTGAAAAGAAGCCGAAGGGACCTCGTCCTACCGGTACCAAGATTAAAGAGCGGCTCAAACAGATCCTATCGCCTCAACATATGGACAAAGTATTTTCGGTCGATTGATCCGAGAGCGGCGGGGTTTACAACCTACGCTACTCTGTGAATCGAGAAGGATTGGAAAATCTCACAGCAACACACCTTGGGAGAACATTACTCATCACGAATAGACTGAGCTGGTTGTCTACGGAAGTCATTTCTTGCTACCATGACCTGGCCAATATTGAGGAAGCTTTCAAACTCATGAAAAATCGGGAGTATCTCCGATGGCAGCCAGCGTTCCATTGGACAGACCAAAAAATTAAAGTACATTCTCTCTACTGTGTCTTGGCTCTGCTATTGGCAACCTTGGCTCGTAAAATGGCGTGGGAGGCTGGCACGGAACTCTCTCTTCCAAAATTATTGGATGACTTGTCGGGTATAAAAGAAGTGGCTCTCCTTTACTCGGCCCCTCAGGGAAGCAAACAGAAAACTCAGTTTACCATGAGCAGAATGAATCCCCTCCAAAAGAAACTAGCCGAACTTTTCGGAATTTGCGATGTTTTAGCGAGTGAGCCGAGTATCGGAGCTACCTAAAAGGGGTAATACATCATGTCTGTCCATTTCTCCTCGAGAAATGGACTTTTTTTTCAGTTAACTTGTAAAGTCAGGCTAGTTTCGAAAAGGAGTGTGAATTTGATACCGAGGATCACCGGATCAACACTCCAAAGAGAACCCGACACACAATTGTGTGGGCTCTGTTTTGGATGACTGAAGGACGAATTTCCAAACTCCGTTGGATTTCCGTATTTCTCCGGCAAGAGAGTCTTTTTTCGAGGGTACTTTTACCCCTATTTCTATAGAGAAACTCCGGGTGTATGATTCGAACATACGACCCATGGATTAACAGTCACTTCAGGCACAGCACCTGACAACATCCCATAGAATGTAGCAGCGACAGGATTAAATGTTTAGGATTTTTTGAACTTTTGGCTTGTGCTGGCCAGTGCTGCCTGCTTTTGCGCCCCAGTGTGCCAAATTTGTGCCATGCTGAGGAGCGGGGGGATACTATTTTTTACGTCGCACCGTCGCTTTTTTCTTTTTAGCTGGTTTGATTGGAACAAGCTCATATCGATAGGGAGGTTTGACTTCCACAATCTTACCATTGCGAGAGAAAACAAGAGCTGTATCAGTACGAACAGCCGTCTCAAAAGCCCTCTCAAAACTTCTCTCATGAGCTTCCAATATATATTTACCTAAGTCGTCACTCATTGGCAGTCTCCTCAATTTTTCTCCAAATAGCTCTATCTAGGATATCTAGAGGATCATTCTTATTTTTTCTAGCAATCAGTCTCTTCGAAGACTCTTCCGAAGAATTATCCATGATAAAAACTTCGTCAGCTAGAGGCAAATAATGCTGAATAAGATTCTTAATTCCTGAATAATAGCGCCTTATAACAGACCCCTCGGGAACGTGATGCCCTCCTTGCTTTACCCTTTGAGCTACTCGCTTAACCGCCTCTTCTGGCTTAGACAGCCAGAGGAATGTGAGACTGATCTCATATCCCTTCATCTTGGCAGCTTTTAAGTGCTTTACATAGTTCGTGCCTGAAGCTGTGATTTCAAATGCAAAGCTCTTGTCAGCATCTAGTAGCTCCTTTAGCCGCTTAATCATCAATTTACTAGCTGTGAGTGCCATACTCTCTGGATGCCTTGGGGCAAGTCCTCTGGCGATTTCATCTGCGTTGATGAATTCATAAAGCATCGAACAACCGCGAATGAGTTCCAATGTCATAGTCGTTTTACCAGCGCCATTAGGGCCTGCAATCATGAGTATTCGTTTGGACATATTCTTACCGCACTAACCGATTGATAGATTCTTCTGTAAGCCGAAATACAGTCCACTCAGACATAGGGACCGCGCCAATTTTTTTATAAAAATTGATCGCTCGTTCATTCCAGTCGAGCACCCACCATTCAACACGTCCGCAGTTTCTCATTTTTGCTAATCGACATACTTCTTTGGAGGAAAATTAACTACCGCGATCACTTGCTTGCCTATGAGATCTTCTTTGCAATCGTGTTGCGTGATCTGCGCTGAGGAACGTTTCCTACCGAATGCACCAAAATCGATTTCTAACTTATAAGCAGGCTTCCGTGCTTCTGGGTAGTCTTCGACATTCACAATCGTCCCTACGCGAATATCTACTTTGAGAAAATCAGCAAATTGAATCTGTAAAAAATCGTGTTGTGTTTCCATATCATCGCCCCTCGTTCTCTATAGCAATATAAACCTTTACCTCAGGATTTTTCTGAGGATCAAAAGTAGAACGATATACTTCGAAATCGCTTGTATAGGAACGAGGGAGATTTGCCTTCCAAATTGCCTGCCATGCGACAATCAGTCCTTGAGGAAACTCTCCTTGAGTGGTAAAAACAGCATATCTAGCTTCAGGAATTGCCCTACCTACAAGTCCCTCAGGCACGTCATTCAAACTAGACACTTCACAACCGAGAATCCATGAGTAAGGTTTCGTGTAATCTCCTTCGTAATCAGTGTAAAGTGCGAGAATATTGCCATTGATTTTATTCGGAATCTTAGCGGGAATATTTTCTTTGAAAAACCTCTCCTTATGAGCTGGCATAGCATAAGAACATTCTTCATTGTTTGTCCTTAATTCAAGACCGATGAAAAATTTCTTTGCTTGTTGCTCCGTGCTATAATTCATTTCAAGTCCCTGAATTTCAACTTCTTGATTTACACTTGCATAGCAATAGCCCCATGAAAAAGTTAAGCCAATGGCGAAAAGAAGTTTGTTCATTTTATTCATTTTTAAACCCCAATAGGCATCTGTGCAATTTTCGGCTGGCCGTTATCATGCCCTTTCTGGATACTTCTCGCTAAATAATATAACCTTTAGCACCCATAAACCTTTTGCCCGCTAAGGATAGCAGCTTAACAGCATAAAGGCATTTTTCTCAATGTATTGAGTCAGACTTTAGCTTTTGACTATACATGGAAACGGGCCTTCGTTTCTATTTCTTGGTCTCCCTTATAATATATTTCGATATACCGAATTCGGTCGAGTTCCACAGTGTATGAGTAAATCACTCGAATCCCCGACTGAACTCCCTTTCCTTTTAAAGAACGGCAGGCAAATTTCCGAGCTTTGAAAATCTGCAAAATCCCCTGCCCTAACCCCTCTATCCGAACAATACCCCCATTGTCCAGTCCCTGCTTATGAAAAAGAATAAGCTGGACCTTCTGAAAAATTTCGAGGTCTTTTTCTAAACTCTGGAACCGCTTCAAGAGTTTTTTTAAGTCCTTTTCGAAAGCAGGCGAGCGAGTGATTTCACGAAAGCTCGGTACTGTAATCTCTGACGCTGTAGGGGGCGGTGCGGTAAAAGACCGATTCATAGTCAATTTTCTCGCCATTGGGGGTGGTAATCCATGGGACATCTCCGTGGGAATATTCGCTAATTTCAGTAGCCGTCATGTTTGAAAGTTTATTGAGAACATCATCGATTAACTGAAGTTCTTCACCAGTAAGTAGAGAAAGATCTGATGCCCTGTGGGGCAAGTATTTTCTCTGAGGAAAATTGAAATATTTACTCTGAACGCATTCCAGTTCCTTTGCAGATACCATTTCTTCAATAACCGCCCGAAACTCTATTGGGGTGGGACCGTGATGATTTTTGATATACGTCGCTCCAATGAGCTGTTCCTCATATTTTTCATAAAAATTAAAGTCGATGAAATATAATAGCTTATAAATAACCGTCTCTCCTACATTCGGCTTTGCGCCAACTTTGGAAAGAATATAGAGTAAAACTTCCTTAAACTTATGTGTCTTTTTTTGAGGGATATTGATTCTGATCGGGCGTATTGCAAGTTTGTCTTGGTTTTTCTCTAGGAAAATTTCTGGCGAAGAAGTCAGCCCGAGGAGCATATCTGCTGATACGTTCAGAGCCTTGGAGATCGAAGACAGTTCCTCCGCCTTTACCGATCTCTTCCCATTTTCAATTTGGGATAAACTAGCACGATCGATACCCAACATTTTAGCCAATGCCTCTTGGCTAATATCCATTTCTTCGCGAAGGACTTTAATGCGGTCCCCGAGACTTTGTTCCATACTTCACTCCTGACCATCAGGATACTGGTTGTTAGCTTTTCTATCAATGACATGTTAGAAAATCGTTCACCTTTGTCAGCGTGAAATAAATATTTTGATTCTGGAGGGTTCCAGTCATTTGCGGAAAAAGTGCGGAAAATCTGCACTTTGCGAAATTTGAACATAAGAGCCTCTGGTTTGAAATTGCTTGTACCAGAGCTATTTAGGAAATGCGGGAAGAAACTCCGGGTGTATGATTCGAACATACGACCAATGGCTTAACAGTCGCCTCGAATACAGCACCCTACAACACTCCACCCATTTTAACGACAACTGGATTAAATAGTTAGAACTTTTTGATAAGAATATCTTGCAAAAGATTGTTGAAATATTTCCCACCATTGTCCCATGTGAGAAAAGAAAAGTCTCCCTGATCTATAGTAAGTAGATCCCCCAGATTCAATTGATCTGCCAACAACAAAATAGACATATCCGCAAAGTCGAGAGATTTGTCTTTATATTTCTTTACAATCTGCTTGAATTTTCTAACCCAATCTCTTTCAAGAGGAATTACTTCTACGTACTCTCCTTTCTCTACTAATTCCATGAAGCTCAAAGCTTTTGAATGGTTAATATCAAGAAGCATTTGATAAACCTCTAAAACAACAAAAGGTGTAGTAACAAGCCTATATCCTTCTCCAAAAGATTCTTCCCATTCGGCAACCACTCGATAGTACTGATCTTTTTTACTATAGAATGCGAATAGGTATCCCGTATCAGCGATTACTGGTTTTTTAGAAGAGTTCACAACGATTCTCTAGCACATTATTTACCAGTTTTTTTCGAATAAAATTTTCGCAGAATCTCTTTAGAATTACTACTTGTGAACTCGGTATCTGTTAAACATCCAAGCAGACCAGCTTCTTCCAGCATAGCTAAACGAGAGGACTTCGGCCTAACCTCAGATACTGTCACATTAGGCAGTTGTTGCATGTAGGTCATGCTAACAGAAGAATTTCCAGGCATTCTGTCAGCTAATTCAGCATAAAAGCGCTCCTCCACACTTCTAACGGTACCAGGAAAGCCGTCTGCGTGTAATACAGCCATCTTACTCCACCTTCTTATTCAACAAGTTAAGATAATTCTTGGTAATAGAATTTTCAAAAATATCGCCAACTTCGTCATGCAAAGTTTCGATTAAAGACAGAAGCTCTTTTTTCGACGTAACGCCTTCCTTATCTATATGATCCGACTGAACATCAATATCCAAAATCAGGGGCTTATTACCATCGGTTGTGCTGGGTTCACCTTCTGCGACAAAGAGCTGAATATAATGCTTTAATTTTAGTGGCCTTCTAATACTGTAAAAAAAGCCTCCTTTAGAAGAGAGAAGCCCTTTCGGATAATCAATTGCCGGCTTAAGCCAATGCCCTACTTCTTGATCAGCTGTTTTTTCATTAACCATGTTGATGAAGCGTACACCAACACGGCCACTTGCGATTTCTGGGGTTGCTTTCAGCAATTTTGTCCAAAACGATTTGAAGGCAGGTTGGAATATATCCCAACCAGGGTATTTGCCTTGCCAATGAAAGGAAACTCTGTCTGAATAAACGAAAGCTGTTAAATGCTTTGTAATCGAGTAGTGCAATCGAAACTTTCCTGTCTGATTACGAGTGACGGCCATACCCTCTGGGCCAGGCTGGGCGGTAAACGAAATAAGATCTTCTCGCCTGCAATGATCGTATTGAGTGCTCAGAGCGTCTTGAACCTTTGCATTGTCAATAGGTTTGATAAAGCGAACCTCTATCACTGCCTCAACAATCTGGGGATTCTTATAGGTTTTTCGATTCATCTCTGCCATATCAGCCTTGCAATTTATCTCCCAAGTTTGTCTCCCATGTTATCCTCTTACCAATGAACTTTTCCATAAAATTCGGTCAAAAGAGAACTTAAGTATCTATCTGTTAGACCACTAAAAGACAGATACTTCAAATACACACCCATCTTCAGCCGACCACAACCTACAATTACTAGCAACAAGAGAATCAAGGACTTGAGAGTGAATGGATTATTATGGCTTGTGGTCCCTTGTGGTCAGTTTTTATATCTAACTGCACCGCCAGTGCACCATTCATTCCAGAAAAATTTACGCGCTGCAGAGCCAAGAAATTAAATGTGCCCAGCACAGTGCAAAGAAAACTACTCCGAAAGGAAGACAGGCTGAAAAAAACATCCTTAAAGGCCTCTTTGAATATTTGATCATAAAATAGATGCTAGCTGCCATAGACAATGGTATAGCGATTGTAGCGACCAGGCAAGATATCGCAGCCACAGTCCCTACGCCATCCCTATCTAAAATAAATAGGCCTAGTGGAGAGATATAGATCAAAGCCGGAATGAGGAAAACAATATAGACAAGGAACAGTATATAGCTAAAAAATGTCGCAATTCCAGGAAAGATATTCATGCTCTCCTCCTATTGATTGGATCGGTAGCTCTTAACGATCTCTTCGACCTTGCCTTGATAACAAGGGATCGAGAAAGAATGTTCCAACCAGCAAATCTCCGGGTGTATGATTCGAACATACGACCAATGGATTAACAGTCCACCAAAGTCGCTGACGTCTCTTACCTTAGGTTACCTAACCTCACCCAAAACAACTCAAGTCTATAGGGAAACTCCGATTTTTCCCAAGATCAATTTGCAAACAAGGGTAAAAAGAATCAACCAACGTCCACCTGCAACTCCGTTGGATTTCCGCATTTTTTCCGTAGAGAAGTCTTCGATATTTTCAAAGAGATCTTGAGAGCTCATCTTCTTTCGGGTAAGCTCTTTAAAATGCGAAATGATTTTAGCGATTACATCGTATTTGCTGATGAGAGCGGTGACCACGGAATCAAGACAATCAATCCGGAAAACCCAATCTTTGTGCTCGCATTTTGCATTTTCAGAAAAACCGATTACATTTCGATCGTCAAACAAGCTGTCGCCAAATTCAAAATCGACTTCTGGGGACATGACCTTGTTGTTCTGCACAATCACGAGATACGAAAATCAAAAGGAGAATTCTCGTTTCTATTCAATGAGGAACTCAGAAGGATTTTCCTACACTCTCTCAATGAAATGATCAGAACCATCCCATTTTCAATCGCAGCAACAGCTATTGATAAGCGATATCTTGGAAGTGATTCGAGCTCTACAAATCCCTATGTGCTCGCTCTAGGATCTTGTCTCCAACAGACCATAGAGTTTTTACAAGAGAAGGGGCAACGACACTTACTCACCCACATCATCGTGGAAAGCAGAGGCAAGCCTGAAGATCAAGACTTAGGATTAGCCTTCGATCAAATTGCGAGCCAAGGACTACCCGATCGTTATCCTCTGAATATCCGATTCGCTCATAAGCAAACGAACAGCAGCGGTCTGCAAATGGCAGATTTGGTCGCCCATCCGATCTCTAGACATATCTTAAAAAAAGATCAGCCCAATAAGGCTTTTGATATAGTGAAAGAGAAACTATTGGGATATCCAGAATACGAAGAAATGGGGCTAAAATGTCACCCCCTAGATCGAGTGGGAGGAGGTTTATGGCCTCCGTCCCCTCACACCACCGTACGTACGGATCCGTATACGGCGGTTCACAACATCCTCTGGAACTTCCACTGTTGATCGAGCAGAGATACAAGCCCTAGGTTATCAAAGTATGATTTTGGGAAAGCTTCATTCATATGCGGGGCTCCAGAGTTCCACCATGGACCTCGTCTATTTCCCGCCGATGTCCGAGCGCGTACTTTGTCTATTCCCATCTTCATCATTACGTCAGTTCTTGCCCTTCCGTTCTTCTTCTGCCGCCAGATAATGCATCGCAGCTTACGTCTTATCCACCAGTCCAGTTCTTCGATTGCTTTCTTGGTCTCCGCTAGTCGAAAGTAGTTAATCCACCCTCCCAGTAGAGGCTTGAGTTCCTCGATAAACTTTCCTAGATTTCTACCTCGCCCTTGCCGGAACTTCTCTTTCATTTTATCCTTCAGCCGTTCTATGGCTTTTGGAGATACCTTCAATCTCGTCTTTTTATCGACTGTCATTGAATATCCAAGAAATTTGCGACTCCAGGGTCTAGCTACCGCGCTTTTCTCTTCGTTGATCTTAAGTTTCAGGCGCTCTTCTAAGACCTCTTTAAGCGATGCCATAACCCTTTCTGTGGACACCCTTGTCAATTGCTAATGGTTCCCCTTATCGGGTCCATGAGAGACTTTCACTCTCTAGTGATTGCGCCCTGCCGGGCGCACAAAGCGAAAAGCCCCGGCTTACGCCGAGGCAAGACGCCGATCGGGAACTCCCGATCCACTTATAAGACCCATCGTACAGAACTATCGAAAAAAGATCAAGCGATCCTAAGTCCCACAGTCATTGGTGAAGGAGGAGCGGATTACCAGCTTGTACTAACTTACAATTGGAATTGCTATTTTGGTTGTTTCATCAGTGGAGCGCTCTACAGGTTCGGGATCCAAAACCAGTATTTGGATTGCACCACTTACAGTGGGTCTTCAAGCCTCTATAAAAATTTGGGAATCAGGCAACAATGTTTTGCAACCCTATTTTCTGCTAGGACCAAGATGGTATTTTGTTGGGGCAAAAAATAATGTAGGAGAGCTTCTCTTTGAGGTAGAGCATGCCCCAGTTAAAGGTAGACAAACTCCGGGTGAATGATTCGAACATTCGACCAATGGATTAACAGTCTTGGGGAGCCGTCTCCGCCAAATACTTCAGATGACCTTAAATCACCTTTGCTTGGCAAAGTCTATAGAAAAAACTAGATTATTGCTAGAAAATATTGTCAATCGAGGTCAATCCATTTCAAAGGCTGGCGATTGGCTACTCCGTTGGATTTCCGTTATAGGGGTTGAAGCCCAATGGAACGAATTTTAGGCAGCTACGATTGCCGATAAAGTCTTAACGTGCGTTACAATCCGTTTCGCGAGTTGACCCCCCTCACATTAAAATAAATTCTTGTCTAGAAGAAAATTACCAATATTGATAATCATAAGAGGTATGAAATATCGCGTTCCCATGAAGCCTATTCTATGGGTAGGCAGCTCCAAAAAAGACCTAAAAGAGCTGCCCCCAGACGTGCAGAGAGAATTTGGTCACTCATTGAGAGAGATTCAAAAAGAAAGAGACCCTGGGAACACCAAGCCCCTGAAGCACTTGCACGAGCCTATCCGAGAGATCGTGGTCGATGAGCGAGAGGGAACCTTCAGGACTGCATATACGGTAGAATTCAAAGAGGTGGTGGCAGTACTTCACGTTTTTCAGAAAAAGAGCCAGAAAGGCATCGCAACACCCAAACAGGAGATCGAACTAATTCTCCAGAGATTTAAACAAGCAAAGATTGATTACCATGAATGGAAGAGGGAACAATGAAAGACAAGAATTCTATCACAACAAACAACATATTTGCAGACCTCGGCCTCGATGACGCTGACGAGATAGCAACCCGCTCTGACCTCATGTCAGAAGTAGTCAATTTGATCAGAAAGAGCGATCTAACCCAAAAAGAAATTGCAACCATCTTAGGCATCAGCCCTCCTAAAGTGTCAGCCCTCATGACTGGCAAAATCAATGATTTCAGCAATGACACCTTGGTTTACTATCTTACTCTTCTTGGATGCAATGTAGAAATCAGAGTTCTTCCTCAACGCCGCATCTCTAAATCGACTAGAAGAGGGACAGTAACAGTAAAAAGACCTAGGACAAAACGAAGAAGATCTAGAGCCAAAGTGTGATTATCCACATATGCTCAATATATATCAGAATAAAATGATATTGCAGACTCATTTGACTGCTCGATTAGGAGGGATATCGTATGATATTGCCCGTTTAGGGTCTGACTTTAACAGTGGGGATTTGTATTATCATTTCTGCTACCCAAAAGGATTTGAGGATTGGGCTTTAAACCTTGAGATAGTATTGGATTTTTAAATTGGGCCAGCTTCCCATCAATAAATCCCGTGGCCATTAGAGAACTTGTGCATAAAGGCGTAGATGAAAAAAGAGTGGCGCCGACAATGTGATCAGCACTCCCATAAATGGGATTACAGCACTGGGCTATCCTGATGCCGTTAGCCTAAGATCCGACTAACTTTTGGATACGTGGTCACCACTCAAACTCCGGGTGTATGATTCGAACATTCGACCAATGGATTAACAAACAGTCTTGAGGAACCGTTTCCTTCAAGTACTTCAAATGACCTTAGATCATCTTTGCTTACACAAGTCTATAGAGGAAATGAGATTTTTTCTAAGAAATATTGGTAAGGGAGAGCAACCAAAGTCAAACGCTGGAAATCGGCGACTCCGGCAAAATTCCGGCATTAACAGGAGATACAGTCGCTTGAATCCACCCACGCACTTCTACAATAATGGCATCTAAATCATCAGGAGAAAGAGCGATATTTTGGTCTTTGGCAAATGAGGGTAAAGCGTGCTGTAAATATTTGAGGGGAAGAGCTTCTATCAACTTGCTTTTCCCCTTTTCCGGATGATTTTTGTGATGAGTCAACCGATCTCGCATATTGTTGAGATAATCCATGACTGGCATTATCTGCCTATCGGGCATCCCCTTTTTCTTGAGAATACACGTTTTAAATTCGTCCCATAAATTGTAGATTGCACACAAGCAATCCTCAAGCGCTATCCTATGATTCAGACCGCCCAACGCATTATTCTCCTTATATTGTGCTTGAGTCATCCAGTGTTTTTCTCTTCGAGCACATTCTTCCAAGTCTGGAGACGGCGGATGATTGCTTCGAATCATAAAAGCGGCATCTTGCTGTTCTATAGATAACCCATGCTGTCGTTGAACTTTTTCCTGACTCTGTAACAACCATCTATGATTTGAAATAAATCCCTGTACAGTATCAAGGTAAATGCCAAATCGTTTATTTAAATCATCCAAAAATTCAGAAATCGCCACCATTTTCATAAATTTTCCTCAATATATCGAGAGATGAGAGGATCCACATTTTCTCCTTATAGATCCTTTTTCATGTAGTAACGGGAATGCCCTTTTGGAGCATTCTCTAGAACGCCGAAAACAGAATATCCATGCTCAAGATAAAAGTCCTTTGCCTGGAAATCAAATGTATCTAAATGAGCCAAATGACATTTATTTTGTTTTGCGATCTTCTCTACATGCTTTAGCGGTGTCGGTTTCGGAACAATCTTACAACTCTTTGCGAATTGCCCCCCTGTATAACGAGTCACTACCTTTTCCCAGAAATCGATAGCTGCTTTGTTTTCTGGTATTTGCGTTGTCTCCCAAATCCCTTGGAATTGATTAAAAATTTGCTCTGCTACATAAAGACCAACTCCTTTCCCTTGGAACTTGGAAACAACAAAAAATTCACCCACATTCCAATCAACGTCCGGAGTGGTTCCAATCTTATTGATCAACACAAATCCCGCCAACTCATCATCCACCTTGATTAAAAATGCATAGCGATCTGGCTGTTCACAGTAAGAACTAAGGTCTCTGCACTCGAAAAGGCCATTAACCGGTATTTCCCAATCCGGTAAAAAACCGCAATATCTCGACATTTCATAAACGTAAAAACGACCGAGATTTTGGATCGTGTCCCTGTCTTCTTTAGTTGCCTTGCAAAGCCTGATATTTGCTCTCCCGACTAAAGATTTTTCGCGATTTTGAAGACCTAGAGCAGTTACTCGTGTCGATTTTAATTTTTTTCTAAGAAATATTTTTGAATGGTCGTGCCAATAATTCTTTAATTCCCCTATCCGTACATATCCATTTTTTAAATAAAACTCTTCCGCTTGAAAGTCCCAGGTATCCACTAAGGAAAAAACACATCCATTTTTAATGGCTTCTCCTTCCGCTGCAATCAACAGTTTTTTGCCGTACCCTTGTTTTCTGAGATTTTCCTCAATCCACAATGCTTCAATATAGATTGCTTCCGAATCAAAAATTGCTTGAATGCCACCAAAAACTTCGCCTAAGTCGCTTTTTAAGAAAATAGAGAACTGCTTATCTCGCTCACCGAATTGAGCTTCATAAGATCTGATTAGACCTTCTCTTACGACTTCATTGTCAGGGTGGCTAGGGTGATGATCGATAACTACTTTGTACATAGATCCTCCATGTTCAGCTCCATTTGGTAGTGCGGAACTGGGTGCCAGCTGGCAATGAATTCTCCCGTAATTTTAAAGCCGATCTTCTCATAAACATGGATGGCTCTGGTATTCGTTGCTTCTGGGTCTATCAGAACTTTTTGCATATTTGAGAAATGGGTAGTTAAAAATTTTCGGATCATCGGCACTGCGAGCCCTCTACCCAAATAGTTTGAATCGCAGATGAACACATCCAAAGTAATCGCGTCTTTTCCTTCGCAAGAGGTGATTAGAAAAGCGAATGGGGTATCTTTATCATATCCCACCCAATAGGTTGTATCAGAGTTTCCCTGGAAGAACCTCTCTAGACCATCCAACGTGTTTTGTAGCCCTACTCCATGCATCCATGCCTTGATGTGTTTTTGCTCAAACCATTGATGTAGCATAGATCTTTGAGAAGGTATAGCGGGAGCGAAGTGAAATTCATTTACATGCATTTTGGTCATAGAGCTTTTTTGTCCAGTCTCTTCATTAACCAAAGGATAAAATCATCATCTAATGGATAAGTTTGCCCTGGCACGGTGGGTTGGCCTTTGTAAGTGGTGCCATTGCCATCAGGAGTATAGCCTAGCTGAAAATAAAGCTGTTGTGCTGGGCCATAGTCGCGATATAACCCAACTCCAATCCCTATCTTGTCATACCCCTCCCCGACTGCAAGATTTTCTATCCATTTGATAAGAGCTGTTCCGAGGCCTTTCCCTCTATGCTCTTCGTCGATCCAAACAGCATTTATTTCGGGAATATTACTGCTCAAGAAGAAGGAATATTCTGACTTGCGAAGCAGGCTACCATAACCTAAGATGTCACGATTTTTTTCTACTACCACTACAGTGCGGATCCCGCTTTCTTGTTCTTCGTAATACGTGTCCCAAAGCGCCGTAGTTTTTTCTGGAGTAGACCATGGGAAGGAATATCGATTTACTAAGGTTGAAATATCTGTTTTTTGTAGAGAGCGTAAAAGAGGCTGATTTTCACCTTGATTTTCGCGAGCAGAAGCTAAAAATCTAATCTTTTCAACGTTTGCGGCAAGAGTTGCGTGGTGCGTGTCTATCTCCAGATCATAAGTGGCATCGGCATGCACTCTATGAAACTGCCCTCGCGCTGATCCTACAATTCGATTGCCTCGTTCCTTTTCCCTTTGTTCTAAAATAGAAAGGGGGGCATTGACTCCCACCCACAAGACTTTAAAATCTCTCAAAAATGCCTTCCACTCATCCACCTGTCTTTTCCCAAATGAAACATCATCGATGATCAAATGATGCCCCATTTTAGCAAGCAAGAGCACTATTTCTTGGAACGTATCTGCTATCTTTTCAGCGTAAGGGCCAATCTGAAGTTCTTGGATAGGGTTTCCTGATTCATCAGCGCTTTTTTTCCAGCTATATCCAAGGGGAGCAACACCTCCCGTCCAATCATTTACTTTTTCTGGCATCCACTCGATGATTTTATCAATGCCTATATGCAAAAATAGGTCATCAAACGCGTGTTGTAATCCTTTTGCTAGCGTTGTCTTGCCGCTGCTGGACGGTCCATTCAAGTAGATAATTTGCACAGAACTATTTGCCATTGAGTTATCCTCCAGAAAACAGCCAGTAAAGTGACAAGCCAAAGCAGCTCCAAATTTGAAGATGCAAAATGACATGAAGAGTGTTTGGAACAACATTACTACCTCTTGGTGGTAGAAAAGAATGAGTATCGCGATATTCTTCAAATCCCGCTTTATTTCCCTGTATCCAATATCCTCCTCCAAAATATGGGATCCACCAAGCGGTAATAGTCCCTATTGTGATAAGCCCATAAATGCCGGTAAGAAACAACCGAGCCCAGAGAGGCATTGGTGAGGATGTATAGAGCAAAGTAACAATGAGAGGAAGTAATACCAAACCTCCGTTGATGCAAGATCCAAGCAGACGGAATCGAAGTGAATGAGCTTTCCTCAATGCGGAAAGATTGGTAAACGGCGGGATATCTACCCAATCATGAAGAGCCATGAAAAAAAACAGAATGGTTTGTAGAATAATAAAAAAATGGATCATCTTAACCTCAGCTCATATGCTCTAGTAGGAGGGCAATTTGCTCTGGAGACGGCAATTGGTCTTTCAGCTCCTGTGGCAGCGTCTTGACCATGTGATACGACGCAATATTGATCGGCTTGGTTGCATCCTTGAGGGCATACTCTACGACTGTTCTTGTTTTGCTTTTACAGAGGATAATCCCGATGGCTGGGTTTTCTCCTTCAAGACGAACCTTATCATCAAGGACGGATAGATAGAACTGCATCTTACCGATGTATTCAGGGATGAATTCGGTCACTTTTAGCTCGATTGCAACCAAGGCTCTTAACTTTCGGTGAAATAAGAGCAGATCAATGAAAAATTCCTGCCCTTCGATCTCTAAGCGATATTGTGAGCCGATAAATGAATAGGCACTTCCCACTTCACGCAAGAAGAGTTCGATATTCCGGACGATGGCTCGTTCCAATTCGCGCTCTGTGTGTTCATCTCCAATCTCGAGAAAATCAAGCGCGTAATCATCCCTCACAGCAAGTTTTGCTTCGGGATGAAGATTGGTCGGGAGACTCTTCTCAAAGTTAGACTGGCTTATGATTGTTTTTTCATAGGTGCCGTTTTCAATGTGATGGATCAATACACGGTAGGTCCAGCCATTCCTCTTGGCCATCTTCATATAAAATTCTTTTTCAAGAAGATCCTTACACTTCGAGAGGAGGGCAACGTTGTGAGACCAGCTAATTTCTGACGACAATGTCGTCAGTTTTTCGTTCCCCTGGTAAGATTTATATAAGTCCCTCATTCTCCATAGATTACGAGAAGAAAACCCCTTGATGCCAGGGAAACCGTTCTGAAGATCTTTGGCCAAACGCTCTACAACATTGTCTCCCCATTCACGCTGCTCTTGTTTTTCATGAATGGTCTTTCCTATGTCTCTATAAATTTCTATGAGCTCTTGGTTGACGGCTTTTAAGGCTCTTGCCTGAGCGGCCTTAATCTTTGTAATGATCGAAGCCAAGATGTCCTTGTAACCTTCGGGTAGAGTATCGATTTGGTTGTCGGGTTGAGCCAAAGAATTTTTATCCATTGTTTGGAGCTCCAATTTCTTTCTCAAAGAGCAAACGAATGCCCTCGCAAAGAAGAGCAGATTTATCGGTTTTTCGGCGTTCTCTGAGTCGTTTAATGAACAGCTCATTCAAAAGAATTTCCTCTTCCTCCGTCATGTAAACAGTAGTTTTGGCCTTTTTCGAAAGTACAATCTGCTCTTTATCTGACATGGATCCTCTTAAAGTTGAACGATTAGCGATCGTGCCATAAAATTTTAGAAAAGTCAAGACGTCTTGAAGCTTCAGCATTTTAATGCTAACGTTCTACAGAGCTTCAAAACTCAAAGACTGGAGAAATCTTTTGCTGCAACGAATTAGGGTCATTAGTTCCCGATATTCATGCATGGCCTTTTGAGAGAATCCTCCATGCTTGAGAACGGCCAGGCGTGCATGTTCCCTTCCCCTTTTGGTTCTCGGTCCCTTAGCGGTTCCTCCATGCATCCTACAAGTACCTCTCCGACGGATCGCCCAATTCTTACATTGCTCTTTTGACCGTTTGCTTGTTGCTGTACACTGCGCCATGATGCAAGGGGTTCATTAATTAGTTTTTTTCCGGCCCCTCTCTTGGACCTTTATCTGCCTGAATAGTCTGGGCAACGATCGCTTGCCCCCCGTTCACGTGAACAACCTGCATTTTTTGCTCGCCCTTGGCACGATATTTCAGGAGAGTTTGCAAAGTTAGATTGGCTGTGTTTAGAAGCTTAGCGGCAATTTGGTAGGAACGTTCTTTCTGGATTGGGACGCCCTGTCTATTTGCAGATCCTAGTTGATTTAACCCAGTCTCATGTAGAGCGATAAACTGTCCGAACAGCATGGCCTCAATCTTGTCCTGTGGGTGAGTGAGGGGCAGCATGGCCGCAATATGATTCAATTGATCTTGACGTTGAAACTGGGGCATTCCCTGCGACAAAGTAGAAAGAATAGCTACTACATGTTCCCAATTCTGGGAGCCAGCAGTATGTTGGAGAGTCTCTAAGAATTTATTCAGAATTTCCTGGTTGAGCTGTTCTCCACTGGAAAGAGCCATCGATTCAATGGTTTCAGTTCCCACCTCATTGTTCCATGTGCACTTAAAAACCAAGCATGGATCTGTTTTCGGTTTGGTTATTTTCTGCGAAACGGGAGATAACTCGTCATCCATATATTCCCCATAAGCTGTCTTGTAGGTGATCACTTCTCATAGCTATCATCCTGCATAAAGTTCGCGACTAAATCCTTAAAATCTGGATCGTCAAAACCGAGAACCATGTTTCCCCTACTTTTATCTCTGTATTTCAATAGAGGGAATTGCAAAACTAACAAGAAAGAGGGATTTTTCGGGACTCATGTAGCAAGCGCTATTTGGGCGCCGAAAAATCCCTCTTTCTTGTCAGCTTCGTAATGCCAGAATTTTCTCTTATAAATCCTTTTATACTAATACCTTGCGTCTGATATAATCTGTTTTTACAGGACAAAAAACATCAGAGCAAGGAGCGAACTCAATGAGTCAACTGACAGAAACTCTATGACATTATTGGAGCAAAATTCAAGGCACGCTTTTTCCATGGTTAGAGGAGGAGTTAGATCCTCTGACAGAAAAACAACAACAACTCATTGCTATTTTAGAGTTTGTGCGTATCGAAGAGTTTCTCCCCTGCTATGATGGATGCGAGGGACGTTCCCAAAAAACACGTTCTGCTATTGCCAGATCATTTATTGCCAAAATGGTCTACAACATCGATACTACGACGTTTCTACTGGACCGATTGAAGTCCGACAAAAACATGAGGCGCATTTGCGGATGGGAATGCGTAGCCCAGATCCCCAGCGAGGCGACCTTTTCGAGGGCTTTTGCTGACTTTGCGAAGACGGAACTTCCGCAGCGCGCACACAAGGCATTGATTGAGAAAACGCTGGCAAGTGAGGTGATCTTGCATAATTCGCGCGACTCTACCGCGATCGAAGCGAGGGAAAAGCCTCAGAAAAAAGCTGCCGATGAATGTGCAAAGAAGAAAACGCCAAAGAAAAAAGGGCGTCCCAAAAAATCCGAAGAACAGCCCGAACCTGAGCTGACACGCATACAAAAACAGAGAACCATGACGTTGGAAGAAATGTTAACAGATCTGCCAACTGCATGCGATAAAGGCGCAAAAAAAGATAACAAAGGTAACGTCATGTATTGGACCGGGTATAAATTGCACTTGGATACCATAGATGGCGGTATCCCCGTGAGTGCACTTGTGACTTCAGCCTCTCTTAATGACAGCCAAGCCGCAATCCCGTTAGCAATCATAACAAAAGAAAGGATCGCCAACTGCTATGACTTAATGGATGCTGCCTATGATGTCCCTGACATCATTGAGCATAGTCAATCTCTCGGACATGTTTTCCCTTGATCGATAAGAATCCGCGAAGAAATAAAGAGTTGAAGAAAGCCTTGGCAGAGGAGAGTTTGGCCAGAAAAACTTTGAATCTAGTTTTCCCCGAGACACTTCGCTATAACGCTCGATCAACTGCGGAGCGAACCAATTCTCGCCTAAAAGACGAATTTGGCGCTTGCAAAATCAGAGTGCGTGGGTACGCCAAGGTGGCATGCCACCTTTTATTCGGCGTGCTGACCCTAGCTGCAGATCAATTAATGCAATTGGTCACGTCGCATCGCTGCATGGAAGTCAAAGAAAAGGTGCTTGATTGTGCTCCTTCAGCGGGGCGATGGGTCTGCTTTCTCAAAAGACGGGGATTTTTCACGCAATTACAAGACTAACGACCAAAAAGTGATTTTTGGGGCCCAAAAAGACCTCTTGCTACACAAGCTTCCCCAAAAAAGCATTTTTTGGTCGTTAGTTTTGCAATTCCCTCTACAGATAAAGCTAGTGGAAAGGATGCTAAACGCCCAAAACTTGAGGAAATGCTGAGATTTGTGCGCAAGGGCGACGTTGTTGTTGTGCATAGCATGGATCGCTTAGCGCGCAATCTCGATGATCTACGACGAATCGTGAAAAACTTGACCGACCGAGGAATACGCGTTCAGTTCCTCAAAGAATCGCTGACTTTCACCGGGGAGGATTCGCCAATGGCTAACCTACTCCTCAGCATGCTGGGCGCGGTAGCTGAATTTGAGCGCAGTCTGATCAAGGAGCGTCAGCGGGAGGGGATCGCTGTGGCCAAAGCAAGAGGGGTGTATACTGGTCGAAAGAAAACCCTATCCCCCGAACAAGTAGGCCAGCTGAAAGAAAAGATAAGCCTAGGGCTCTCTAAGGCTAGGGTGGCCAGGGACTTCGGGGTTAGCAGAGAAACTGTATACCAGTATCTTAAACAACGTAAATAGAGAGATTTAGGAATAATTTCTATACTACTTCTTGAATAAAACTTGATTCTCTGTCACAATATTTCAAGATTTGGTAAAATGGAGTAACAGGCAGTAGAAATGGCTAAGCCGATCCCCGAGAAAGTCTTCCTAGGGTATTTACGTATTTTAGGGTGGACGTTGAAAAAGGGGTCAATGGACTACAAACTCTATAATGGAGACCAATTCCTATGCGCAATCAAGATCATTCATGCCAAAGGAAAAAAACGAGAATTGTCGCCAACAAGCGTGCGAAGAGTAGAAAGCATCTGCGAAGGAAAAGGACTAAAATGGCCACCAACGAAGAAATAGAAAATCATCTCAATAAGGCTCTTAAAGAAATCGGTGAGATCAAGCCATGGTTTGACGAAGAAGTTTCGGAGTGGGTATTTTCACATCCTCTTTATCCAGTTGAGTACGGGGGTGAGTCAAAACAAGAGACTAAAGAAAACTATCCTCTATACCTTCGAGATTTTATTGAAGAACGACTAAATAACAACTTAGATCCTTTTATTGAAAACCAGACAAAAGGTCATGGCGGAAAACGAGCCGGTGCCGGTCGTCCAAAAGGATCTATTAAGCCATCGGTTACCATAAGGCTTGATCCAGACATAGCTGGCTGGGTAAGAAAACATACGGATGATATCCGCTCGGTTATGGACGGAGAATTAGCATTGGTTGCTTGTAAAAATTAATCAAACCTGATCGCCGACTTGCAGAAACGGCCCTTCCTTGCGATATCTTGCCTCAAACCATTTGGGTTTTATCCTCCGACCCAAAATCATGAAGCGATGGGCCCACTTTTCTGTGATTCTGGAAAAGATCCGAAAAAACGGCCATTTTCATAACTTCATCATTCGCCACCCCATCGGTGGTGATCAAGCCGCTTGATTTTCCGGCGCTTTTTGCACCTGCGTCTGTGCCCGCTTGCGCGGCCTGACCGGCAAGTCGATAGTACTCAGCAGCCACTCGAACACATTTCGTTGCTTTTTTCCAAAAAATCTCTCCGCAGCTGTGCCGCCGTCCTTTCGTGAGGTAAAAAAATTGTGCAACACGGTGAGGGCTAGCAATTTGTTGGCACTCAGTTTGTGGAGTGCGTGATGTTTCAGCCCACATTCCGCACCCTGCTCCGCAGGGTGCAAACCAACTTTAGGATTTTTTTTGGTCCGATCAGAGAAAGCGTAGATCGATCAATATATTTTAGTAAATATTTTTTTGCGTCTCCTGTAAAATCAAATGTCTTTTTAGACGGGAGGCGTCATGGACAACACTTATCGCAGTAAAAATTTAGACCATCTGGGCATTGTATCTCAAATTTGTGATGAAATTGGGATAGTGGAAATGATCGATAAGATACTTCCACCGGATCCAAGCATGAAAATTTCTCACGGCGAATGCGTTAAATTGATGGTGATCAATGGGCTTGGGTTTACCTCCAGACCCCTATATCTCGAAGCACAATTTTTCTCTTCACGGCCAGTAAATCGCTTTCTATTAAAAGATTGCGAGGATGCGATCAATGACGATCGATTGAGAAGGACATTGAACCAGCTTTTTGCTTCCGGATGCGATCCTCTATTTGCATCTATAGCCTCTCAAGCTGCTCTGCGTTTTGGAGTATCTCAAAAATTTCGACACTTAGATTCTACAAGTATGCAGGTGCATGGGGAATACGATACCAATGAAGGAATAGGATTGGTCACATTTGGATATTCAAAAGATCATCGTCCTGACTTAAAACAATTTATGATTTATCTGATGTCGAGCCAGGATGGAGACGTGCCTCTTTTAGCAAAAACAGTGGCCGGTAACACATCAGACAAAGAGCTGTTCCGAGAACGATTGAAGGAATTACGAGGACAAATTCAAGCTGGCGAGAATCTCTACTTTGTGGCCGACAGCGCATTGTACACCAAGGCAACAATTGGAGATTTGTCATCATCGATAAAATGGGTTACAAGAGTTCCAGAGACGCTGGTGGAGGCAAAACAAATCGTCCAATACACCGGTCCGTTAGAAAATTTAGAACTCGGATATCAAGGAAAGGAGTTTAAGAGCGAATACGGGGCAGTCAAGCAACGATGGTTGTTTGTTTATTCTGAACAAGTGTCAAGCGACACCAGAAAGTGACCCACCGGCGACATTGAAAAGCGACCCACCCCCAATCTTTTCTTTAATGACTACGGCTGCCTAACGACAGCCATATTGGTGCTTTAGCGGTAGTCAGAGGATATGCAAAGCTCTGAGTTGGTGCTGAGGCACAATACTTCTCTTCCACCGAAGGAGAGAGGAGGCCCCCTCCCCCATGGGGGAGGGGCGAAAACTAAATTTTTTACTTCCCTTCTAGAGTCTCCGATTGAAGGACTGTTGTTTTAACCAATCCAGATTTTCGTTTTTCTTTCAGCCGATAACTTTCTCCGCGAATAGTGACTACATGGCTGTGATGCAAGAGGCGATCTAAAATTGCTGTTGCAACTACAGTATCGCCAAAAACTTCCCCCCATTCGCTGACTGAACGATTACTCGTAATTAAGGTACTTCCTTTCTCGTATCGTCGGGAGATCAACTGAAAAAATAAATGAGCCGCTTTCGGATCAAAGGGAAGATATCCAAGTTCATCGATAATCAGCAATTTGGGTTTCGAATACCAAACAATCTTGTCTTCAAGACGACCTTCTTGGTGAGCCCGAGCGAGCTGGGTCAAAAGAGTGGTCGCCGGAGTAAAAAGAACTGTGTATCCTAACCGAATGGCTTCATTGCCAAGCGCAACAGCTAAATGAGTTTTCCCAACTCCAGGAGGGCCTAATAACAGAAGAGCATCTCCATTGGCAATCCAACGACAAGTTCCAAGTTCGCGTATTTGACCGGCATCCAATGATGGCTGCGCACTAAAATCAAACTGTTCAAGAGTTCTTGCATAGGGGAATTTAGCCATCGAGAATCCACGGCGATTACGGGTGTGTTCTCTCTGCTGCATTTCTTGTTCGCAAAAAAAAGCTAGAGCTTCTCGTAAATTCATTTTCTTACGAGATGCTTCATCGAGAAGGTTGTCGAGTTTGTCTCGGATAGTTGAGAGTTTCAATCGGTGGAGTGTAGCTACAAGATTTTCATGATTGATGGTCATTACCAACCTCCTCCGGTAATAGCTTCATACTCGGTAAGAGGACGAAGCAGCTCGGCAGGTTTGATTGGAGCATTTGGAACTTCCATTTTCATGCACCAATTAGCCCCTACGATTCCCTTTAAATGATGAGGATTGATGGAGCGTTGCCTCTCTCCTATGCAGACAGGGTGACGGGCTATTTCGTCAGCATCATAGAGGATTTTGACTTCAGTTTCGGTTAATTGTACTGTGACCTCTTTTTTAATGAAGTGCCATGGCACACTGTAAAAATTTGTATCCACCTCCACACAAGCATCCGTATGGACCGATCTTTGCATCTCTCTTCCCAAATAGAAAGGTGGCTTCCCATTTAGCGGTTGAAGAACAGCTTTTTCTTCTTTCTCAAAGCGATCGATTGGTTTTTCTCCAGTAGTCCCATGGATTCTGAGGTCTGAAATATCTCTCATCCACCAAACGATATGTTCGCCAAGAGCCTCCCAGCTTGAGAACTCCCTTCCGGCAATTCCATTATACTTAAAATATTTGACCGTGTTTTCGTCCTTCCCCTTCGTTCTTGCTCTATAAGGGGCGCATGCTTTGGGCTTGAATTTCCAATAGTTAGCAAACGCATGTAGGCGTTCATTGAACACCACTTCTCGTGTCTGCGGGTTGTGACTGATAACAAGTGGCTTTGGATTGTCCATTAAGACTTCTGATGGGATCCCTCCAAAATGGTTAAAGGCTCCTTCAAGCCCCTCAAACCAGGCCGATTGTCGTTCATGGATAAAGGCCTGTATATATTGGCGGCGTGAAAAACCAAGAACTGCCGCGAAAAAATAGATCTTCTTCGGCTCTCCTGCAATCTTGATAGTAATCGATCCAAAGTCAATTTGCATCTGCTTGCCCGGCGGCGTCTCAAACCGAATCGTCGCCTTTGCTGAAGCAAAGACCCTTTGTCTAAATAGTTTAACTGCTCTTTCGACAGTGCGTAGATCAGCTTGCAGATTGTGTTGACGAACCAACTCTTGGCGGATAACCTCTGCATTACCTTTATGGAGGTTAAACATTTCTTCGAGCCAGACATCTAATGCTTCCAGCCTCTTAATTCTTTTGGGAATATTATACGGGCGCCATTTCCCTTGTCGCCGGTAGTGTTTAACGGTATTGGCACTAATTCCAAGCTCTTTGGCAATCCGTCTTTTACCCCACCCTTCTGATGACAAATATAAAATTTTCTCTACGACATTAGGTGGTTCCATTCTCTCTTTACTGTCTCCTGTTACAACAGCAGAGATTTTATTGGGTTCCATGCTTACTCTCACTTCAAATAGGGGGGTGGGTCACTTTTCAATGTCGAAAGGGGGTCATTTTACACTGTCGCCTGACAACAAGCATACATACGCGAAGAAAAAACACTTAGAAGACAAGTTCAAAAAGAGAATGAAGAGCAAAAGCGTGAACTGAATCGATGGCTGCGAACCGACTTTGATTGTGAAAATGATGCGAAAGAGGCTGTACTACGCTGGAGTAAAAAACTCAAATATCACTGCCTGAATGAAATAGAAATCACATCTAAAAAAACACACCGAGGAAAGGGCAGACCTAAAGCAGGGGCGCTAGTGACTCATCACTACCGCGTCAAAACACAGCTTAAAGAAGATCCAAATAAAATCGATCACATTCTTAAAACAAAAGGGAGATTCATTATTGCAACCAACGAATTAGATGAAGCTCTTCTAACAAGCAAAGAACTTTTACAAAATTACAAAGGCCAACAATCGGTGGAACGGGGTTTTCGCTTTTTAAAAGAGCCTGCCTTCATGACGCCGGCTGTATATTTGAAAAGTGAGAAAAAAATTATTGCTCTTGCTATGGTGATGTGCCTCTGTTTGCTAGTCTACACGATTGCACAACGGTATTTACGGCAGAGTCTAGAACGAGCTAAAGCTTGCGTACCGAATCAATTGGGAAAAGCAACACGAACCCCCACAATGCGCTGGATCTTTCAGCTTTTTGAGGGAGTGCACCTTTTAATTCGGACAATAGGAGGCAAAATAGAGGAAATCATTCTGAACATGAATCCCGTTCGGAGCCATGTCTTAGCCATTCTTGGTCCTCAATTTGAAAAAATCTATGCTAACAGCTGAGAGGGTGCGGAATGTGGGTTACTACATCTCTTTCAGCAGATTCTTTGGATTGGAATGTGGCTGAAGAAATACCCCCGGGCGCTTCTTCCGGAGTTGGTTCTACAGCCATCACGATAAATCCTGGCCCTAACGCAGGAAATGCTATTGCTACATGGGCTGATGTAGATACGTATGCTCCCTACTACTCGATCTACGATAACGGAACTTGGACAACGGGTGCCATCTCTTTAGAAGCTTCAGGATCAGTTTTGAACAATATCTATACAGCCCTAGGACCTAACTCAAATGATGTAATGGCAGCTTGGAATGACAGGTCTACGGGGTACCCTTACTACTCAATTTATGATGGCATCTCATGGGCAACCGGAACGATTACTCTGGGTCCTTCGAACGGATGTAACTATGATGTCGTTCTTGCCGTTGGTCCAAATAATGGTGAGGTCACTGCCGCTTGGGCAAATGACTCTGCCCCCAACAATCCTTACTACTCCATTTATAGCTCCGGAACCTGGACAACCGGCGCCATTCCTGTAGGATCTTCTAACGGAGTCTATCTAGATGTATTTATTTCACAAGGCCCCTCTTCAGAAACACTAATGGCAACTTGGACCGATAGTGATAACCTAGAAGCCTATTACTCAATTTATAGTGGCGGAGCATGGGCCACACCCAGTACAATTCCTCTTGGAACCTCAACAAGTATCTACACCAACGTCTATGTGGCACAAGGTCCAAATAGCGGAGAAATGGTGGCAGTGTGGCCCGATGGCGATACCGATGCCCCTTTCTACTCGATATATAATGGGGGAACCTGGACGACAGGATCGATTCCTCTTGGCTCCTCCATTGGAGTTTGGGGTAGCATTCATGTCACCCAAGGCCCAAGTACAGGCCAATTAGTAGCAACTTGGAAAGATTTAAGCTCTCACGTACCTTATTATTCACTTTATAGTTCCGGATCCTGGGGGGACGGCGCTCCGATCCCCCTAGGAACATCGACTGGCTCCAGTCAAGATGTTTACGTAGGCCTCTTGCTTGATGCTTCCACCGCAATTGCCGCCTGGGGAAATTTGGCATTTCCATACGTTCCATACTTTACAACGGTTGTTGGCCAGCCAGACCAACTTCCCCCTACAAACGGCAAAGGAAACCGTGTAAAAAATCGCTTTGCCCTGCTTTTAGAATGGTATAATGAATTGAACTGGACTGCTTCGGTTTCCTCAGGAGTTGTAGGGTACAACATCCGAAGAAATGGAAGTCTAATTGCTGAAGGTATAAAACAACTATTTTATATGGACTATAACCGCCCCAAAAATGGGGTAGATACTTATCAAATCAGCAGCCTTTTTGAAGATGGGACTGAAAGTTCAACCAGTTTAGAGATAACAGTGGACTAATAATGAGAAAATATCTTTTAGCTACCTTAATCCTGTTAACTGTTTCCGTTTTGGCAGGTGAGGAAAAGAAAGGCATGATAAAAAAAGGCGTGATCAAAAATAGTTCGGATTTCAATTCGGTTTCCAAACAACCTATGTGTAGAAATTGGTTTGTTAATTTTAACGTTGGCTACTTTCACCCTTTTTCAGAATCTCTACGCACAGTCATTGGTGAAGGAGGAGCGGATTACCAGCTTGTACTAACTTACAATTGGAATTGCTATTTTGGTTGTTTCATCAGTGGAGATTACTTCTACAAAGCCGGGCGCTCTACAGGTTCGGGATCCAAAACCAGTATTTGGATTGCACCACTTACAGTGGGTCTTCAAGCTTCTATAAAAATTTGGGAATCAGGCAACAATGTTTTGCAACCCTATTTTCTGCTAGGATCAAGATGGTATTTTGTTGGGGCAAAAAATGAAGTAAGCTATCTAGAGCGCCATAACTTTACTCAGGGCATAGGAGGAGTAGCAACTGCGGGCCTCTCTTATTTTTATAAACGCCTCACAATCAATACATTTGTAAACAGTTCTCTCGGGAGTGTCAAAACGCATAGCCACAAGCATGACGTCAAAGCATTAAATACTCAAGCGGGTGGAGTCGCTGTAGGTGGTGGAGTTGGCTGGAATTACTAATTGCCAGTTCAAAAGCTTTTGCTGAGGGTGAGCATGACCTCATTTGCGATATAGTTAGAACCGAATTCGCCGTCGTAGCTGAGCACGATGCCTATCGGCGAGCGATGGCCGATCGAGGCGAAGAATTCGAGGCTGAGGGAGCCGAGGTTGAGATTTTGGGTGAGTGCTGCCACTGAAAATGTCTCTGGAATGCCGGTGAGGAAGGTAGTCACTTGATTGCCAAACGGTTTTTCGAAAATGTAGGAGAGCTTCTCTTTGAGGTAGAGCATGCCCCAGTTAAAGGTAGACAAACTCCGGGTGAATGATTCGAACATTCGACCAATGGATTAACAGTCTTGGGGAGCCGTCTCCGCCAAATACTTCAGATGACCTTAAATCACCTTTGCTTGGCAAAGTCTATAGAAAAAACTAGATTATTGCTAGAAAATATTGTCAATCGAGGTCAATCCATTTCAAAGGCTGGCGATTGGCTACTCCGTTGGATTTCCGTTATAGGGGTTGAAGCCCAATGGAACGAATTTTAGGCAGCTACGATTGCCGATAAAGTCTTAACGTGCGTTACAATCCGTTTCGCGAGTTGACCCCCCTCACCTTAAAATAAATTCTTGTCTAGAAGAAAATTACCAATATTGATAATTATAAGAGGTATGAAATATCGCGTTCCCATGAAGCCTATTCTATGGGTAGGCAGCTCCAAAAAAGACCTAAAAGAGCTGCCCCCAGACGTGCAGAGAGAATTTGGTCACTCATTGAGAGAGATTCAAAAAGAAAGAGACCCTGGGAACACCAAGCCCCTGAAGCACTTGCACGAGCCTATCCGAGAGATCGTGGTCGATGAGCGAGAGGGAACCTTCAGGACTGCATATACGGTAGAATTCAAAGAGGTGGTGGCAGTACTTCACGTTGTTCAGAAAAAGAGCAAGAAAGGCATCGCAACACCCAAACAGGAGATCGAACTAATTCTCCAGAGATTTAAACAAGCAAAGATTGATGGGCGCATTCCCATTTTCTGGGTAGCCTCGTAAACTGAAATTTTTATTTAAAAAAAGTGCCTAAAGCACTGATACTCTTTGAATCGCAAAACACAAAGGGAACATCATGCGTATAGGCACAGCACAAAATTCTAAAGATCTCACCGCCAAAATTCAAGCCGTAAATGAGCAAATCCTGAAAATCATCTCTCGAAATGACAAAATTCACAACGAGCAAGATCTGGAAAAACTCGAACGAGAAGTACAAGCTCTCACAAGAGAGCTGGGAGATCTCATCGTTGCTCACAAGGTACAGCAAACCATCGATGAGGACGAAGCGTTCCGTGCATCCTCTCTAGAACTCTCCCACAGCGTTCGTAAATCGATGGTCAATAAGGGACGTGTGCTCGTTCAGGTCAGGTTCTCTGGAGGCACGTCGCTCCCCTTAAGTGTTGCTTACTGGTCTAGAAAAGGCTCGGCTGGAAGACGCGGCAAAGGCCTTTATCCGGAATTGCATCTTCTGGGGATCTACGATCACTGCACGCCCTTCTTGGCGTCTGAGGTCGCACAAGCCACCGCAGCCCTCTGTTCCATGGAAGAGGCTAAACATATGATGGGGTCTCGCGGCTGTTCGCTGGACATCAAGACAGTAAGAAATGTGGCCAAACGCTTTGCATCTCGGGCAAGAGCAGGTCAGAAGGCAGAGTCGGTAATCGCGATGCTGCGTACAGAAGATCTACAAGGCCGAAGGGTTGTCTTGTCGTCAGATGGAGGCCGTCTCCGGATCCGAACGGCAAAGCAGGGCCGCCGGACAAAGAAGAATAGGGCTCGCTACAAGACAGATTGGCGGGAGCCAAAATTGCTGATCATTTACGTTGTGAATGACGACGGGAGAGTCGATAAGAGGATCCTGCCGATTATAGACGGCACCTTGAAAGGGATCGACGTTCTGTTCTCCTTCATGCACATTTATCTCCGGTCATTAAACCTTAGCGCAGTGGACCAGATACTGTTCGTCGCTGACGGGGCCCACTGGATATGGGACTCGGTGCAACTCGCCAGGAAAATGCTCGACATGGGTGGCGTACGCTGTAAAATCCTGGAGTTAATCGATTTTTACCATGCGGTGCAGCATTTGCATGCGTTCGCGGAACTGAAGCGCCAATGGTCCAGAAGAAAGCGGAAGCAATGGATATCGCGGCAGAAACACCTGCTCAAGAACGGCGGGACCAATCAAGTGATCGAGAATTTACAAACGGCGGCGAAGGGATCAAAGAGTCAACTCCTCCAGCGAGAGCTGATGTACTTCGTCAATAACCGAAAACGGCTCTGCTACAAGGAAGTTGCAGCTCTCAAGATGCCGATAGGGAGCGGGGCAATCGAAAGTGCGGTGCGGCGAGTGATCAATCTGAGGCTGAAAAGCCCCTGCATCTTCTGGAAAGAAGATACCGCAGAAGAAGTGTTGTTGCTGCGAGCGTATTACAAGAGCGGGCGCTGGAATCTGTTAAAAAAGATGGCTTATGAGGGAGGCCTGCCCTATGCAGCATAGACCGTCAGGTGGCTACCCAGAAAATGGGAATGCGCCCTGTCGGTTGTTGCAGGCAGTTCTGCCCGCGCAGGACAAAGAAGAATGAGAACAGAAAATACCGTTTTAAAACAGACAGTTGAGAAGCAGTTCATGGGCGCAATCACTCCGAATGACGACCTGCTCGACGTTTTGACAAAATACGCAAACAATCCAGATAAAATCCCTACTTTGCATTATGCAGTTAAAATGGGTGATGAAAGAGCCATTACGTTGTTACTAGATAGCGGAATGGATGTCAATAAATCATCAGATCAAGGCACACCTCTTCAAGTCGCGTTTAAGCAAAACGACATGTCGATCGCAAGATTGTTAATTCAAAAAAAGGCCACCCTTGATTCGAAGGTTTTTGATTTTGCAATAAGCAATCTTTCTGAGGAAGGGGTTGATTTACTTCTCCGGTCTGGATTCAAGCCAAACATGGTAGCTGGCGATACACTGAATACTGTAATCCAATCTAAACTAATAAAAGCAGTTCAATTGGTATTGACTGTTGGTTCCGTGTTTGGCCCTGATCATATTGAGTCTGCTATGCTCTATAAGTTTAATGATGGAATAGAGGTCCTATTAAAGACTGGAATTAATATAAATAAAAACAACCGACTCATGGACGTTGCAATTCAATCAAATAATGAACTAGCTGCAAAGCTCCTTATACAATCAGGATTTGACATGACTAAAATGCCAAATGGAGGGCAAAGTCTTCTTTACGCGATGAAGAATAAAAATATTTCATCGTCTTTTTTGCAACTACTGATAAAAAATGGTATTTCATGCGACTATACTGAATTAGAACAGCGACATTTCAATAGTGGAACAAATATTTTTATTAAAAATGATGAGTATTCATTAATGACCGCTGCTGTCGAGCAGGGGGATATTGCTATTATCTCGCTGCTTATAGAGCGTGGAGTAAAATGCGATCAGCCTTTTTCTCCGACAATCCATTGCATATACAAAAATCAATATTATCTTATAGAATATCCGGTTACAATAACCAATGGGAATTTGAGTTACAATCCGTTATACCAGGCTGTGATATCAAATCGTGCAGATATTGCCGGGCTTCTTCTTGAGCACGGTGCGAAACCGATTTTTATCACAAATCGATCCATCGGTATCGTACCAAATACGCTAGATTGGACTAACCTCATACATCTTCAACAATATGTGAATTTACGTACTCCGGAACAATTCATGAAAGCATTAAATGCTTTAACAAACAATTTAGATTTTTTAGCTAGACAAAAAGCGAACGAAACTAAAAAGCAAGGAGTCCTTTTGATGACAGCTATTCAAAATGACAACTCTCAACTAGTAAGGGTCTTATTAGATGCTGGGCATCCAGTCAACTTCGTCGGAGACAATGGGAAAGTTCCGATCAAAATGGCTGTAGAAGGTGGAAATCGCGAAATCATTGCTCTGCTTTTGAAGCACGGAGCGGAATGGGATGGAGTTTGATTCCCTCCTCACAGTTTCGATAAAATTCGGTCAACTTTTAGTAAGGAAACGGTAAAGTTTTTGGAGCAAGGATTTCATCGTCTAGGCTGCCTGGATCTTTCCATTCGTCAGTAACGTATCGAACACCAGAAAACTCGCCCCGCAATCTTTCGCCGGTCTGCTCAATAATGCTAAGAAGATCCTTTGCGCTGAGTCCCTCAAAGGATCTCGATTTCAACTCTTCCAGAGCCTTGCTTAAAATCGCGGCCATCGATTCAACCCTGGCCCCCTGTTCAAGCCGAAACTGAGCAATGATGGATTCAAATTGAAAATAGCGCAGGTTTGCAATTTCTTTGTTGTAGTCCTGATTCCATTTCAAAAGGGTGGGCTTCGAAATTTCAAGCTTCTTGGCAATTTTATCGAACGAGATGCCTTTGGCTCTCATCTCTATGAATGTTTGCTTTTCTTCTGCCGTTTTCATAATACTATCGGTATGGCTTATCCAGATTTATTGATGTATTGTAATAATCATTTAAATCCTCTTTGCTGCACATATTGCCTTCGTACATGCACTCCACAAGAGCATCAACATTCCCCTTCATTGCTCTTTGAAAACGACTCATCCGTTCGTTGAATGACTTTAGCAACTTTTTGCGCTTCTCTGTCTCTTCATTCGCTAGCTTTCGTTTCTTTCCCATTCACCGACCTCAAGGATGGTAAAACTGTCTATTTGATCCTCATCCATCATCCTTTTCCCTTCTGTTGCTCAACCAGCGTTAACTGATTCTAGGGGCGTTTCTGCAAGCCTTGCGCCCTCTTCCAGAGGCGGCGCAACATCGTTCAGTATCTCCACGACTGATCGAATGTCATCTTTGTCATCATCTGATAGATCATCGCGGATCTCATTTGCGTTTTCGGCTATATTTCGCAGCTTCGCAATCACTTTTGATGGTACAGGACTATTGGTTTGCACGGCACCGGACTGCGCCATGTCGGAAGGCGCCTTCAAGCTCTTGTATGCCTCATTGACAGTCGCTTCGCCATCGCGACATTTTTTGATTAGATCTTCGTTACCGCTCGACAAGATTTTTTCGACGCGGTGGATAGTGTTATCTGATACATTCGCTGTTTTCGCGATCTCTAGGCGAGTATCTAGGTTTGTAGAATTCTCCAAACCATCTGCCATGTGTTGCTTTCCAATATTCGCCAGCTCATTCTTGAGCTTCAGAGCCAGCTCACCTCGCACAAATCTATTGATATTCCGCCTTGCAAATTGGTTGCGAATGATCCATATCTTAACCTCTCCTTCATTGCTGAATCGTCTTTCTTCCGTGTGAAATTTTATATTATTTTTCGTACATATCGCATAGCGGTTATGACCATCGATAATGGTATTGTTCCAAACGATGATAGGACTGTGTATCCCCCCCTCGTCTACGATATTCTTTTCCAGAGCAGAAAATTCATCATCTGACAGCTGTGGCAAAAGATTCCTGAATTCGTCGTTTATTGTTAGCTCACGCATCTATTATCTCCTGTTATTTATATCTTTTCGCAGAATCTCATTGTTAACTGTTTTTAGCAAACAGTAATTGTTTCTTCACAGAAACTATGGGCAAAGATCCTATGCCATAAATTCATTCGCAGAATCTACGCCTTGAGAAACCTAAACTCACGGAGAAACAGGTGGCCGATCCGATGGAAAAAATCAGGCTTGGAGTATCCAAGACAAGGGTAGTTAGGGATTTCTGGATAACGAGAGAGGCGATGTTCACCTTTTCGGTCAATTTTGCTAAGCAACACGTCGCTTTTCCCGGCCTAATAGGCGCTATCGGCCCTGTCTGCCTGATCAAAAGTTTTCCCTGTACAGGTACATCGCCACGAGAGAGACTGTGTGTTAACACTTAAAGCCTTTATAACAAGACTGTTGCATTAGTTAAAATGACGTGAATTTTACGACAAAGCATTGACAAATTATGCTAGTAGTGGCATAATATAGGAATATAAGGAATACGAATGAGCGACCCTAAAAAAAACAGAGACCTGATTTACCTGGGGTCTTCAAAGAAGGATGCTGAGAAGCTGCCACAAGAGGTAAAAGATCTATTTTCAACCGCCTTGAAGCTAGCTCTCAATGGAGAAACGCACGAAGATGCGAAACCATACAGGCATCATGGGAGCGGTGTTTTTGAAGTGGTAGGCGATTATCGTAATTCTACATTTAGAGAGGTGTACACAGTACGCTATAGGGAAGTGGTTTTTGTGATCCACATTTTTCAGAAAAAAAGCAAAAAGGGATCAGAAGTGCCAAAAGAAGATAAAGAATTGATTGAGCAAAGGATCAAGTGGGCAGATCAAATTTATAAGGAGCGTTATGGAAAAAAGAAAAGAAATTAAAGAATCTGTTCCTGAGAACATTGAATACGAAGTTGGTTCGGGGAATGTATTTGCCGATTTTGGATTTAAAAATCCCAAAGAAGCAAATGCAAAATCTGATCTTGCTCTATTGCTTAGAGCGATCATTAAAAAACGAAAGCTAACTCAAGCACAGGCTGCGAAATTAATGAAGATAGACCAGCCAAAGGTTTCAAGGATTGTGAGAGGTCTGTTATCAGAGTTTACAATCGAGAGATTAATGAATTATCTGATTAGCCTGGGATGCGATCTTGAGATCAAACCAACTTTGGGGAAGGCGAGCATTCCATCGATTCATGTCACGAAGAACACAAATCTAAAAAGATTGCACGCTTGAGAACGGTTCTGAGAAATCGCTCACAATGCCATTCTTTTATCATACAATCGATTTTTTTTCGTTTCATGCTAAAAAACCCGCGAACTATAGTGCACAATAGCCGATTCTATGGGTATTTCAACGCCATTGTTAGCGATTCACGGCTCTCTGACTGGAAAACTTCTCTTGCAAGAGTTCTGAAGCCGCTCCTTTGGTTAGACCGGCGGGACTGGTCATTCCGAATTTCAATAAAGCGGCGATCTGTTTTTCCGAAGCTGGATCGCTGCGCCATGACGCGTCCTTTCGCACGAGGACATCAACCTTTTGAGCGCGTACCCAATCCTCGGCAACGCCAAGCGCGTATGCGAGCGGCAGCTCCCTTTCGGTAAGAGGCACGGCCCGTCGCTCATCATTTAAGACAACGCGATAGCCGTGAGCTGAAACCTGACGCACCCAAATATCACGCCGATCCCCTACAGGCAAATGCCAAGTATCGCCGACCTGAACCCAAGCGAAGGCCGAGCGTCCGAAAAAGTCGATCTCCTGAACATCCGCAGCCTCAAACAGTGCGCCACATGGCTCATCAATAACAGCGATCTGCTCTTCAGGATCGTCAGCCTTCTTTTTCTTGTCCTCTTGATGAACTTCAAGCACTCCTTCCAACGAATTTTGAAAGCTACACAAGCTATGACGGCTCGCGTCGACGAAATCGATAACGAGGCAATCTTTCTTTCCCGGGAGATACTCTAGTCCCTCGTCCCACACTCTGAACATAGAGACCCTCGCTTTTGGTTGGTCGGCAAAGCAAAATAGAGTCAACCAGTGGGGAATCAAATCCTTCAGTTAAAACCGCGCAATTTGTAATGACTCGTATTTCTCCGCCCTCAAACAGACTGAGGACATGGCGCCGCTCGTCAATTTCCATTCCACCATGAATAGCCACCGAAGAGATTCCGGCTTTTCTAAATGCCTCAGCTAAATCTTGCGAATGCTTTACGTCAGCGCAGAATGCGATCGTTTTCATCCTATCTGAGGCATAACGAACATAGGACTCAACGATCAGCTTATTGCGCCCAGGTATGTTGATAGCCCTAGATAACTGAGCAGCAACGAAATCACCGGCTTGCGTCTGCACACCATTCAAGGACAGGCGAGTTGAAATTCTGCGCCCAATCAAAGGAGAGAGATACCCGGATTTTATCCCCCACGCAATACTGCGACTGAAGACGATCTCTTGAAAAATCGAAGAGAGTCCGACCCCATCGCCTCTTTTTGGCGTTGCCGTCACTCCGAGCAAAAGCTTACCTGTGGAATTATCAAGAAACCCAAGATCACGAATCAATCGTTCGTACGTTGGTGCGGCGGCATGATGGGCTTCGTCAATGATGAGCAAATCGAACCCCGCCCGCTTCAAGTCGATGATCCTTCCCTCTCTTGATGCAGATTGAATAGAAGCGACGACGATATGGCTGTCCGGTTGATGAAGCTCTCCTTTGACAACCCCGATAAGGGGGCTAGACTCGGGCCAAACCAGTTGGAGCTTATCTATAGCCTGTCGAATCAATTCATCGCGGTGAGCCACAATGAGTGTACGCCGGTTCATTTCTTTGGCCAGGGCGGAGAAGACAAGCGTCTTTCCCAACCCAGTTGCCATCGAGACTAGGGGTCTAGCGATCCCGCGCGCTTTCGCATTGTGGATCGCTTCGAGGCATTCGGTTTGGTACGAGCGGAGGCTAACCATTTTTGTGCGTCTCCCAAAATTCAATACCCGCGAGGAACCAATCTTTTAGAATCACACCCCCTAATACAAAAGAATCGGCAGGAGATTTATGAGAATTGGAACGCCATCGACCCAGCTGAGAGAAGGTAGAAGCCCAATAGCGATATTCCTTGTCGCCAGCGTCGTCGAAATCCAGGCTGTAAAGAATGAGCCGCCTTGTTTTCAACCATTCGGCGGTCATAGCATCTGGTCTTTTTGCCGCCCCACCTAATGCCACACAGGTACAAAATTCCCCCACTTCCTGGCAAAGACACATCGCATCCAATTCGCTCTCGACGATCATTGCCACTTCATTCATCCACAACCCATAAATAGGGGTCTGGTTTGAGCTACCTTCGATTTCTTGGTACTTTCCGTACTGATCCCCATCAATCCACTCCTCTCGACGGATTTTAATTTTGGATACCCTTGCAGCGCTACAAAATGAAGGGATGATGATTCCCTTGGGAAGACATATCCATTTTCTATTTTCGGTCTCCTGAATCCCCCAATCGGACTTTCTGTGAAATTTCTTCTCAGGATTCCAACCGATGCGGAAGCGAGAAATCGTATCAGGTGTTAGGCCGTATTTGTTTTTAATGAACTCCATGGCTTCAGGATCGATCAGAAGCCGTTTAGAACAGCTTTCTACGAACTCATTAGCCTTTTCCTGCCAAGATCTGGTCGGAGCTTTGATCGCCTGAATTTCGAACTCTTGAACGCGTTCATATCGCCCATTATCGGGAACGCCCACCCTATCCTTTGCCTCTTTGAAGGTCATGCCAAGAAAGTCCCTGCAAAACTGAATCGGGTCGCCCTGCCGCTTACATTGTCGGCAATAATATCGCCCCGTATTAGGCCAAAACATGAATCGGTCATCTCCGCCGCAAGACGGGCAAGGGGAATGATATTCTCCGCCTTTGGTTGAGGCCATTTTTTTTGGGTTCAAACCTGCCTCAGAAACTAGAATAAGCAAATCCATGCTTCACCCCCCTATGCGACAGATGCGACAATGCGACAAATTCCATAACCTACTCTTCCTCAATGTTTATGGTGTCGCATATGGTTATGCGACAGTTATGCGACAAAATGTGTGGAGTGGATTTCGTCGCATACTGTCGCATACTGTCGCAATGAGCACGTGCGACACTTAACAAACTTACAGATAAAATGTTAAATTCGATTTTTGCCTTTGTCGCATTTGTCGCACGCCCCCAAGGAGAAAACTCAAATCGGCTGTCCACTGTTATCCCTCGAGCGTCCATTCATCTCTAGACTTCGAACTAAGATAACGATGATCCATCAAGACCGACATCAGTCTACGAACATCTTTCGCAGAGCGAGGGTTGGCACCATCGCGACAAAGCTGCCGCAGAGTGAAGACGGGTGATCCACCTTCAGAAACTTTTCTCTGCATCCACATCAGTTTTTTAGAGGCGTTCTCCGTCTCTTGATCAACAGCTTCGGTCTCTTCGATCCGCAACGCTTCACGGAGGTACCATTTCTCCAGAATGGTCGCCCTCTCGAGATTTTCAAGCGAAATCGCTTGCGTTTCATAGTTAGGAAAAAATTCAATTACGCTAGCAATACGTGAGGCCATATCTGCGGCCTTACAAGCCATTCCCTGAACAGGCCGATGCTTTCCATCTGCTCCGAGAGACCGTTCTATCTCGTTGTAAAACGACATCCAGCATCTCTTCGCCTCAGGAGACAGAGAAATCTTGGGTGGGGAAAGCTGGTTTGGTTCATCGTCTTTCTTCACTGGAAATTTCATATTCAGAATTTGAGAAGACCGATTCAAATAATTAATAAACTCAGGAAAATCTGTCACATCTAGCTCCTGATAGGCTCGACTTCCTGCAAGAGAATCGGGTGATGCGACAAGGAATCTTGCCATGAATCCCTGTTCGTAAAATGCCCTGTTTTTCTGAATCGACCGCAAAACTATAGGCTGCATCATCAGATGTGCGGAAATCCGCCTCCCATATAGGATGTAGCTCTCGTCCGCCTTGCCATCTCCCCGACGAACACGAGTAATGGGCTTGCCGTCCCAAAGACTGCTTAGCCCACTGATAGTCATAAGCCAGTTGTCGCTGTTCATTGCGTGGCCGCCGATCATTCGTCCCGCTTCATCGGAAAAAATCCCTTGGCTTGGCTGCCCGAGATGTAATCCGTGAATGAGTCCTTGATAGGTTGGCTCCTCGCAAATAATCATCGGGTATATGGGTGCTGTGGGCTCCACAAGGGTTTTAAGCTTCTTGGAATCTTCATCTTTAACGGCCTTTTCCCACTGTTTCCTCCATGCGGCGTAATCGTTTTTATAGGTCGCAAGCTTCTGGCGATAGTCGGAATATGTAGCTTTCTGGTAAGTCTCAATGGGCCTCATCGCATAGTTATCCGCTGCGCTTTTGCGACTGCCGGTCTCGCAGATAGTCATGAAGTAGAGAGAAGAAGGGAAGGAACGTCCGTCAATAAAAATATCAACGTGGGGTTGAGCCATTAACGCAGCTGCTGCCAAAAATGATTGTCCACAGATTGCATCGGGAGCCATTACGGTTTCATGAACGCACCTCGCAGCTGGGCCAAGGATAGGCCCCAAGGCTTCGAATGGGTAAGGCTCTGGCGGCGGCGTTTCTTTTTTGAGAGGGATTGGCTGGGCTGGGCGTGCGTTTTGTGCTTCGGCATAGGACTTCCTAGCATCAGCCTCGGAGCGCGAGAAGTTCGATTGTTGACCATTGCTATCAATGGTATCGTTAGTTAAAGTGGTAGACATCATTTTTCCTTTTTATTGCAGCCGCCTGATGTACTAGATCAACGACTGCGTTATTAAAGTTTATGGGCTCTCAGTCGAGAGCCCTTTTTTTAGCTCGACGATAAATCTGTAGACCTTCGACTCTCCGAACGCTCACGATTTCGGCGCTCGACCGCTTCCCAAAACTTTTTTTCGCGAATAAGAATTCGGCGGCCGCATCTAACAAAAACATCAGAAAAACCCAATTTTTCAGCGTGAGCAATAAGATGACGACGACCACCCTCGGGAGGCCAAGGATAGAAATCATTCCAACGAGCATTGGGAATTAAACGATCTGTGGAAGTAGTCGTCGAAGTTACTAAATCAAAACTATTTAACATAAAATTTTCCTACATTTTAAGGCAGCGCTTGAAAGAGTTCTGCGCCGTTATGAATTATATACACAAAAATCCCACAACTGAAAATTCTCCACTTTTTGTTGCCCTAACGTCAAAAATGGATAAGGGAAGAATTTTTAATCCTTCTTCTGTTTCTCCAAGAAATCGATTTCATCGAAATAATGTATGTAATTTTGCAAACAGAACTTAATAATATAATCGATAGTACGACTATTATTTCGGTTGTACATTGCCACGAGAGGGTGATGAATTAACTCCAAAGAAGTCTTCACTTTCCTGATCGAAAGGAGGTAAGCGAGTGTGGACAGGACAACTTTTAGCTGAGGAAAATTCAACAAGACCGCACCTTTCTCCTCTCGCATGACCCCGGGAATAACCGGAAGGCTAGAGTCGCTCACTGGCGTGGTTTTTTTTACATCTACCCGCGACCGCATTTTGCTATCGTTAAGAAAACTTAAATAATTTTTTAATTCAGGGGGCGCAGCGTCTCTAACCCGACTTATTTCACGACAAATTTGGGAAATATTCATTCTTGGATTGTGATACCAAAATAACTGCGACACCACGGATCGCCGCAATGTATTGACAATACCGCAGGTAAGACTATCTTTTTCGGTTCTTGGATCTTGATACACGCCAGAGGCAATTTGAATTTCCCTAGGGAAGACAACGCCTTCAGTAGCTGCTATAGCTAAGGCTTTCATTGGAGGTATTAGATAGGCGTGGTTTTCCAGAATGAGATTTTTTTTTGTAATTTCATCGCGCCTATAGGCACCAAGCAGCCTCAGGGCGATTTAACTAAAATTTTTTGATACGCCTGAACAGAAAAATCTTGCCAATATTCCTTTCAGATATCCGCTACCGAAAGTCGCTGCTCGTCTCACAGAGGCAAGCCCTCTATCCGGATCTGCAACTGCAGCCATATTCATAGCTAAGCGACGAAACAACCCCAAATTTTCTGCGCTATTTCCTCTGTCCATCAACACATCATCCTCTCTAAAGATCACATCAACTACCCAATGGCAATTGTTTTCTACGTGCCAATGCTGCCTGGTCCACTTAGCAAAATGCTTGGCAGATGCTCGACGACTCGAAATATACAGCCGTCTTAACGTCTCGCTTGCGGTTGATCCGGTTTTTTGCCTTGTGGATCGTACTTCGACCAGGCAGATCAAGTTCTTCCATCTGTCAACATTAGGCAGCCAATCCAAGTCCTCTACGACTCGTACTTCTCGAATATCGATTCGACCATGACCTTTTTCGACTTCCTGGTAAAATGAATGTGAGATTTCCTCCCATTCGGCTGCATGTGCCTGATCGAAAAAATTTTCCAACTCAGCGCAAAGAGTGGGCTGGTTTTCTTTAACAGCCAACAGATAATCTGCTTTTGCATCAACGATTTTTGCTGCTGATTCAGGTACGGTAAAATGAGCATCGCCCGAAATAATCGCACCTTCTACATCCACCTGCTCCAAAATAATTGGCAGTGTGCTCTTCTCGACCGTTTTATCGGGGACTTTTTCTGCGGCAAGACATAGACGATCTTCTGCAGCGAACAACTCTACTACATGGGTAATGCGGCCCAAAAAATTAGCCCCCCTCAGTCTTTTGCCGTCGATCGCCAACAGTTGATCGCGCAATGAACTAGGAATTTTACTGAACCATTTTTGTAAATAGCTCTTGAGAGCGTTCGGGGGTGTTTTGACTAAAAACCACCAAAGCGATCCATGGGAAGGAGCTGAAACCGGTTCTCCTAGTAGCGAGGCAAACCATTCCTCTTGTAGATGGGCATATTCGGCAATTTCCTCGATAGTATTGCATCCGCAAAAGAACCCGCAGAGAATCACAAGGGATAGGTACCAAACGGGGTACAAGACTCGTTTTTGGTTGCGTCGATAATCAGGGAAATCGAAAAACGACCCCTTGACAGTCTCTGCAAATATATGCGCGTCGAATTCCTTACTGGCTTCTAGGATTTTGGCATCAATCGGTTTACGTCGTGACATAGGACCTCCTTAAATATGAGGTATTTACTATGCCATGTTACCAGATCTGTTATCAAAAAATTTTAGTTAAATCGCCCTGCAAGCAGCCTGACTATTTTTATCGAGGAATCAAACCCAGATAACATCTCCGTCTGTTCTAAAATTTTTTTAAATATCTTTGAAACACACCTCAGCGCATTTTCTCGCACGCGATCTTCTATTTCCAGAGGAACACCAAGCTTGTGAACTATCGCATTGTTTTCAACTACATTAATAAAGAGGCCAAACCTATTTATCCCAGAAATAAGCCAGCCAGCTTCGTAAATATCCCAATACGGTCTTTCGAGATTGTTTTTAAAAAAATCCATCGAGTTATTATTCATTTCGCCCCTCTTCTTTTTGCAGGCGAAACATGAGCCCCGCTCCATCCTCTCCAAAAATCTTCTCGTTCATGCGTGCCATAACCTTGGCGGTATGCGATTCACAAAGGTGAGCATATCTCTTAACCATAGAAAGAGTTTTGTGTCCCAAAACTTCCGCGATTTCTAGCAAACTAGCCCCACTCATTGCCATGTACGAGGCAGCAGTGTGACGAAGATCGTGAAATCGAAAATTCTCGATCCTAGCGATCATGAGCGCCCGCTCCCAAGGAAACCTCAGATCGATCGAGGAATTCAAATTTCTGTTACTAGGAAAGAGCAACCCTCCATCCTTAACGCTCTCGCACCTCAATTTTGTTAACAATTGATGAGCGACACCACCAATAGGTACCGCCCTGCGCTCTCCGTTTTTGGTTTTATGAAGAATGGCTCTCCCTCTCTCCAAATCAACATCTGCCCAACGAAGATTCATCACCTCCTCCTTCCGCATGCCCGTAGATACCGCAAGAACCACAACCGTTTTCAGAAGCGGATTAGTACTCTTAGTGCAAGCCTCTAATAAACGTTCCATCTCGTCAGGGGAAAGAAAACGGACTATGCCTGGTGGCTCTTTAGGCTTTCTAACGTTCCGCATGGGAGAATTGTCTAACTATTGCCACTCTCGAACTGCAATTGAAAAAACATGACTCAACGCGGATAAATATCGCACAACCGTTGCAGGTGTACGAACACGCCCCATTTTTGTCATTCCTCTGCTCAACTTATCGCGCAGAGTCCCGATCAAATCCGAAGTGACCTCAGCGAGCGGACGGATTCCTAGTTGACTCCTCCACCAAAGGAGCTGAGCCTTTTGCGCTGGCTCACTTTTCTTCTTCGCCGGAAGAACATCTCGAATGTAGCGATCGATCATATCGCCGAATGTTTGCTTCTTCTCTTCGCTAGCAATCCTCCCCGCCCGAACATCTGTCCGCGTCTTTTCGATCCAATCTAGCGCCGCTTGCAATGTGGCGACACTGTTCGTAACATATTTCCCCTTCAATCGGACTTGCGCTCTGAAAGTAACTACCCCATTTTTGCCCACACGCTCTTGAATTCCTCTGTGTTTTTTTCTCTTCTTTCCTATAACAGCCACAGCCACCTCTTGTTAATTAAAGGGATCGATTATGGATTAGAGACTCGAAAGCAAGCAACAACAGATTGCTAATCTCACGTTGTTTTCATAATATTCATAGATATCTAAACGACAGATCGTGAGATTTGGCACGAATTTGGCACACTTGACCATAAAAAATGGTGATTTTTATTCATTTTAACCCAGTCAATTCGATTGCTTGTCTAATGCCATGTGCTGTGAGATGCTTTGTGCCAAAAACGTGCCAGAGAAATGAAAAAGGCACTTAGAGCTTGCGCTTTAAGTGCCTATAAATCAGAAACTCCGGGTGTATGATTCGAACATACGACCAATGGATTAACAGTCTTGAAGAACCGTTTCCTTCAAGTACTTCAGATGACCTTAAATCACCCTTGCTCACACAAGTCTATAGAGAGATTCAGATTTTTTTCTAGGAAATATTGGTAACAGAGGTCAACCTAAATCAAAGTCCGGAAATCTGCAACTCCGGCAAATTTCCGGCATTTTAGAAGCAAAATAGTTCGTAAGCACATTTGTGGAGATCGTCTTATCTCGAAGAAGATATTTTAGTACGCGACGATGCGTGATCATTTTCACAGGTTCTTCTCAAGATATTGACGATTAAATTGATAAATCTTTGAGCCTTTATGCTCCCAGGTTCCGCGCTTGACTGTGAACCCAATCGCCCCAATAGCTCTGCTTAAGCGCAAGAGAGGTAGGATGCGGTGATAATCGGGAATCTTTCTGATTTTAGCATAACCACCTAAAAATGATTGTTTATAAGACGCGTGGGTGGACCATTCGCCGAATTCCAGAGGACAAAAATCTTCCTCAGCAAATCCCCCACGAGCTGAAGACCAATCAATAATTCCTTGGATCTTTCCATGATCAACGATGAGGTTACCTGGTCGAAAATCGCGATGTATAACGCAAGGGCCGTCTGTCTCAAGCAAAAGATCGATGTGACTGTCATAATATCGGCGACATTTCTCGAAGAGACTGGAAGGCAAATGATCTCGACATTCGTTCATTCCTTCTTCAAATTTTAGTGTGAAAGGAATTCGAGGATCGGAGGATAGTTGCCCAGGCTCAGTGAGGTCTCCATAACCTTTAACTGAATCGAGATGAATAGTGCCAAGAAGAGAGCCTATTTCATAGCAAAGCTCATCAGTCAGTACCTCTGTGTTAAGCAATTTCCCAGGTAAAAATTCCATGAGAATGGCTCCATGCAGATCGTTTTTTGGAGGAATGAGCTGAATGACGCGAGGCGTCGGAATTTTCTCATGAAAATGATGCAAAAAATGGGCTTCCCGATAGTAGTCCCCATCGCGAGAGCATATTTTAAGAATGAACTCTGCGCCATTGGGCTGCGTGATTTTAAAAACCGTCGCAACCATTGCATCTTCATGAGCAATCAGGACGAAATGAGCTTCTTGAAAACTCACCAGTTCCTTGTATCGAGAGATCAGGAACTCTACATTTTCTCCCTTCATTCAGGCAAAACCGTTAGTTTGTCAGTAGTAAGATCGGTTTCATGCTGCTCTGGATACCAGGCTGGTGTTGCGGGCAGAATCACTGTCATATTTCCTTCCCAATAATATTTCTCCCCATGAGGAACATAAACCACATCACCCACGGAAAGATTTACTTCTCCAGTTTCGGTGATCAGTTTTCCTGACCCTTTTAGAATATAGCCCATCTCGCTACACTTATGATTAACGGCGTATCCTTCATCTGGATATCTATGAGTAATTTCTGCTACGCCAATATTCATTTCAGAATTTTTCATAGGGTATTCGTACACAATGCAATTAGGAGAATTTGCATGTTTTTGAGCGGTTTCATATTTCACGTATTCCATCATAACTCCTTTTTCATGTAATAACGAGAATGCCCTTTTGGAGCGTTCTCTAGAACGCCGAAAACAGAATATCCATGTTCAAGGTAAAAATCCTGTGCCTGAAAATCAAATGTATCTAAATGAGCCAAATGACATTTATTTTGTTTTGCAATTTGCTCTACATGTTTTAACAGAGTAGAGGCAATTCCTTGATGGCGGTAGGCTTCGAATACGTAAATGAGTTCAACGTGTAAGATACCCCAGTTTACCCAATAAGCTTGTATGCCCCCTAACAATTCGCCATTTTCACTTTTAACAGAAAAGTCCAGTCTGTGAATTTCGGCCCTTGGAAGCTCTGGAGAGACTTGGATATTGAAATCAGTGATGGCTTGATCTAGGGTTTTTAATTCCTGCGAGGTTGCTTTTAATATTTTATATGTCATATCGATCTATTCTGCCCTTAACTACATGCTATATAGATTGAAATAAAAACATCTAAAGCGATGAATTCTAATCAACATTGCATTGCTCCATGTTGTCATAGAGTCTCTTTTTCTCAAGCTTTGCCATCCATATCTCATGATCTTGTCTGCCAAAAACTATCCAAATGAACTGTTCATTCATAATAAATCCACAAGGGAAAACCACGCGGCAAGGTTTGCACATGGCGTATTCTGGACCATGATAAAAATGTTTACCGATGATAGGCTCTTGACTCATTGCTGTTATTCTAAAAGGTGGGTGATTTTCAAAGGTATAAGCACCCATGAAATAATGCTGAATCGGTTTTCCCTCTGAATGAATACTAGACATGACTTTGATGGAATGGAAGAACGCAAGATAGTGATTCCCATCTAAATGAGCTGTTGTTCCTGTTTTTGGAGTTCCCCACACCCAAGAACTAGAAAAATTGGATGAAGCCACTTCTTCACAATCCTGGCTTCCTATCGAAGAACTTAGGACTCGATGAGGCAAAAGATAGGTGGCCAAAAGAAGGGAATTATTATAAGCAAATGGTATCCAATTTCTTTCCCATTGATTAGGATTTTCTCCAGGAAAACGCAAAAGTGATTTTGGAGGCTCTATAGAGAACTCTATACCATTAAAATCTGCTTGAGCAATGAATGTCCGACGCACTCCCCCATCAATAGCCCCATTAAATACCAAGTAGAGAATATCATTGAGTACAATAAGACGCGCATCTTGCCAAAGATTCTTCGGAACATCAAGAATTTGAGGAGTTCCAATTACGTTAAATCCTTCATCTAAAATGACAAGACCCATCAAATCTGGTTGATCCTCTTTTCCGATGCTATAAGCATCAAAACTTAAAACAAGCCTATCATGCCAGCGCACAATGGAAGCATTGCAAGCTGTAGGATGACCCGGAATATGTAATTGTTTAGCTTCAAGAACATAATCCTGCGACATCTCTTCTAGGTCGATTACATTTTCTTTTGCATAGAGACTTAAGCAATGGATAACTAAAAACATGTACAGAATGATCGATCGATGCCTCATGTTCTCCTTACCCATTTTAGTAACTCCTCATCGAAAAGGCTCGCTTCCTCATAGTGAGGACTATGAGCGCTTCTTTCAAAAATACGGACGGTTAGATCCTTGAACTTGGAACGGAAAGAATCCCAAGATTGTACTGGTGGAACAGCAAAATCAAAACGACCATAGACTACCATGACAGGACAATCCAGCGACTCTAGCTCTTTTGAAATATCAATCTCACGTCCAAATTGAAGATGTATTTGATCAAGGATCTTGATATTGGGTTTTACCCCCTGCCAAAGGAAGCTTGAGTCAAAACAATAGTCGTACCAGTTTTTGGGAGCATTGCGAGCGTTCATTTTAGAGAATTGCTGATCCCGAGGCAGCTTGCCGAGCTCTTCATTTGAGAAAATCTTCATGTTTTGCTCAAACGCGGCTTTTCTTTCTGGCCAAACTGATTCATCCCAATTACACGCGGCCATTGCAAGATTGTCTAGCCCCATATTTGGTGGCGTACCAATCATCACAACATGAGACACATGTTCTTTATATTTTTTGGCGTATTCAAGAGCCAATCGACCATTGGCGGAATGTCCAATGACGATACATTTTTTCAGAGAGAGTTTTTGTCTTATTTGTTCGATATCATCTAGAAGCACATCAAAAGATGATACCTCATTGATTCCATGAGTAGGGGGCTCTGCAAACCCGCGATGATCAATGAAATGCAATCGCAAAGACTTTCGGAGATTTTGAGAAAAGCTACGCGAGTAATAGAGGGAGCTACCGATAACCAGTGTGTCAGGGCCATGTCCTTCTGTGAGGTATCGGAATTTAAAGCCGTCAACTTCGATATAGTCAGTGTGTTTCATTCGATTCTCTTATTTTTCAGAATAGTATGGATTCTCAATCATTTTTTTCTTCCAGCACTTCTTTTATAATATCCCAACATCGCACAGATTCGAAGTTATTTGGATTCGTATAGCCAGCAGCGACAACCAGGGATTTCCAAAGTGTCCAAGCACGCCCTCTGGCCCATGTTCCCTCGTCGAGTAGAAGCTCATCCTGAAAAACCTTCCTACTTTCCCCATTGAAAAATGTCCAGGTAATCACCAAATCACAAGCTGGGTCACCAACAGCCAGCTGTCCGAAATCGATTACAGCAGAGAGGAACCCCTTTTGAACTAATAGATTGCCAGCACTGATGTCGCCATGAACCCACACAGGCTTTCCGTTCCAAGCAGTCTCAAGAGCCGTATCCCAGACTTGGGTCGCAGCCCTAACATTGATCTTTCCCTCGAGAGTGGCGAGGGCCTGTCTGACTTCTGCATCATAGGTCATCAATGACCCTCCGCGATAAAAGCTGTGAAGACCAGGCAAAGGCCCACCTGTCGAGTCAATGGATTGGAAAGCCTTGAGGAATTTCGCAAGATCAACTGCAAATTTACACAGATCTGCTATATGCCCCGAGGCGGCCGTCTCACCCGCCAACCAACCATAAACCGACCATTTCCAAGGATAGCCATCCATTGGCTCTCCAACCGCTAAAGGCATTGGAATTGGCAGAGGCAAAAAGGGGGCCAGCTTCGGCAGCCAATGCTGCTCCTTTTCTACTTGAAGCGCATATTCTGCCGCGCTTGGCATGCGAATAAGCATGTGATCGCCCAGATGAAACGTCCTATTATCCCATCCGCTGACGGAGACCGCTTTGATCGGAAGATCTTTCCACTGAGGAAACTGAGTAGCCACTAAACGGCGTACGAAGTCTTCCTCTACGAGTAACCGCTTACCTTCCTGATCCTGAGCCATTAAGGACCTGATTTTTTTGAACATAGGTTCTTTGATTTTTCGATAGCGCTCGCCTTCATGATTTGCTTCTTCCGCAGCCTGCTTTTTCATCGCAGCATATTCCTCAACTTCATCTGGATGATTTCTCAAGTAGTCCCTAAAGCCAATAAACTGTCCCCATTCGCTATTTTCTGGATATGTCAAATGGACGTGATACCTTCTTTCCCCCTCTTCAGGATCAGGTAAATAGATAATATAATAGAATCGATCGGGAGTACTGAAAGTGGGTCTGAATTCATAACCTAAACTTTGAAGCTGCTCTGATACTGAATCCATGTCTTGTCTATGAACGGCAATAGCAATATCAATGATCCCTTTCCCGCCTAAATTAGGAACTGATGTGCTTCCAATATGCTCAATAGCCAAAGCCGTTTTTACACGAGAGGAAATCCTTTCTTTTTCTCTAAGAAAGAGTTCAGGGAAAATCTTGCTGTAGGACTTAAAGACGTATTTTTTCATTCAACGTTTACTCTCTTTTTCCCTAACCAATTTTCTCAAACTCCCCTCAACGTATTGATTGGGTTTCCACCCCAGAGCAAATCTATCGAGAAAAAATGTATCAAATGCACCAAGAGATAGAGCTGTTAGAACTGCTTTAGTTTTCGGAAGGCACGCATCGGCTAATAACCCAAGGCTCGCAAAAACGGAATAGCGGATGGCTTTGCCAGGGAGTTTTTGAAGGAAAGATTCACGCGTAATTTCTTCATGATAGCTTTTGAATAAATGCGCATCAGGAGGCAGACCATGAAGCCACTTTTTAAACTTTCGTGATTGCTCAAGCGCTTTAAATAAATCCGCTAAATCGACTTGATTTGCATTCACTGCTTCTCGGATGGTCTTCACATCGTTGAAAACAATCTCGTTAAAATTCTGAAGGTTCCGGCTACTCTTAGCGCTCCTTTCCATTAGGTAATCAATTTTATTCATACCCAACTGAGAGCTTAAGTCGCTGCAACACAATTCCGATAAATGTGAAGAGGCAAAAAACAACTCCTCTTCAAGTTTGAGTATATGGGCAAGGATAAATGCAGGGGTAATCGTTGAGTCAGACGGAGACACTCTTTGATGATATACTTCATTCACCTTGGAAAAATTGATATCTGTCTCTAAAACGATCCCATCTCTTTCTTGATGAGTCTTAAAAATGCCTATTTCATTTAATTCTAAATTTGGGACTAATTCCTTAAGAATTATTCTAGCAGAAGACTCCGTGTATCTTTGATTGAGAATGGATTCTTTTGCCCCTTCTAATACTTTAGGCGTCTCCCTGCTCACGCTAATATATCTTTCAAGTCTCTGAGCAAGCCTTCGTGCAGCGCCCTTTTTCCCGCTCGCGCTAATGCAGAGTTCTCTCAATTTATCTTGGAACTGGTGTTGAGGTGAATTAAACTGGATAATATTGTGATAGTCTATTTCGTTTTGTTTATCAGTTCGAATGCCTACTGTCGACTCCAAATAAACAATATTTAGAAATTCTTCGCTCAGCAATCTGTATAGATATTCCCCACCAAAATATTGATACAGCTGATCGAGCATCACGTAGTTAGCCACGAGTGTACTTTTTCCATAAAAAAACATACTTTCGACTAAAGAACCAATATCCAAAGGCTTGGAATATTCGAAAGAATTTCTTGCGGTTACAACAATTGATTCAAACATAATCGAAAGTCTTCTGTTAATTGATGTGTTCGAGTAAAAGTGCTATTTGATCCGGCGACGGTAGCTCATCCTTAAACTCTTTCGGCAAAGTCGTTACAGTTTTGTAGGCAGCGACGTTAATGGGTTTATTGCTGTCTTTAAGAGCATACTCAACAATCAGTCTGCTTTTTTCTCTGCATAGGATGATCCCAATCGATGGGTTTTCATCAGCAAGGCGGACAGTGTCATTGAGCACGGCCAGATAAAATTGCATTTTCCCAACATGTTCGGGAATAAAGGGGCCCACTTTCAACTCAATCGCTACTAATGATTTAAGCTTGCGGTGATATAGGAGAAGGTCGATAAAAAATTCTTGCCCATCTATTTCAAGACGATATTGAGATCCTACGAAGGTGTAGGCATTACCAACCTCTCGCAAAAACAATTCTATGTTCTTGCCAACCGCACGCTCCAGCTCACGTTCCGTGTGTTCCTCTCCAAGCTCTAAAAAATCAAACGAATATTCGTCCTTCATTGCCAATTTGGCTTCAGGAGTCATTTTTTTTGGAAGGTTGGCCTCAAAATTTTCTTGGCTGGCCATCGTCCTTTCATACGTTTTACTCTCTATGTAGTTCAAAAGGGCGCGATAACTCCAAGCATTCCTCTTGGACATGCGTATATAAAACTCTCGTTCTAGGCGATCTTGGCATTTCGATAAGATAGCCACATTGTGAGACCAGCTAATTTCTGCAGACAGTGTCTGCAGTTTTTCATGATCCCGATAGGAAACGTATAAGTCTCTCATAATCCATAAGTTACGAGAGGAGAACCCCTTGGTTTTTGGAAAGAAATTTCTTAAATCAGTTGCGAGCCGCTCCACGATGGATGCTCCCCAACCCGCGGTCTCTTGTTTTTCATGGATGATCTGGCCGATATCTCTATAAATCGAGACCAATTCGACGTTTACGGCCTTTATCGCTCTTGTTTGAGCAACCTCTATCTTACTGACAATTGTCTGTAAGGTTGAAGTGTATTCACTAGAGGAATCGCCGTGGACAGCTGGCTCATTCAATATGCTTTCGGGCTTCTTAGACATTAGTCATGCTCCCTATTTCCTTTTCAAATAACAAACGGATTCCCTCACATAGAAGAGCTGATTTATCAGTTTTCCGACGTTCTCGGAGCCTTTTAATGAATAATTCAGTCAGAAAAACCTCTTCCTCTTCCGTCATGTAGACTGTCGTCTTGGCTTTTTTGGAAGTTTCTGTTTCTTTCTTTGGCATGGCTGTTCCCAGATTTTAATCCGCTAGGATGCCATTGATTTTCAAAAAAGTCAAACAGCTACATCAATTTAACAGCCTGACGTTCCGACGGTTTTTTATTCAGCTTATGTTGAGCGCGTCTTGCTAGGAGGAATGTTTACATTTGAGGGAAAATATTGGTGCAGCCAAAAAATGAACCTGGATTGGGAAAATTTTAGTAAGGAAATGGTAAAGTTTTAGGGGCAAGGACTTCATCCTCTATCCTATCCATCGGATCTATGCATTCATCTGTGATGTATCGCACTCGGGAAAACTCTGTCTCCAATTTTTCGCTAGCATACCCTACAATGCTCATGAGCTCTTTTGCGCTAAGCTCCTCGAAGGATCTCGATTTCAACTCCTCTATCGCCTTAGCTAAAATGGTCGCCATCGATTCAATCCTGGCACGCTTCTCTAGACGAAACTGCGTGAGCGTTGATTCAAATTGAAAATAGAGCAAGTTAGCGATTTCCTTGCCATAATCCTGACTCCACTTCAGCAAAGTCGGTTTGGAAATGCCGAGTTCTTGGGAGATTTTATCAAACGACAAACCTCTTGCTCTCAATTCAATAAACTTTTGTTTTTCTGACGTGCTTTTCATAAAAAACCCCACTCTACAAAAGATAGTCCAGATCCTATCGGCTGTTCCTAGTTCCTAACAGCGATGTTCCCCGATACAGATTTTCTTAAGTGTTAATAACCAATCCTTGATCTTGGTGTTCCTAGACAGTTTTCAAACCCTTATTTGGTTTTAAACACGCCTCGATATCGCTAAATCCATTTTACATGTATTTGTCCAGGAACACCAAGAACAGCACCTTAATATCAGTGACTTAAGTGTTCCTGATCACAATTACTGTTCCTCGTTCAGTAAGAACTGTCATATCGTTCTGAAATAACGGCATTTCAGTCCTCACAAAAAATATTGGTTGAGGTTGTCTTATACGCCTCCGCAAACGCCTCTTTACATTTTGTCAAATCCGGAACTACATACACGTATTTTGGACCTCCATCGAATCTTCTTCTTGTTTTTGAAAATCCAGTCTTCCCGAGCATTTTTTGAAGCTCTCGTCCCACTGCCTCCTCCATAACGGGACTCAGTTTTCTTGGATCGCAAAAATCGAGATAATGATCATACAGAAGATCTGTTCGAATTTCAGTCGTCCATTTTCCTGCCATAGCTCCAAGGTTAAACGTTCCTTCAGAGAAAGCCTGGAAAAGGAATTTATGAAATGATCCCGCCGATGCAATTTTATTATCAAAACCAAACTTTTGCCCTCCTCGAGGAAGCTGCATCGGATCAAATCCCTTCAAATCGGTATTCAATAAGTCGTACAAAAGAGCTTCTACGCCTCCGTTATTGATCTCATGGAATAAATTTTTAAAGTATTCGATATCTCTAGCCCGACGGGGAGCCACATCCAAAAAAAGAAATCTGCGATCATCAGCATCAACCGGAATAGCGAAAGACTCATTCGAAGAGATCATCATTTTTCTCGGGTTATTCATGGAGATTGGATCTCTACCTTTCATCTCAATTGGAAACTGAGGTCCGGTAATGATTCCCTTAACCTTCCCTATGAATCGACGCCCCCCATCAACAAGCGCTTCATCGAGATGGAGGAGTACTTTCCCCATAATAGCGGCATTGAACCTTCCAAAAACCTGCTCATGCTCGTTGGTAAGAAAGTAAGTAGGGCCAAATATTTTCCCAATCGTTTCTGTAAAGGCCCCTTTTCCTATTCCCTGAGCCCCTCTAAATACAGGGGAGCATGTGCGTTCCCAGGGGCGCTGAACCCAATTGGAAACAAGTCTCCATAAGTAATCAAAATTAACCCTATCCCCTGCGCAAATGATCTCTAGCATATGCCTCTTAAACAATTCACAGTTCCCTTTCTTAGGTTTGACACAAAGACCTACCCAAGAGTTGTAGATCCGTTTCCCATTTTCGATAAATTCACCTGGTGACTGATCCGGTCGGAAATCAATCGTATAATAAGTATTTCGATCCAGAGCACTTAGCCAGATTTCAGCTTTCGTTTTATGAATCGCCTTTGAATCCCCATTGTCCATGATTATATAACCAGTGATGACTTTCTGATTCTGAAAGCGATCCAAAATATCTCGCTTCTTGTGGATCCAAATTTTGTCTTTCCCAAACTCTATAATGCCAAATTGGGGGACCTCAATGATCGCGAATGATTGATTGAATGCTGCAACAATTTGATTTTGATCTACTGGCTCTTCGTTTCCCGCTTTTAAGCTTTCTTCTCCTTGCTCATGCACCACATTGGCGGCTTCATAGTTCCGATTTGCAAGATCCAGGAAATGTTGCTTTTGAGGCGCATATCGATTTTTAATTTCTCCAATACGCTGCAAATATTCAGTGGCCGAAATATCTTCTGTAATAAACACAGACTTAGCATTTTCTAATTCTTCTGCTTCTTTAAATTCGATCTCCTGCAAAGCCTTATTATATTGATTTCCAGCCTCTTGTATTCGATTCGCTTTCTTCAAATATTTTGGGATCTCAGGAGGCGGAATGAATTCGCGCAATTCAATCTCGTCTATAGGAATCTTTACCTTCTTGAGGAGTTTCAGTAGGTCTACTTTTCTGCTCTCCTGAATGCTAAAATAAGGCGTCTCCGATTTTGGCCACTCTCCGCTTAACGATTTCTTTGCCCCTCGCCAAGTGAGCGATAGATTTTTCTTTTCGGTCTTAAGGAACACTTCTATTTGATTCTTTGCTGTCAGTGTCTTAGGAATGATTAAATATTCCATTTTCTGTTTCGAATCTTCTCTAGAAACAGGTTTCGGAAAATTGAGATTTTCATTACAATCTAGGTCTAAATTTTCGATTTTTTCTCGAGAGTCAGCCGCTTGGTTCCCTCCAGCGGCTTTTTCATTTACAGCTGCTAACATAGTGCCTCACTTGCTATCAGCTATGAAACGCAGTAAAGCCACCTCGTCCAAAAAAACACGACGGCCGACTTTCCTCACGACCTTGCCTCTAAAACCTCCAATGTCTTTAAACAAAAGGTTCTTCAGCATGTTCGCTGTAAGAAAAGGGTATTTTTGAAGAGCTTGGTTCTTATCTAGGTATTGCGTAGGTAATTGATTCATGATACGTCTCCTTAAAACCGTTTTTTTGTTCTGGAAATCTCTTGCCGGAGTATTCCTTAAAATCCAAACAGCTTTAGATTGACGTATCTAGAATTTTAAATAATCGTCGTTGATGGCACCTAAATTATGGGGTAAAAATACTGCTATTTTTCAAGAAGACTTGATGAACCCAGACTGCATTATAAATCCGAAGAAAAGGATGAACTGGATTCGCATAGAGCTTAAAGATCTCTGAATTAATAATCTGTTCTCGTGTCCATTCCAACTTCTCTAAAAACCGAGAAATAGATGTTAAAACAAATTGAAGTATTGAAAAGTTAATAACTGCACCCCTTTCTGAGAAAATTCCTGGAATACAGACCAAGCATTCAAACGCCGTCGGAGAAATTGCAACCTTTGAAGGGCGCCCTCTTCTTGCATCCTGCGGAATTGGAAATACTTTGCTTATCCAGTTACTAACAGTGCGTGAGCCAAAAGATAAATTCGGATCTCCTGCTGCTAGAATTTCAAAAAATGGATGGGTTTTATTGAGCAACAATTCTTGCATCTCCTGTATTGTCGGGATTTTACTTTTTTTCAGGTACCAAAGCACTTGCGCACCTGCCTGAAAGGCTATCTCCTTTTTCTGCGGCTCCGACAATCCCGAACGATCTCTTTTGATGTTCAATGGACCGAAGACTTCTTCTTCATAACCAAAAAGAGGGGCATTTCTTTCAAGAACCAATCTTAAAAAATGACATGCACTGTCACATTCGAAATAAATACTGTCTTTGTTTTTTTCGTACCATTCCTCATAACAACAAAGAGCCTCTACAAGCGTTTCATTACTGTCATCTCGTCTCAGAGTTTTCGTTGACAATATTTTATATGTGTATCCAAAAAAACGTTCTCTTATGTCATCGTGTATTTGATCAAGTTTTTCCCAAAACGCCTCAGAAGTCAGTGAGACCAAATTATGAGGGGGCTTAGATTGCTCGTCCATTTTCAACTCCTTGAAAAATTTGTTCTGACATTTTTGCAACAGCATCTACAGATCGAGATTCAACAAGGTGGGCATAGCGCCTTGTCATTGAAACGCTGCGGTGGCCTAACAGATGGCCAATCTCTCCCAAGGAAAGCCCCTGGGCCAGCATTTCGGTCGCATAAGAATGACGACAGTCGTGCGGGCGGAATCCCTGCAATCCAGCTCGTTTAATAGCAGTTTTAAGAGCTCTCCGAAATTCCAGAGGTTTTGACTTATCTTGACCAGGAAAAACATAACTAAGCGATAGACGCCTTGCTGACAAATCTCTGAATAAATCCAAAACCAGTCCTCGAATTGGAAGAGACCGCATATCAGAGTTCTTTGATTTTGTGATCGTGATTTTTCCTTGTGCAAGATCGACATCAGTCCATTTCAGACATCGCGCCTCGTTATATCGGCATCCCGTACTTAGGAGAAGCACAACAAACGCGAAGAGATCGGGATTATCACTTTCACGGCATGCCTCAAGGAATCGACTTCGCTCTTGAGGATTGAGAAAGCGGGTTCTTTCTCTCGGCTCTTTTTCACGAGAGATCTTCCTCACCGGATTCTCAGTCGCCCACTCCCACTGTTTTACACAGATATTCACCAGATGGCTGAGGGTGGCTAAGTAACGATTGCATGTGCTCTTGGTCCGGATAGTGCCTTTATGATTCGGCTCAGTGAGGAGTTTTTGTTTTTTTTCGGAAATCACCGCTGGTCGTATATCCTGTAAGTAGATAGCCCCCATTTCCTTGACCCACCAATCAAGATGCCCTTTCTTCGCAATCGTTACGGGCTGTTCTTTACAGTAGCGTTCCACAGCTTCTGCGAAAGTATGACGCATGGCTTCAGAATAGAGATGATGGCGACCGTTGCGAATATCTGTCTCAACTTTTTGAACCCAGCTTTTCGCGTCGGTTTTTCTATCGAACATGGCAACAAGAGTAGGATGACCTTTAAGACGAACTTCAGCTTGATAACGAACGCCACCGTTTTTCAGTGGTCTTTGACGAATCGAACCCATTTTAACTCCTTCACAAGCGAATTGGCGTAACAATCCATGCGCTTGAAATTGGCTAGTAAAAAAGGATGTTCTAATGATTTCCGTAGATTTAACGGAACCAACACCCTGCTTGGGTGATTTAAGGAAATTCCGTACTCCGGCAAGATTACGGCATTTGACTGTTTGGGGGCGGTTTTTTGAACCGATTTTAGACCCCAATTTCTATAGAGAAACTCCGGGTGTATGATTCGAACATACGACCAATGGATTAACAGTCCACTGCTCTACCACTGAGCTAACCCGGATCAGTTTGACAAAGATGATCATAAATTTGAGAACCAATAATTTGCAAGAAATTTCCTTGTGAACCTTCATCCAAGATGCTAAAATTTTTTCCTATGGATGAACAGCTCAGCGGTTACGTCGACGCCATCGTCTACACACAGCCAGAAAATGGCTTCACCGTCGCTCGATTAAAAGAACCCAGAAAAAAAGACCTCACCGTCATCGTCGGCAAGCTCCCAGGCCTCCAACCAGGTGAAAATATCGTCTGCAAAGGAGCTTGGAAAAACCACCCCTCCCACGGACGACAATTCGAGGTCGCTGAATATACCGTCGAAGCCCCCTCAGACATCCTCGGCATCCAAAAATATCTTGAATCGGGCCTCGTTAAAGGGATCGGCCCGGTATTCGCCAAAAAAATCGTCGACCGCTTCGGCGCCGATACGCTCGAAATTATCGATAAAAACCCAAACCGACTCTATGAAATCGAGGGGCTTGGCAAAAAAAAAATTCGCCAGCTCAAAGAGTGCTGGAATGAACAACGCTCGATTAGGGAGGTCATGGTCTTCTTGCGCTCCCACGGAGCCAGCCCCGGCTACGCCCAAAAAATTTATAAACAATACGGCGATCAAAGTATCGCTAAAGTCAAAGAAAATCCCTACCAACTAGCCAAAGAAATCTTCGGAATCGGCTTCAAAATAGCCGATATGATCGCCCTGAAATTGGACTTCGCCCTCCATTCGCCAGAAAGACTGGCAGCCGGCGTCGAATTCGTCTTATGGGAACTAGCTAACGATGGAAATACTTGCTTCCCCGTGGCCGAATTCACCCCCATCGCCGCAGCCATCCTCGGAGTAGACAACCAATTAATCGAAAAAACAATCGATCACTTAGTCGAAAAACAAATCGTCAAACAAAATGGAATGATCTGGCTTAAACTCTACTTCGCCTACGAACAGAGTATCGCTCGCGATCTGTTGCGCTTGATCGGAGGCAAGCAGGCGGTCCGTTCCATCCATACCGAAAAAGCGGTCGGCTGGGTCCAGGAAAAACTCTCCATCCAATTCGCCGAACAACAAAAAACGGCCGTCATGCAGGCGCTCACCGATAAGGTCCACATCATCACGGGAGGACCCGGTACCGGAAAAAGCACTATCACCAATGCGATTTTAGCCATCTCATACAAACTCACTAATAAAATCATCCTCGCTGCACCCACAGGAAGGGCCGCTAAACGGATGACGCAAATCACCCATAAGCTCGCCTTCACTATCCATGCTTTATTGGAAATGGACTTCGCCTCAAAAAGCTTTAAACGGAGCAGAGAGAATCCGCTCGATTGCGATCTCTTGATCATCGATGAGGCAAGCATGATCGATACGCAGCTCCTATTCTACCTTCTGCGGGCCGTCCCCACAAAGGCTCGTCTCCTTTTGGTGGGCGATATCGATCAATTGCCAAGCGTCGGGGCCGGAACGGTCCTCCGCGATTTGATCGGATCCAACAAAATCGGAGTCACTTGCTTAACCGAAATTTTCCGACAGGCCAAGGGCTCCAAAATCATCACCAACGCGCATAGAATCAACCACGGAGAATTCCCAGAACTCAGCACAAACGAAAGGAGCGATTTCCACTTCATCGCAGCCGATACCCCAGAAGCAATCTCCGAAATCATTTTAAGACTCGTCTCCGAGGAAATTCCAAAATTATGGAACTACAACCCCATCGATGATATCCAGGTCCTCTCCCCAATGAAAAAGGGGGGCATCGGGGTCGAAATGCTCAACGACGCACTCCAAAATCTTTTAAATCCAAGCAATAAACCAATCTTTCGGGCCGGAAAACGTTTCCACTTGCACGATAAAGTCATGCAAATTAAAAACAATTACGATAAAAATATCTATAATGGCGATATCGGAAGAATCGTCGATCTAAAAGAAAATATCGTCCTGGTCCGATTCGATGACAGAGAGATCGAGTACGACTTGGCCGATCTCGATGAACTGGTTCTCGCTTATGCCACTTCTGTGCATAAATATCAGGGGAGCGAGTGCCCTTGCGTGGTCATCCCTATCCATACTTCTCACTTCAAATTGCTTCACCGAAATCTGCTCTATACCGCAGTCACTCGCGGCAAACGGCTGGTCTACCTCGTCGGCACCACAAAGGCCATCGCAATCTCTATTCATAACAACCAAGTGCAAAAACGGCACACCGGACTCGAAAAAGCCATCACAGAGATGGCCAAAACTTTCCAGTCAGATACCCACCATCAATTAGAGTTTGCATAATATTACGTAACGACGGCGCCCGGAGCCAGATGCTGAATCTGCGGCAGCTCGAGCGTTGCTTCAAGACTCGCCGCAAGCACCATCCCCTGGCTCTCAATCCCCATAATGGTAGCGGGTGCAAGGTTGGCGACAATCACCACTTTGCGGCCGATCAGTGCCTCCGGTTCATACGTAAGGGCAATCCCAGAGACAATCGTCCTCTTCTCAAAACCGAGATCGACTCGGAGTTTTAAAAGTTTTTTCGACTTTGGAACCTTCTCAGCCTCAAGCACTTGGGCAACGCGAAAATCGAGTTTGACAAAATCGTCAAATGCGACGGACGGTTTGAGGGGTTGATAGGTCGTAACGGTCGTCATGCGGGCCTCTTTTACTTTTTCACCTAATTTCTGAATCTGCGTCTCAATCTCCTCGTCTTCGACTTTCCGGAATAAGATCTCGAGCTCGTTGAACGTTTGCCCGGTTGGAACGGGCGTTTTGTGGATCGATGGCCAATGTCCTTTCGATAGCTCACCAGAATATCCAAGCATCTGCCAAATTTTCTGGGCCGATGCGGGGATGATGGGCGATGCAACAAGGGCTAAATTCTTGATGCACTCGATGCTGAGCGCAATGACTGTATCTAATTCATTTCTAGCAGCGGGATCTTTAGCGAGAATCCACGGTTTTTTGGCGTCAAAAAAGGTATTGCCTGCTTGGGATAGCTCCATGAGGAGCTGGCACGCATGCCGCAGATGAAATGTTTGAAAACTCTCAGCCGTCATCTCAACCAATCTATCCATTTGTCGAAGAAAAACTCCATCATGCGCCCCCAGCAAAGGAACTCTTCCCTGACAATGCTGTCTCGCAAAAACAAGGACCCGGTTAACGAAATTGCCAAATTTTCCAAGCAGTTCGGCATTGCAGCGCATTTGGAAATCCTTCCAAGAAAATTCGGAATCGGAACTCTCCGGAGCGTTAGCGGCAATAGCATAGCGAGCTTGATCAGGTGTGTAATGGGTGAAAAATTCTTGCAGATCGATCGTCCACCCTTCCGATTTGGAAAACTGGCGCCCTTCTAGAAGATAAAACTCATTGGCCGGAATTTGGTCGGGCAAAATGTAGGGCCTCTCTTGTCCCATCAGCATCGCAGGAAAAAAGACGGCGTGGAATGGAATGTTGTCCTTGCCAATAAAATGGACCAATTTACAATTCGGATCGAACCAATACTCTTCCCAACGGTTTGGACGCCCTATCTTTTGGGCCCACTCCTGCGTTGCCGAAATATAACCAATCGGAGCGTCAAACCAAACATAAAAAACTTTCCCAGGATAGCCGGGCACAGGCACTCCCCAATCAGAGTCGCGGGTGATCGCACGCGGCTTGAGATCATGGATGTACTGCATAGCAAAATGGACTACGTTATCCTTCCATTTCTTCTCCTTAATCCAAGCGGCAAGCTGTTCTTTGAATTTGTCAAAACGGAGATAGAGGTGGTTGCTCGGTTTCAAAATCAGGGGCGAGCCAGTGAGCTTGGAACGGGGGTTTTTGAGATCGGTCGCCTCATAAGAGGCTGCGCATTGCTGGCATTCGTCGCCACGGGCCTCTTCGTAACCGCATTTGGGGCAGGTCCCTACGACATAACGGTCTGCTAAAAACCGCTTCTCTGACTCCGAATAAAGATGATTTTCCACCTTCTCTTCAATCACTCCCCTCTTGTCTAATGCATAATAAAATGCTTGGGTCGTCGGAATATGTCCCGGCCACGTGGTTCGACTGTAATGGTCAAAAGAAAACTCGAGTTGATGAAAAAATGCCCGGTTGATCTCATGAAAAAGATCCACGTGCTCCTTCGGAGTCCGTTTAGCCAGATCGGCGCTCAGCGTGATCGCCACTCCATGCTCGTCCGACCCGCAAATGTAAAGGACGTCATTCCCCATCAAACGCTGAAAACGGGCATAACAGTCGCCCGGAAGATAGGCCCCCGCAATATGGCCAAAATGGAGCGGCCCATTCGCATAAGGGAGGGCCGAGGTAATCAGTATTTTCTCAGCCACGAGATTCCGAAGCTCTCTCTTCAATAATCGTAAGTAACTCCGTCAGAGTGGCTTGCGTTCCACTCATGATGATGTTTCGCGCGATATTGATCGCAAAGTTGCAAAGATCAAAATTGTTCTTGAATTTCTTCCGAATTCTTTCTGTGGTCAGGGAGTCAGACATAAGACGTTTTCCTTTTGGCAAGCAGTTTAACTGGCAAGCGCCCAGTTTAACGGTTTCGATGCTCTTCGGCAATCAAAATCGAGCGGAGGGCGTCATAGGCCGTCTTCAAATGATCATTTACGATGTGATAGTCGTATTGACCCGCAAGGGCCATCTCTTCTTCAGCCCATGAAAGGCGGGTCTCAATCGCCTCTTCTGTCTCCGATTTGCGGCGACAAAGACGGGCTCGAAGCTCATCCAAACTGGGTGGGCTGATGAAGATAAAGACCGCATCGAGTTCCCCTTTCAGTTGGAGAGCTCCTTGCGTATCGATCACCAAGATCACATGTTTCCCCTTTTCTTGCTGCCCATCGACAAACTTTTTCGATGTGCCGTAAAATTGGTGGAAAACCTCGGCGTATTCAAGAAATTCTCCCTCGGCGATTTTTGCTTTAAATTCATCGACAGTGATGAAGTTATAGTCCCGTCCAGGCACTTCATTGGCGCGCGGGAGGCGGGTGGTGTAGGAAATGCTATCGACCACATGATGGAACTCTTCCATGAGCATCCGGACAAGAGTGGTCTTTCCAGTTCCTGCTGGAGCGCTGACGACAAAAACAAGCCCCTTTTTCATTCGATATTCTGCACTTGTTCCCTAATTTTCTCGAGCTCGCTCTTCATCTCAACGACGAGATGGGAGATCTTCGCATCGATCGATTTAGAGCCGATCGTGTTCACCTCACGCCCCATCTCCTGAATCAAGAAATCCATTTTCCTTCCGACAAGCCCCTCCTTGAGGATCGTCTTGAACTGGACTACGTGGCTCCGAAAACGGGTGATCTCTTCCGCTGTATCCACCCGCTCTGCGAAGAGGGCCACCTCGCGTAAAAGACGCTCTTCGAGCTCTGGTCCTAAACTGAGAATCTCTCCCATTTTTTCGGAGAGCTTTTGACGCATTCTAGCCGTAGCGTCTGGAGCGATTGCCTCTATTGAAGCCAGCATCCTCTCCAGTTCTTGCAGCCGGTTGGATAGATCTTTGGCAAGGGCTTTCCCCTCCGTCTGCTTCATCTCAATGAACGCTTTGAGAGCCTCGCTCACACATTTGTGCAAAGCGGTTAAATCCTCGTCCGAGGCAAAATCGAGTTTGGGCTGAATAGGGAGATACTGCATGATAAAAGGGAGATCGATCTGTTTTGAATCCGCGCCCAATTCCCGCGCGATCTTTTCCCATCCCCTCTTCAGCCCCTTTAAAACCTCTACATCGGGGAGGAGTCCTTCAACGGCAGCTGCACTGGGAATCACAAAAACGCGTACCGAAACTCCGCCGCGCGACACCGCCGCCCCTACCCATTTGCGCACTTCGTGCTCAAATCGGCTAAATTCCTTCGGCAAAGAGACGAACACTTCCAAATATTTCCGATTGACCGACTGGATTTCGACTGTGAGCCACCCAAATGGAGCATCGATAATCGCTCTTCCAAAACCGGTCATACTGCTTAGCATAGAGAACCTCCCGCCTGATTTTAAGCGAAATCCGGTTTTTTGATAAGTCTAAACTGGACATTATTCATAGGTTCCATGCATAGATTTCACCGGATCGAAGGATTTCCGGTGAATTGGGCAAGGCCCCAAAGATCGGATCGCCTCTAGATGCTGCTCGGTCGCATACCCTTTGTGCTGCTTAAATCCATATTGCGGGTACTTTTTGTCTAACTCTCCCATAATCCGGTCGCGCGTTACTTTAGCGAGAATGGAGGCGGCTGCAATCGATACCGAAAGAGTATCTCCTGCCACAATCGATTCAGCCGGAATGTCAAAATGGGGAATCTGATTCCCGTCGATCAGCAGGTAGTCGGGGAGAACAGCCATCTCATCTACCGCTTTTCTCATCGCAAGAAAAGTGGCCTGGAGAATATTCACCCGGTCGATCTGTTCATGATCGATGACTCCGACGCCGTAGATCATGCCGTGATACCGGGTCATCTCGATAAAAAGGATTTCTCTTTGCTCTGGAGTCAGTTGCTTGCTGTCGTTGAGACCGTTAAACAACGCCCCTTCAGGAAGAATGCAAGCAGCCGCAACTACGGGACCCGCGAGAGGGCCTCTGCCCGCTTCGTCAATCCCAGCAATGCGAGAAAACCCTTCTCCTTTCAAACGTTTTTCGTAAAGCGACATAGATTCTAAACGAAAAAGCTCCGACCCGGATAATTTCTGCATGCAGAAAAGTTAACGGATCGGAGCTTTTTTTGGAAATACTTACACTTGCGGCGCGGCAGGAGCGTGTTCGTCGCCAGCAACATATAACTCGCGCACCTTAGCGGCTTTGCCGGAACGTCCGCGAAGATAGTAGAGTTTAGCTCTCCGCACTTTTCCAGGACGAACGACTTCAATCGATGCGATCCGCGGACTATGGAGCAAGAAGACCCGATCCATGCAAGAGCCGTACGCGTTTCGATAAATAGTAAAGGTCTCAGAAAGTCCCATCCCCTTCTTGGCAACCACTGTGCCAGAAAAGGCCTGGAGACGTTCTTTTTCCCCTTCGACAATCCGCGTATTGACGCGAACGGTGTCGCCAATGTTAAACACCGGGACATCTTTTTTAAGGTAGGTTTCTTCAACTTCTTGTATGAATGGTGAGCGGCTCACAATGTTCTCCTAATAATAAATCGGGTCGTACCCGGCGTGTTTTTTTCTCTGCTTCGGCTTTTCGCCATTTGCGAATCTCTGCATGGTTTCCACCAAGCAAAACCGCAGGAACCTCTATCCCTTCAAAACTCTCGGGTCTCGTGTAGTGGGGCGAATCAAATATCCCCTCTTGAAACGAGTCCTCGCGCACAGCATCCGGATGACCGATGACGCCAGGTATGAACCGGGCCATCGCATCAATCAAAACGATTGCCGCAGCACACCCACTGGTCAGCACGTAATCGCCGATGCTGATCTCCTCATCGACCTCTTTGAGCGCCCGCTCATCCACTCCTTCGTAATGCCCGCAAAGGAGGACGAGGTGGGGATATCCAGCCAACTCTTGGCTTTTGGCAGCGGTGAGAAGGCTCCCCTGCGGGGATAAACAGACGACGCGGGATCCCTCCCTCCGAACGCTCCGGATCGCCCTAACCACTGGCCCAGGGCAAAGAACCATCCCGGGCCCTCCCCCAAAAGGGCGATCATCGACCCGGCCATGCTTATTCTCCGCAAAGTCGCGGATGTTGGTATGCCTGATCTCGAGAAAACCCCGATCCCTGGCCCTTCTTAACATGCTGACGTCGAAGGGACCCTGAAAATATTCGGGGAAGAGCGACAGAAGATCTATCTCCATCTATTCTTTATTTCTCTGGGCTCTTCTTTTCGCCATTTTGGCGACTTTTTTTTGAGTCAGCTTCTGCACCACCTCTGGAGCAAACCGTTTTACGAGAGATTTCACCCGATCGCTGATCTCAGCGCCATTGTCTAACCAGTACTGAACGCGCGGCACATCGATAAAATAATTTTTATCGTCTGCCCCAAACGGATTATACCAGCCAATCATCTCGAGATATTTGCCGTCGCGGGGATTTCTAGAATCGGTGACAACGAGGCGGAATCTCTGCCGGCTGTTGGCCCCTTGTTGTCTCATGCGAATCGTTAGTGCCATTTTTTACCTTCGAATTGTTTCTTCATTTCATTCAAATCCGGCATGCCGCCCATTTTCTTCGCGTGGGCTTTCATGTCGGGCATATTTTTAAATAATTGCTTAATTCGCTTAAACCCTTTGACCATCTTATTGACGTCATCGAGGGGAACGCCGCTCCCTTTGGCAATCCGCTTTCGCCGTTCGTGGTCAAGTTCCACCTTTTCTTCCCGTTCTTTCGGGGTCATCGAATAGATGATCGCCTCGGTCTTTTTAAATTCGGAATCGGATAAATCGAAATCGCCCATCCCGCCAAAACCAGGGAGCATTTGGAGGAGGCTTTTAAAGGATCCCATCTTCTTCATTCGGCCCATCTGCTTCAGATAGTCCTCATAGGTGAAGCTCGCTTTTTTCAACTTCTTCTCGAGCTCAGCGCTCTCCTCCTCCGAGAAGTTTTCTTTGGCTTTTTTCACCAAATTGATCACATCGCCCATGCCGAGAATCCGATCGGCCATTGAGCGGGGATTAAAGACTTGCCAGTCGCCGACCTTTTCGCCGGTCCCTTCAAATTTAAGCGGTTTATTCGTCACCTCGCGGATCGAAATCGCAGCCCCTGCGCGGGCATTGCCATCCAACATCGTCAGGATCGTGCCCGTAATCTGAATTCGCCGATCGAACTCGGCTGCCGTCTTGACCGCATCTTGCCCTGTTGTCGCATTCGCGACAAATAGGATCTCGCGCGGCTCTAAAAACTGCTTCATCTCTTCAAGCTCTTTCATGAGCTCTTCATCAATATGGAGACGCCCCGCCGTATCGACGATTAACACATCGAACCCTTCCGCCTCCGCCTTTTCGTAGGCCCTTTTGGCCGTCCTCAGAGGACTTTTTTCCCCCTCCAGATGGAAGACTGGAATGCCGAGACTCTCTCCCAATTTTTTCAATTGATCGATCGCAGCGGGCCGCTGCAAATCGCACGCGGCGAGCAAGATCTTTTTCCCCTTGGCCGTCTTGCCTATATAGTGAGCCAATTTCGCAGAACTCGTCGTTTTCCCCGAACCTTGTAGGCCGCAGAGCATGATGACCGAAATTTTCCCTTTCAGATCCAGAGGCGCTTCGTCACTCCCCATCAGGGCGATCAATTCATCGTGCACGAGTTTGGTAAACTGTTGGCCCGGCGTCACTGACTTCATCACCGCATCGCCGATCGCCTTCTCTTTCACCCGCTTCACAAAGCCGCTCACCACTGCATAGTTCACGTCCGCCTCAAGCAAAGCGAGCCGCACTTCGCGAACCGCATCAGCGATGTTGTCCTCAGTGAGCGACTTCTTCCCCGAGAGGCCAGAGAAGAGTTTTTGGAATTTATCTGTTAATGCGCCAAACATAATTAGGAAATAGGATACTAAAGAACCATTCGCTTTTCAAGGGAAATGTGGATGCGCCGCAAAAAACTTAGGTTCATTGACAAGTAAAAAATCGAGAATGCCCAGCCCAGTCTAAACCGAGCTCCCCTTCAGGGAACAACTTCTTTAAAGCCCCCCCTTGACTGGCGCCGATTTCAAAAAACACCCTGCCTCCGGGCTTTAAAAATCGGGAAAGGGACTCTTTGAACCTCTCATACATTTCGGTCCCCTTGGCGCCCCCCACAAGAGCCAGTTTCGGTTCAAAATCCTTCACGGAAGGATCTAGGTTCCAATACTCAGCCTCAGAGATATAGGGCGGGTTGCAGACAATCCAATCGGCTCTCCTCCCCTCAAACGGCGCCAACAAGTCCCCCTGTAAAATCTCCACAAAGGCCCCATTCAACTTCGCATTCTCTTCAGCAAGGGCGAGCGCATCTGCCGAAATATCGGAAAGAACCACCTCCAGATCTGGCCGGGCCTTTTTCAGCGCAATCCCCAAACATCCAGAACCGGAGCACACATCCCAAAGTACGCCGCTCTCTACCCGCTTAGCCACCATTTCAGCCAGAATCTCCGTCTCAGGCCGAGGAATCAGCACCCTCCGATCGAGGTGGATCCGACAGCCCAAAAACTCTACCTCGCCCAAAACATACTCCAACGGCTCCCCTTTCCCGCACCGCTTCAACAGCTCCCGAATGCGCCCCAGCTCCGCCTCGACAATCGGCTGATCGAACCGAAGATAAAGATCCATTTTTTTTAAACCGAGGACAAAAGCGACCACCTCTTCAGCCGTTCTTCTCGGCCGTTCCATCTTCCGTTCAGCCAAAAATGCGGTGGAAAGTTTGACAATCTCAAGGATGCTTTTCACGCCTGTAATTGCTCATTATAGAAATAGTTGACCAGCGGGATCGTCAAATCGTCGAGATCCCCCTCCATGACTCGATCCAATTTATACAAAGTGAGATCAATCCGATGATCAGTCACCCGATTTTGAGGGAAATTGTACGTCCGGATCCGCTCAGACCGATCGCCGCTGCCCACCTGAGCTTGCCGTAATGCGGAGACCTCTTTCTGGTTTTTCCTCCGGAGCTCTTCGGCAATCCGGCTCGACAAAAGGCGCATCGCTTTGTCTTTGTTCTTATGCTGGCTCCGCTCTTCTTGGCAAGCGACAACAGTGCCAGTCGGGAGGTGGGTGATCCGGACAGCCGAATCGGTCCGGTTGACGTGCTGACCGCCAGCTCCAGAGGCGCGGTAGGTATCGATCTTGAGGTCTTTTTCATCAATCTCGATCTTCTCGTCTTCATCGGGCTCCATCAGGACTGCGACAGTGATCGCAGAGGTGTGCACCCTCCCTTGCGTCTCAGTATCGGGCACCCGCTGAACCCGATGGGTCCCCGCTTCGTATTGCATGAGGCGAAATACGTTAGAGCCGGCCAGGCTCATGATATATTCCTTATAGCCGCCCACCTCTGATTCAGAAGAGGAGAGAATCTCGAACTTCCACCCTTTTTTCCCAGCATAATATTGATACATCCGGATGCAGTCGCCGACAAAGAGGGCCGCCTCATCGCCTCCCGTACCGGCGCGCAGCTCCAAGATGATGCTCCGGCTATCGCGGGGATCTGGAGGGACAAGGAGCGTCTCAATCCGTTTTTGCGAAGCGGCAAACTCCACTTCAAGGCGAACGATTTCATCCCTGAGAAGGACGACCATCTCAGGATCTTGTTCAGAAGAGAGAAGAACCCGATTTTCGACGAGCTGCCGCTCGGAAGACTGAAGGCGATCCCAGACGTCTTTGAGTTCGGAGAGCTGCGAATGTTCCTGAGTGAGCTCGCGGTAACGCTTCTGGTCGGAAAGGGTCTCTGGATGGCCCAGCAACTCCTCAACCTCTTGCAATCGGGCTAAGAGGCGCTGCACCTTGTCCTTCATTACTTTTTCTTCTTTTTATCTTTCTCTTTTTTCGCCTCTTCCTGTTTCTCCTGAGATTGTTTCACCTCAGCTGTCTTTCGCTGATATTTTTTAGTGAATTTGCCGATCCGTCCTTCAGAATCGGTAAATTGCGTAGCCTTCGTGAAGAAGGGGTGGGAAGCGGAAGAGACCGGAACGCGGTAGAGAGGATACTCTTTTCCTTCGTAGGCGGTCTTTTCTTTGGGCTGCAATGTGCTGCCGATAATAAACTTGGAACCAGTCGAAGAATCTTCGAATAAAACTTCCTGGTAGGGCGGGTGTGTCTTCTGTTTCATAAAGCGATCCTTTAGGATTTTCCCTCTGATCATAGCGACCGAGCTAGAAAAATTCAAGAGTTTATGATAAAAAAAAATGTTATGCGAAATTCCCTCCGAATTCTGATTTTTACGACCCTTGGGGCTAGCCTAGCCGCCGGCTTCTTTCCGCAACTCTACAACTGGCTTGCCCTATCTTGGGTGGGGATCGAGCGGTTTTATTTCTGGCAGCTCATCACCTATATTTTTTTAGAGCAAAGGCCCGTTTCCCTCAGCTTTTTTATCCAGCTCGGCTTCAACATGTATGTCCTTTGGATGTTCGGCGCCGCGCTTCTAGAACAGCGGAGTCCTCGGACATTCTTTGCCCTCTATTTCGGGGCGAGCCTAGCGGGCGCTCTGGCCGTCCTCCCCTTCCCCCATTTTTTCCTCGTCGGCAGCACCAACGCCGTTTTTGCAACGCTTGTCGCCTGGATGCTCCGCAACCCTGAATCCAAACTCCTCCTTTTCTTTGCTATTCCCTTCAAAGCTGGGTGGTTGATTCTCGGCCTGATCGGATTCACCCTCTTTACCGATCTCGTCTCTGGTCAATGGGCGGCTGCCGCCTCTCTTGCCGCCGCCTCCCTTTACGGATATTTCTTCACTCTCTTCGTTTTCCGCCAGCCAAGCCCCCTCTCTCCCTTCCGCCGCTTTGAAAAAATGATTTTGCGACTCTTCGAAAAGAAACAGGGGGAGGCCCCAAACACCTCAAAAATTTACGACATCCAATCGGGGGAGCGGATTTTGGACGACGACCAGTTCATGGATGCGATGCTTGACCGAATTTCTCGGCATGGAGCAGAATCATTGACTCCCTCCGAGAAAAAAAGGATGAAGCGAATATCGGAAAGCAAAAAATAATTGGTGAAGTGGGGTTCATTGCCGCCTCGGCGCTACTTCTCTATTCTTTTTTCCCCGCCTATAAAACGGCGGCCCTTCTCCTCTGGCCCGCCGTTTTCGTCTGGTGCTGGCTCAGATGGTTTTTCAAAGAAAAAATCGGAGTCCCTTTTTCTTTTGCCCTTTTCCGCTTTTTTCCCGATCGAAAGGCGTTTGCCGACTCCATCCGCGCGCTGAGAATAGAGCGGACAATTTTGTTCTCGATCCCCTTGTTTGCCCTCTCCTTTCTCATCGTGCGCCCCTCGATCGCTCTTTGGCTCCCCCTCTGGATCCTTACGGCGGCATCTCAAATCTCCCTCCGGAAAAACCAAAGCCGCATTCCCCCTTACCGGTGGATCTTCCCCTCAGAACAGTCTCGCTATCTCGATCCCAAATATCCGCTTCTTCGCCACACCGATCGCTTTCAGGGGAAAAAGCGGTTCGAACTGATCCGCGGGGAAAAACCCCATGTACTGTTTATTTTTCTTGAGTCTTTCCGCGCTAAAAACGTCGGATGTCTCGGAGGGAGTCCCGCTGTGTCGCCCCATTTCGACCGATTGGCTGAGAAGGGGATATTATTTACTCAATTCTATGCGAACGGCCTCCAAACGTACCGTGCGATGATCTCCTCCTTTTTCGGCATTCCGGCCCATTTAAAGACAGCAAGTCTTGAGCCTTTCTGCTCGATTCCTCTCATCGGCCTGCCCCAAATTTTGAAGGAAAACGGCTATCGAACAGCGCTTTTTCAAGGAAGCCCGACGACCTTCGATTGGATGCACCCGTTCTTAGACAAAACTGGATTCGAAACAATTTTAGGGAAAGAACATTTTCCTCTTGAAGAGAAGACGAGCTGGGGAATTACCGATGAGGCCTTGTTCCGAGAGGCTGGCGATTGGCTTAAAAAACAGGATCAACCGACCTTTTTATCGATTTTCACTATTTCGAACCACCACCCTTGGGAATTGCCTTTTCCAGCTCCCAAAACGGAGAGCCTCCAGGAACGGTATCTCCAGACGTTTGCTTATACGGACCGGTGCCTCGGCCAATTTGTAGACGGGCTACGCCATGCGGGCATTTTAGAGCGCTCTCTCGTCTTCGTCCTGGCCGACCATGGGCAAGAAATACAGACGCCCTGCGGCCATCGTTTGTCAGAGGACAATATCCATATCCCTTTATTGATTTTAGGAGATCAAAAAGTCGTGATCGATGAGCCGGCGAGCCAAGTCGATCTCCTCCCCACTCTCCTCGACCTATTGTCTATTCAAGCGGCTCACCATAGCGTGGGGCGAAGCTTAATCAGAGAGGGCTCCGCGCCTGTTTTTGCCTCCATCCCATCGGATGAATCGCAGATGATTTGCATCAACGGAAACAACGCCAAGTCCTATTTTAAAACCGTTGAAGAACTCTTTGCCCAGTCGGCTTGGGCCCCTGCAAGCGGAAATCCCCCTTCGGCGATTCTCGATCTATCCATGTCGCTCGCTACAGACTCTGCCATCTTTGAGCTAGACAAAAACCGAGCTCTGAAATTGCACGAATGCAACTTCTCCAACGCGCCGCTCATTTCCGATGAGGCCCTCGAATGGATCGGGGCCCATTGCCCGAATCTTTCGATCCTCAACATGAACGGCTGTCCGATGATCACTGAGAAGGGAATGAGCGCTATTTTCCGCGGATGCCCCTCTTTGCGCTCTTTGAGCTTGGAAGGAAACCGGGAAATGGGGACAATCCCGATCACAAAGGAGAGCGTTCTAGAGGCGCTCCACCTCAAAAACTGCCCTCAAATCGGAGGAGACGCCCTGGTGCATATAGCATCCCATTGCCCCCGCCTCATTTACCTTGCCGCCTCTCTAGAACATTCCGCTGACTCCCATTTGACCTCTCTCGGAAAGTGCCTCCATCAACTCCAATATCTCTATCTAGAAAATAGGAAATCGATCACCGACTCCGCGCTCAAAACTTTCCTTGCAGCCAACCCGAATCTCAAAATGGTTATCATTGACGACTCCATCGAGATGAGTAAAATACCTCCATGATTTTTTTCCTCTCTCTCTACTGCCTCACCGATCTCCTCCTATGGCTCCGTTTTCGCATTCGTCTCAAACCGTCCCATTTTTCCCTCCTTCGCCATCCAGCCAGTTTTTTCAGCTCAGGAAAATGGCTCATCCCCCCCTTTGCCCTCGCGACCGCCCTCCTCTTGTTTTTCCCTTGGGCAGCCCTCGCCCTCATCTTTTTCGCCCCATGGCCCCATCCCTTCCTGACAGCCTACCGGGAAATCCGCCGCAAAAACCCAATTGCCGCCTCGTTCCCCCTATCCAGCCGCCATAGCCGCAGCCCCCCCTTATTCCATATTCCCGCAGAGGACAACCCCCATATCCTCTTCATCGTCCTTGAATCCTTCCGCGCTAAAAACGTCGGCTGTCTCGGCGCAAAACTCCCCTTAAGCCCCCACTTCGACGCCCTCGCTGAAAAAGGGATCCTCTTTACAAATTTCCACTCGACCGGCAATCTGACCAACCGGGCCATCATCGCTTCGCTCTTCGGCGTACCGCCCGCCCATGAGCCCTGTCACTTACGCCACTACGCCAACCTATCCCTCACCGGCCTCCCTCAGCTACTCAGCCGCCGCGGCTACCGCTCAGCGCTCATTCAAGGGGGATCGACCGCCTTTGACAATGAGGCCGAATTCTTTGGAAAACAGGGGTTCACAACTATCTTGGGCAAACGGGATCTCCCCCAGCACGGGACCAGCTGGGGAGCTCACGACGAACATCTCATGCCGTTTGCCGCCGGTTGGCTGAACAAACAGACGGAGCCCACTTTTTTAAACCTCTATACCATCACCAACCACCACCCATGGACAACCCCCAACCAGCAACGGGGTTTTCTTAACACCTTCGCCTACACTGACTGGGCTCTCGGATTGCTCATCGAAGAGCTGAAAAAACGGCGTCTTCTGGGAAAAAGCATTTTGTTCATCTTTGGAGACCACGGCCAAGAACTCGAAGACAGGGATCCCCATTTCGAGATCAACCGGCACCTCTTCCAGGACAATGTCCATGTCCCCCTTTTGATCTATGCTGAGGGAAGAATGCAAAGAGCCCGAAGAGTGGACACCATCTCGTCCCAGATCGATCTCTTGCCCACAGTAGCCGATCTATTGGGGATTTCCGATCCCCATCCTAGTCTCGGCAAAAGCCTCCTCAGACCCTCCAGCGCTCCCATTTTTTTCAGCCATCCCTTCGATACTCCCATTCGGGGGTGCCGCGATGGGAATTGGAAATATTTGGTTCAGACAAGCGGCGAGGAGTTGTATGACTTGGACGCCGACCCAGAGGAAAAGGTCAACCGGATCGGAGAAGGGACGAATCTGAGAGAGAAGACAGAGTCCTTTTTTGCCGATTTAGAGAGGTTTTATTCGGAGCGGCCCGTTGAAAAAAAAGGGGCCCCGCTCGAATTGAATTTGAGCCATTCGTTGAAAATCGACGATGCTGGACTAGATGAGATTTGTAAAAACAACCCCGACCTTTCAGCACTCTCCTTATCGCATTGTTTATTAGTCACAGATCGGGGAGTCGGATCCGTTTTTCGCCATTGCCCAAGAATAGAAAAACTGTTTTTAAATGGGATCGACGAGATCACCGGAGCTGGATGGGAAAACGCGGCACACCTCATTCATTTAAATGTGATAGATTGCCCGAAATTGAAGATGGAGTGGATCGCAAAATTACCCTCACTGCAGATATTGCATCTCGGCTCTACCGAGACGTCCGACGACGATTTGGCATGCCTTGCAAAAGGGCAGAAAAACTTAAATACCCTGGCGTTGTCAGGACTTCACAGGGTCACAGACCATGGACTTCAAACGGTCATTGAGGCCAACCCGGATCTGATGATCCTCTCCCTTTGCGACTGCCCGCTGATCACGAACGCCTCGATCGGAAAGAGAAATCTCAGATACACTATGCAGAGTTAGGAAGAGAGCCCCATTCTTCCGTATAGCTCTTTTCGAAGAGCTCTAACAGCGATCCGCCGCTAGCGCTATTTTCACCCATCGAGTTCAACGCAGCTAGAAAATTGGCCGTCGCAGTGGGATCCAAAGGATTCTGGGCTTCCGCTGAAGCTAAAGAAAATAGAGAAGGCGACTGAGGATCTGTCGAAGCGCCGCAACCCAATTGCGTTAATAAAATAGTTAAAAACCCATCTTGAACTCCGCCAAATTCCGCCACATGATAATTGAATTCAAACAACGCCCGCGAGATCGCGATCGCGCAGGTTTGTAGACGTTCTGGATCTGGAGTTTTTGCACTAGCGTCCTGATTATAGATTTTAATGTAGGATATGATATCCAAAATATCTTGTTGTATTCTATCAAACCCAGGCTTGTTCTTGTCTACATATGAATTATTTACATTATACACATCTTGAAAGAAATTAGATACGGCAGAAATGTTTGAATGATCGACTAAATACTGAATATTGCCATTCACATACGGATTTGCACACATTTGAGCCAACGTTTGTCCTTGGTTCGGCGTCACTGTGTTCAAGTCATTGAGTAAAGCAGCTCCTATAGATCCTGCGGGCGGAGGATTAGCCGTTAAATATTTATCTAAAGCAGTCAGAGCCTGCATATAAGAGAGGGCGCTGGACGCGTTCGGATGGTTGTTGAAGACATATGCGGCTTCATAAGCTGCGTCGGCAATCTGTTCAAAAGTTGGATTGTTGTCGTATGGGTTATCCCCCACATTCCCAGATCCTAATTGATAATAATAAGTATTCACACCTGAACACATTGCAAACCTCAAATTTTATATTATTATATACATAATTTTAACACAAAAAATTTAAAAAGTAAATAATAAAATAAGCTTTTAAATCGTAATATGCTGTATATCAACAATTTAAATTGCAAACGTCCAGTTTAACAGAAAAAATGGGATAACCGCTAAGATGCGGAATATGGGCCAAATTGAGGATTTTTGGAAAGGGAGAGACCCGGTCATAGAGAACATGCTCCTCAGAGAGGGGGCTGTCGAGATCGACCGTCTAGAGCGCCCGGAGGTGATGAGCCGCATCCCCCCCTTTATTGGGATGAATGTATTGGACCTCGGGGCAGGAATAGGCCGCTTCACCACAGAATTCGCGAAGAAAGCAGGCTCCGTAACGGCCCTGGATTTCGTTCCACAATTCATCGAGTGCAACAAAAAACATAATGCCCAATTTTCGAACATTGTCTACCTCTGCGCGGACGCCAAAACGGTCGATTTCCCAAAAAACTGTTTTGACCTTATTTTTGTCAGTGGATTTTTCATGTATTTAGACGATGGAGAGTTTGCCAGGATAGCCCATAAAATTTCAAATTGGCTCAAAATAGGGGGGCATCTATTTTTTCGGGATTGTTGCTCCCCCCATTCCCAAACAGTCTTTGAACAGTACTCCTACCGGAGATCGATCTACCATTACCACAAATTAATGGATCCCCTATTGACCCATATCGATTCGGGTTCGATCCAAGTGTACATCGATCACTTCGCCAATCCGTTCAGATGCTACTGGCTTTACCGAAAAGATCGCATTGAAAGCGCGGATAAATAGATCTAAAAACCTCCGATCTTCGATCCCAATAGAAAAACGGAGTCCGTGGTGGCCAAAATGGCTGGAAGTTGTGATGTTGAATCCGAAACTGGGGCGGGCGATCAGGGGAACGCCTAATTTCTCAAACTCCCGATGGACGGCGATCTCTTGATCGTTGTCAGTCGGCCGAAGAATATCTACGCTAAAATCGATCGGATCCCCCTTTTCGACGAGCCCTTCTATCTGGGGATCAATCCGCTCATAAACATAGAGGGTATTCGAGAAAATCTGCCGCCTCCGCTCCTCGAGTTTGTCCACGCCGTATTTGAAGAAGTGGCTCAACCCTTGCCGGCTCAGAGAATCGATCTCCCCTCCCCGCACCCCCCGAAAACAGGCAAGGAGAGGCTCGCTTCTGCTATACACTGCGTAACTGCCGCCGCTGAATTTATCGATCCCGAAGAGATCGAATTTTTGGTGGCTCCAAAAAATGACGATATTAAGTTCGGGAAAGAGGTTGATCACCTCGTTCGTCTCATCGGAGCGGAGAAAACCGATCGTGTTGTCCATCACGAGGGTAAAATCGGAGGAAATGTGCCGCTTCAGCTCTGTCAGAATCGATCGGACGTCGTGCCTTGCTGTTTTCAATTTACCAGGGAGAAAATTGTTCCGAAAACTGACAAATAAACAGTCGATTTTTTTCCCTTGGAGCTTTTCAAGGGTCTTTTTCAAAGACTGACCATAATCGGGAAATTCGATCGGATAGGAGGGCCGTTTTTTTAGCAGGGCGACGCACTCCCTATAATAATCGTCGTAATAAAGGATCGTACTGTCCTCCTTGAGCAAGCACGAGAGGATTTCCGAAAACGCAGTCATTCCGGTCTTCGTCGTCCGGAAAAAAGCAGGTTGAAGAAGGGTTTGCTGAATGGATTTTTCTAGTTCGCCTGGCACGTAGGATTCGGCCATCATCAACCAAAAAATCATCTCTTCGTAAATGAGCTCTAGGCAGTTTTCAAACGGATGGACGTCTGAATAGGCTGCAAAGCTAAGCCGCATTAATTTGTTGGAATAATAGAGAACTCTCCCGATAGAATCTTGTAGTAGCGCGGTAATCCCTTTTTCACGGAAAGCCAGATCGAGATCTATCGAAGAAAACCCTTCCAACAAATCGACCACGACAGAGACAGAAAAATCCGATTTGGCAAATTGTTTCAAGGCAGAGAAAGTCGAATGGCGGAGGAATAGATCGAACGTCCCCAGAAAAGGCTCTTTTTCCGGAAATCGATAGCCTGTATTGGGCATGTCGAGCTCCAGGCAAATCGCGGAGTCCAAAGCCTCATGCAGCGACGGGGTATACCCTCTCTGAGTCACAAAATCCAAAAACTGTTCATAGTCCCCGCTTGCCGGAATGGCCAAATATCTCTGTCCCCGGCACACTCCCTCATATTTTTTGTATTCTTCGGGCAACTCCTGATCATTCAGTAAAAGGATCTCCCGTCGATTCAGCCCCATGATCCGTAAAATCTCAAATTCGACGATTTTTAAAAGAGGGTTATCGTTTCTATAATCCCGGTGATAATCATTCCGCCCTTGGGAGCGCCAAGGGGAGATATCTCTGCCCCAACGGGCCGCGTCTCTCCGATCAATATTTGCCACTTTGGTCAAATATTGAAACAAAAAACGTTTGATTTTGTGTTTGATTTTACAATCAAGACCGCTGTTTTGTAAAAAAAAATCCTTAAAATAATTATCCATCCGATTCCATTGATCGAAGGGATCGTAGCAAGGAGACATATCTTCTTAGTATTTTAGCGGATTTTTTTTGTCAAAAGAAATAGACTCCATACCATGGAAACCTTTCTAAAGTGGCGCTCTTCGGGGCTTAAAAATGAGAATGGGATCATCGTCGGAGCGGATATTTCGCAGGAATGGCTCCTTCCCTGGTGGTGGACGCGGTATGCCCAACACAACAGCATGCCCGTCGCCTTCGTCGATTTTGGGATGTCTTTTCAGAAAAAAGCGTGGTGCAAGGAGAGGGGAGAGCTCATTCCGCTCCGGGTCTTTGCAGATTTTGTCAAAGAGGCCTCCGAAATCGATCCAGATACGCTCCGCGCTTGGGAGAGGGAGTGCGGGACCCATATTTGGGGCTGCAGAGCCGCCTGGTTTAAAAAGCCGCTCGCCTTCCTACAGACCCCTTTTCAGACCACCCTCTGGCTCGATCTCGACTGCGAAATACGGGGTTCCGTAGATCCGCTCCTCTGCCATGCAGATAACCCCTCCGGCATCGGCATCGCGCTCGACCAGCACGAATGGCCCCCCGGCGTCTCTTATCCGATGTTTAACACCGGAGTCGTCGCCTTTCGGCGCGGGGCCGAGGCGATCATCGAGTGGGCAAACCGCTGCATCCAAGAGAGCCATCTTTTCATTGGCGATCAAGAGGTTTTCTCTCACCAAATCAACGAAAAAAAGATCCCCGTTTCAGAGATCTCTCCCCTCTACAACTGGAGCCGCATGCGAGAAGAAAACAGAGAGGCGCTCATCTTGCACTGGCATGGCAACCACGGCAAGACGGTGATTCGGCACCAGATTAACGTGGAAGAGCTGCCAAAATAGCCATTCTGGCCATCCGGAGTCCGTCGAGAATCCCCTCTTCAAACCGAAAATGGGGGTGGAGTTCGAGTTCAGGAAAATCGTTCGGCTGCAAGAGATCTTCCTCCGTCATTCGAGGAACGATCCGGCGCGCTACGGCAAAGACCTTCTTCCTCTGCCCTTCGATGAGTTCATCCATCAGATCGACCATTTTTTTTGCTCCTCTGCTTTTGAAAAAAGCTCCTCATAAGCTCCGCCGCCTCGGCCTCTAAAACACGCGGCGTGATTTCGAGAGTATGCATCGGGTGTTCTTTTTTGAATAGATCGATCCAACTCCCATTGGCGCCAACCCGAAGGTCTGGCGCACCCCAGACAAGCCGCTGAACGCGGGCTGCAAGGAGGGCCCCCGCGCACATGCAGCATGGTTCGAGGGTGCAATAGAGAGTCGTATCGGAGAGCCGCCAATTCTGAAGCGCGCCCGCCCCTGCGGAAAGACAGATCATCTCCGCATGGGCCGTCGCATCTTGGAGCAGCTCCACTTGGTTGTGGCCGCGGGCGATGACCCGGTTGCCGCAAACCAACACGGCGCCCACGGGAACCTCATCTTGTCTCCAGGCCTTTTGAGCCTCCTTCAGCGCCTCGCGCATGAACAACTCATCTTGCATTGAGCTTCTGCTGCAAACCTTTAATTTGTTTTTTTAGCGCCTCGGTGTCCCTCTCATACTTCTTTTGGACTCCCAAAATTTTGTCGTTCAATCGGCCCACTTCCCTCTGGTGGGAGGCAATCACCTTTTCCAAGCTCTGCTGTTCAATGTTAGATTCAGCCCGTCTTTCAAGAAGCGCCCTCTCCGCTTCAGCCCCTTTCTGGAGCTCATCGAGGATCGATTGAGGAAAAACAACCCCGTTGAGAAGGGAAAAAATAAACGTCGGAATCGCGCCAAAGCTCTCCGCGGCGCCGTCGAGGATCCGGCGACTCTCTTCCTCGGTCAGCTGTTTGATCTCATTGAAGTCGGGATTGACCTCGCTCAGCCGCTCAGCAAAGTGGTTATAAAGATCGCCATGTTTAAAAATCCACCGGCTCACGACCCATTCAGCCAGCTCGTTGTTCCCTTTTAAGAGCTCCTTTTCATAAGCGGCAAAAATTTCTTCCGCCGTCAGCCGGTTTTGAGGCCGGTTGCCGAAATTGGCCCGGTAAAAAATTGGATCCGTATGAAGACGATCGCTCTTAATATCTTTTTTAATCGCACTCAGAACCTCGAAGGTCCAGTTTTGTAAAGCTTGAAATTGATTGTCCATTTGCCTCTCTTAAATTTGATTTGAGAGCATAGCAAACAGGGCTATTTTCAATGGAGAAAAATCGACGGAGTTGCCCGATTATGCAAAATCCGGTACAATGGGGTTAACTTAAAACGCCTAAATAAATTTGAATCGGAGAACGTTGCTCCATGTCTTTAGATAAAGGTACCAAGGAAGAGATCACCAAAAAATTTCAGTTGCACGAAAAAGACACAGGCTCTGCCGACGTCCAGATCGCGATCTTAACTGAAAGAATTGCTGAGTTGACAGAACATTTGAAGCTAGCTCCCAAAGACCACAGTTCGCGGTTAGCCCTTTTGAAGCTCGTGGGCCAAAGGCGCAAGCTTCTCGACTATCTCAATTCAACCGACACCAAGCGCTATCAAAACTTGATCGTCCGATTGAACCTGAGAAAATAATTTTTTAAACGGGAGCCCTCAGACGTTTTGTGGGGGGCTCTTGTCTTTTAACCGCTTTTTCTTTACACTCTCATCCTTACGTATATGGAGAAGAAAGAAATGATCAAGCGTGAAACTCTCACAATTCAAGTCGGGGAAAAAACCCTTAAATTCGAAACCGGTAAAATCGCTCGCCAAGCTAACGGATCGGTCATGCTCCATTGCGGCGATACGGTCGTCTTCGCCTCGGCCTGCGCTGCAGAGACAGCCAGCGCTGAAATCGATTTCTTTCCGCTCCGCGTCGACTATCAGGAAAAATATTCGTCCGTCGGCAAAACCGCGAGCGGATTCATCAAACGGGAAGGGCGCCCCTCAGAAAGAGAAATCCTCACCTGCCGCCTCATCGACCGCCCCTTACGCCCTATGTTTGAGGAGGGGTATTACAACGAGGTGCAACTCCTCTCGTATGTCTTCTCCTACGACGGCCTCCACCAGCCTGACGTCCTAGCCATCTGCGCCAGCTCGGCCGCCCTCGTGATCTCCGACATCCCTCTCGTCAAGCCGATCGGCGCCGTCCGGATGGGGTTCATCAACGGCCAGTTCGTCGTCAATCCGACCATCGAAGAGATGAAAACCTCAAAACTCGACCTTGTCTTGGCCGGAACTGAAGACGCCATCTTGATGATCGAAGGATTTTGCGACTTTCTCACGGAAGATCAGGTGATTGAATCGATCGAGCTCGGCCAAAAAGCCATTCGGGGGATCTGCCATCAATTGAACGGCTGGCGAGAAAAAGTGGGTAAGCCAAAAAAACTCGACACATTAAGGAAAATTCCCCATGAGCTCAACGCTTTGGTTCACAACTCAGCCGCCGCCCTCCTCGACTCAGTCCTCCGGATCTCCTCGAAACAAGAGCGGGAAAAAGCTCTGAACGAAATCAAAGAGACAGTTGTCAAGACATTAATCCCAGAGGGGGAAGAGGCGAAACACTCGAAAGCGGACGTCCTTCTGTCTTATAAAAACCTACAATCTTCGCTCATGCGTAAAATGATCCTCACCGAGAAAAAGCGGATCGATGGACGGGGTCTCAAAGAGATCCGCGCCATCGACATAGAGCAATCTATCCTGCCCCGGACTCACGGCAGCTCCCTGTTCACCCGCGGCGAGACCCAGGCGCTCGCCGTTTGCACCCTCGGCGGCGAAAATACGGCCCAACGCTTTGAAGATCTCCACGGCGAAGGATCCCAGCGGTTCTATCTCCAATACTTCTTCCCCCCCTTTTCAGTCGGCGAAGTGGGCCGGATCGGCGCGCCAGGACGGCGCGAAGTGGGCCACGGCAAGTTGGCAGAGAGGGCTCTCGCCGCCATTCTCCCTCAACAAGACGAATTCCCCTACGTCATCCGCCTCGAGTCGAACATCACCGAATCGAACGGTTCCTCCTCGATGGCCTCTGTCTGCGGAGGTTGTCTCGCACTGATGGATGCAGGCGTCCCCGTGAAGCGCCCTGTATCGGGGATCGCGATGGGACTCATTCTCGAAGGGAAAGAACATGTCATTCTCTCCGATATTCTCGGCGCTGAAGACGCCCTCGGCGATATGGATTTTAAAGTAACCGGCGATGAGAAAGGGATTACCGCCTTTCAAATGGACATTAAGGTCGAGGGGATCACCCACCACATTATGAAAGAGGCCCTCCATCAAGCCAAAGAGGGGCGCCAGCATATTCTACAAAAGATGCTCGCCGTCTGCCCGAAAGCCAAAGAGGAGATGTCCATTTACGCCCCCCGGATCGAAACGATACAAATCAAACCGAGCAAAATCGGCATTGTGATCGGCCCAGGCGGTAAAATGATCCGCTCGATCATCGAAGAGACGGGCGTTCAGATCGACATTGACGACGCCGGCCTCGTAAGTATCGCCTCAAACAATCCCGATGCGATGAACCGGGCCAAGGAGATCATCCACGGCCTCACCGCTGAGGCGGAGATCGGGAAAATTTACAACGGGCGGATCACTTCGGTGATGCAGTTCGGATTTTTTGTCGAAATTTTCCCGGGCAAGGAAGGGCTTTGCCACATTTCTGAAATCTCCCATACGAGAGTTCAGAACATCCACGACACCCCATTCCGCGAGGGCGATAAAATCGACGTAAAAGTACTCGATGTGGGCGACCAAGGGAAAATTAGGCTCAGCCATAAAGCGGTTCTCGAAGAAAAATCTGTATTGAGATAACGAGGGTTGCTATGCAGCGGACATTAGCCGGGGAGCTCTCCCGATCGATCGGAGAGCACGTTGTTTTGCGCGGGTGGTTAAACAACCTCCGCGCGATGGGGAAGCTCGCCTTTCTCCTCATCCGCGACCGGTCGGGTTTGGCCCAAGTGGTCATTGAAAATAAAGCCGAACTGGAGGCCCTTTCAAACCTCCAACCCGGCTCTATTTTGACGATTCATGGACGAGTCGCCGCCTCCAATTCTGTCTACAAAGCCGAAATCGTCGACCCGAGAATCGACATTGAGAACCCGATCCGGGAGATCCCCCCCGTCGAGTACTACAAACCCGAACTCCACACCGACCTCGAGTTCATTCTCGACCATAGACCCGTCGCGCTCCGCAATCGGCAGATCGCCGCCGTCTTCAAAATCCAAGCTGAAATTGCGCACGCCTACCGGCTTTACATGCACGATACGGTTGGAGCCGCCGAGTATTTTGCGCCGAACATCATCGGAGCCTCTTCCGAAGGGGGAGCCGAATTCTTCAACGTCGATTATTTTGGCTACACAGCCACTTTGGCCCAAAGCAGCCAGCTCTATAAGCAGATCATGGTCGGCGTCAATGAGCGGGTCTTCGCCCTCATGCCTTTTTTCCGCGCGGAACCCTCCCAAACCTCTCGCCACCTCTCTGAAGGAAAACAGTTCGAGTTTGAGATGGGATTTTTCGAAAAATGGGAAGAGATCATGGACGTCCAAGAAGGGTGCGTCAAATTCATCCTCAAATATGTCCATCAGCATTGCAAACCCGAACTCGAAGCGTTGGGGAACCAGGTGATCCAAGCCCCCGAACATGTCCCCTTTCCCCGGATCTCTTTTGCCGAGGCGCAAGAGATCTACTTTCAAAGAACCCACATTGATGAACGGCAAGAACCCGATCTGAGTCCAGCCGCCGAGAGGGAGCTCTCCGCCTGGGCGAGCGAGAAATTCGGCACAGATCTTGTCTTTGTGACCGATTGGAAGGCTGTGAAAAGGCCCTTCTACGCCTATCCAAAAGACCACAACCCCGAATTGACGAACACTTTCGATCTCCTTTGCGCCGGCACAGAGATCACCTCAGGCGGACAAAGGCGCCATACGTATGACTCAATGGTTGAAGGGATATTGATGAAATCGATGGACCCCTCGAATTTTACCGACTATCTCAGCATTTTTAAATACGGAATGCCCCCCCACGGCGGCTTTGGGATGGGCCTCGAACGGCTCACCATGACCCTCCTCAAACTGAAAAACATCCGCGAAGCCTCCCTCTTCCCCTCGGATACAAAGAGGATCGCTGGAAATCGGATCAAAGCAAAGATCTTTTTTGGAGGAGAAAATATCCGGAATGAGATTATCCGTCAGCTCCATCGGAAAAAAATCGAGTTCGACCACCAAGTTCACGAACCGACCCCCACCTCAGAAGATTCAGCCCGCGTCCGGAAAACGAGGATGGAAGAGGGGGTCAAAGCGCTGATTTTGAGGGGAAAGAATACAAAAAAGAACTACCAATTCAATATCCCCTCGCATCTAAAAGTCGATATGAAAGCGGTCGCTGAAATCGTCGGCGAAAAATGCGAATTTGAAGATCCAGCCGTCATTCAGGAGAGGTATGGACTCCAAGTAGGCGGCGTCCCCCCATTCGGCCATTTGCTGAACCTCGATAATTACTATGATGAAGAAATCCTTCAACGGGAAGCCGCCGCTTTTAATTGCGGACTGGCTACAGAATCGATCGTCATGAAATCGAAGGATCTCTTAGCCCTCGTCGAACCGAAAATCGGCAAATTCTCGAAATAACGGCATATGCGACTTTTGTGACGGCGCCATGACCAAAACCAGTAAAAATTTTCAGTGGCTAGGATGAAAAAGTGTATCTTACTCCTTCTCCTCTCTCTGTTGCTGTTTTTGCCGCAGGCGATCAAACGGGATTTTCGTATTCCGCCCATCTACCCTCAAATCAGTTCGCCTGATTGGGAGGTTCCCCCGCCAAATGATGAGGTGCGGGCCGCTCTGAACCAACCTTTTACGTACCTTGCCCGCGGAAATCAATCGACTGTCTTTGCAAGCGTTGACGGCCGGTATGTATTAAAATTATTTCGCTCTACGCGTCCCCGCTTCCCATTCATTCAGAGTATAAAAGAAGGGTGCGCTAAGGCGGTGGGAAAAAGACCCAAAGATCGCCTGTTCACAAAACTCAATAAAACAATGACCGCCGCCCATATCGCCTACACCGAGGCCAAGGCCTTTACTCAGCTCGTTTACTGCCATCTAAATCTCAGAGACGATCAACTCCCCAGCATCCAACTGGGAAACTATGTAGTGCCGCTCGACCGCTATCGCTTCGTCCTCCAAAAAAGGGTACAACCCTTCAAAGAGGCCCTCCTCGGGGCAAGAAAGGATCCAGAGCAAATGCATCGACTCATCCACTCCTTTGTGGCGCTCATCCATAACCGATCGGCCCTCGGCATCCGCAATTCCGACCCCAACCTCGCCCCCAATTTCGGCTTTCTCAACGGAGAGGCCGTAGAGATCGATTTCGGCAATTATCGAAAAGCTCTATCCGACCCTCAGCTGCAACGCGCTGAGATCGAAAACTATCTAAAAAGATTTGCACTCTGGCTGAGCAAAAATACCCCTGAATATCTCCCCTATCTGAACGAACAGATAAAAATATTTGAATCACCCATTCCGCACCCCCTAAAATCGATCTCCTTGCTTTTATTCATCCCCATTGGTAATCTCTTTCCTTTAACCAGGTAGAGCCGTCTCCGGTCAAGCCATTTGCGGGACGGCCGTGCCATTTTTATAAACAGGAGAAACCCAAAACCCATGTCTAAAAGCCCCACCCACGATTGGAATAGCAGCAACATTCTCGACGACGTCGAATTTCAAGAAAACGAAGCTCGACAGTTTCGCGACTTACTATACGGAAAAGAAAAACCCGAATCAGAGGGGACCTTCTCTCTACTGAACGTAGGAGAGATCCTTAAAGGGCGGATCGTCGAAATCACCAAAGACTACGTCGTGGTCGATGTGGGCCTGAAGTCGGAAGGACTCATCCCCATCTCCGAATTTTATGAACCGGAAGAATTAAATCTCGGCGGCGAGACAGAGGTCTATTTAGACGCAGCTGAAGGCGACGACGGCCAAATCGTCCTCTCTAAAGAAAAGGCCCGCAAATATAGACAGTGGGAACACATCGTCAACCACTGTAAAGAGGGCTCGATCGTCAAGGGCAAGGTCATGCGCAAGGTCAAGGGCGGCCTTATGGTCGATATCGGCATGGAGGCGTTCCTCCCCGGTTCCCAGATCGACAACAAGCGGATCAAAAACCTCGATGACTTTGTCGGCAAGACGTACGATTTCAAAATACTCAAAATCAACATCGAACGAAAAAATATCGTCGTCTCTCGAAGAGAGCTCCTCGAAGAAGAGAGGGTCTCCAAAAAAGCAGAATTGCTAGAAAATATCCAAGAGGGAACTTCCCGCAAAGGGATCGTGAAAAACGTGACCGATTTCGGCGTCTTCCTCGATCTTGACGGGATCGATGGGCTTTTGCACATCACCGACATGACTTGGAAACGGATCAAGCACCCTTCCGAACTCGTCCATATGGGACAGGAATTGGATGTGGTCATCCTCCATGTCGACCGGGACAAAGGGAGGGTCGCTTTGGGCCTCAAACAAAAAGAGGAGAATCCCTGGGAAGAGATCGAGCAAAAATACCCTCCAGGCACTCGCGTCCGCGGCAAAATCGTCAATCTCGTCTCCTACGGCGCATTCATTGAAATCGAGCCAGGTATCGAGGGGCTCATCCACGTCTCTGAAATGTCCTGGACCAAAAACATCACGGAACCGAGCGAAATGGTTCATGTGGGAGATGAGGTCGAGGCGATTGTCCTCTCCGTGCAGAAAGAAGAGGGGAAAATTTCTCTGGGGATCAAGCAGACAGAGCGCAATCCGTGGGAGGACATCGAGAAAAAATACCCAGTGAGCAGCAGCGTAGTGGCCGAGATCCGCAACCTGACCAATTACGGCGCTTTCGTCGAATTGGAGCCGGGAGTCGACGGTCTCATCCATATCTCTGATTTGAGCTGGATTAAAAAAGTCTCCCACCCTTCAGAGGTACTCAAAAAAGGGGATAAAGTCGAGGCGGTGATCTTGTCTGTCGATAAAGAGAGCAAAAAAATCACCCTCGGCGTCAAGCAGTTGAGTATAAATCCTTGGGAAACGATCGAAAAGACCCTCCCTGTGGGTTCGCTGGTACATGGTAAAGTCACAAAAACGACCGCTTTCGGCGCATTCGTGCAGCTCGATAACGGCATCGAGGCTTTGATCCACGTGACAGAGCTCTCCGATCAGCCTTTTGCAAAAGTGGAAGACGTCATCCAGAAAGAGGACAAAGTCACCGCAAAAGTGATCAAGCTCGATCCAGAACATAAAAAAATTGCCCTCTCAATCAAGGAATATTTGATTGAAAAGAACCAAATGAATCGAGACGACATTGTAGTCGGCCAAAAATCTAAAAAGAAGAAAAAGAAATCTTCTAGAGAAGACGAGGATTTTACGGATGAATAAAGATCTCATTGCGATTTTTGAATACCTAGAGCGCGAAAAGGGGATCAAGCGCGAGATTGTGATCAATGCGATCGCAGAGTCTCTAAAGGCTGCCGCCCGCAGAAGCGTGAAGGGTTTAGGCGAAAAAGTCAGCGTGGAAATCAACTCGAAAACGGGTGAAATAGAGGTCTTCACGCAGAAAAAAATCGTCGAAAAAGTCGTGAGTCCGACTGATGAAATTTCCCTGGAAGAGGCCCGCGCTATGGAATCTGAGTGCCAGGTGGGCCAATGGCTGGAGATTTCCATCACTCCCCAAGATTTTGGACGAATTGCAGCTCAAGCGGCGCGGCAAGTCATCACCCAAAAACTCAAGGGAGCTGAGCGGGATGTGATCTATGAAGAATACCGCCACAGAGCCGGAGAGCTGATCTCCGGAACTGTGAAACGGTTCATCCGCGGCCGAACCATTGTGGTCGATTTGGGGAAAGTCGAGGCGATCTTGCCCGAACGGAATTACCCGAAACTCGAACGGTACAATCCAGGCGAAAAGGTGCAAGCCCTTCTTCTCGAAGTGCGGGACACCGACAACGGCGGCGCTGAGGTTATTTTAACTCGCAGCCACCCGGAATTCGTCAAGCAGCTGTTTGAGCAAGAGGTGCCCGAGTTGCACGATAAAACCATCGTCATCGAGAAAATCGTCCGCGATCCAGGCTATCGGACGAAACTCGCTGTCCGCTCGTACGACCCTAAAGTCGACCCGGTGGGGACTTGCGTCGGCGTCCGAGGCTCTCGGATTAAAAACATTATCCGTGAATTGAACAACGAGAAAATCGACGTCGTCCCCTTTTCCGACGACTCCATCCAGCTTTTGCAAAATCTCCTCTCTCCTGCAGACGTCCGCAAGATGAGACCCTACGACGATCGCGTTTGGATGGTCGTGATGGACGAAGATTATCCGACAGTGATTGGAAAAAAAGGGATGAACGCCCGTCTCATTGGCCAGATGATTGGCAAAGAGATCGACGTACAAAAATTAAGCGAATATCAGAAGCTTCTCACGATCCAAATGGCCGAGCTTGCCGACACGGCAGATCCTGCCTATGACGATCGGTTGAAAATTGAAGGGGTCAGCGGTCTGATCATTGAGAGTCTTGTCAGTGCAGGATACGATACGATGCGGAAATTCATGCAAGCCGCGCCCGCTGATATTCCTACCAAAGTCCCTGGCGTGAACTACTACGATCTCGCCGACAAGATTTTGGAACAAATACGCAAAAAAAAGGGTTAAGCGTTGGGTAAACATCTAAAACTAAATATTAAAAACACCCAGCTCGCTGAAGCTTTTAAGTTGAAGAAAGAGCCTGAGTCTGGAAATGTTGAGCCTAAGAAAAAAGACGAGCCGGCGCCGCCTGCTGAGGGGGAGTCTAAGAAAAAACTCACCCGCCTCAGAGAGGACTCGACGATCTCTTCCGCGCTGAAGCAGGCGGAAAAAACCCTTGCCTCAAAAGAGAAAGAGGCCGATTTACCCAAGAAGAAAAGGGCCCGCATCATCGCGCATCCTGGGGAAGCTCCGAAGGAGGAGCTAGAACCTGTAGAAGAAGAGGCTCCGGCGACGCCTGCTGCTGTTGAGCCGTCTGCGGAAAGCGATCACGTACAACCGCCGCAAGAGGTCTCTTCTCAGCCCGCAGATTTGAACAAGCCAGAGCCCCCGAAGCCTGTAGAGGCAAGACCCGCCCCCAAACCATTGATTGCCTCAAAACCTTCAATACCTCCAATGGCGCCGAGAAAAGAGCCCCCCAAAGAACTCAAGCTCGGCAAGAAAAAAGAGGAGATTCGCTTTGATTCTCGCGATAAGCAGGGACTTCGGGACATCGATAACGAAGCGTGGCGCAAACGGCGCGCCCATAAACCGCGCAAGTTTGTTCAAGAAGAGGTCGTCCGCCCTAAAAATCTAACGCTCCGTTTGCCCATCACCATTAAAGATTTGGCTCAAGAGATGAAGCTAAAAGCCTCTCAGCTCATCGCCAAACTCTTCATGCAAGGGATCACTCTCACATTGAACGACTATCTCGACGATGAGACGATCGTTCAACTCCTCGGGCACGATTTCGATTGTCAAATCAAAATCGATACTTCCGAGCAAGAACGGATCCGGATCACCGGTCAGACGATCCGCAAAGAGATCGAGAGTTCTTCTCCAGACGCTCTCGTTCTCCGCTCCCCTGTCGTTGCCTTTATGGGTCATGTCGACCACGGCAAAACGTCTCTCATCGATTTCATCCGGAAATCGAACAGGGCCGCTGGCGAGGCGGGGGCGATCACCCAGCATATTGGCGCTTTCAAAGTGAAGACCAACGCGGGCGACGTCGCGATTCTCGACACCCCTGGCCACGAAGCTTTTTTCGAAATGCGCTCTCGGGGCGCCCATGTCACCGACATGATCATTCTCGTGATCGCCGGCGATGAGGGGATCCGGGCGCAAACCGACGAGGCGATCCGGCAAGCTCAGGAGGCCAAAGTCCCCATTCTTGTCGCGTTGAACAAAGCAGATAAGCCCAATTTCGATGCGCAGAAGGTTTACCGGGAGCTCTCCGATAGGGGCCTATTGCCGGAAGCCTGGGGAGGGACGACGATCACAGTGAATTGTTCAGCCGTCACAGGTCAAGGGATCACGGAACTGCTCGAAATGATTGCCCTGCAAGCTGAAATCCTCGAACTGCGCGCTAATCCAGCCTCCCGCGCCCGCGGCACCATCCTCGAATCGGAGATGCATAAAGGGCTCGGCGCTGTGGCCACTGTGCTGGTGCAAAACGGCACCTTGCGCAAAGGCGATGCGATCGTATTCGGCCACTATTCAGGCCGGATCAAGACCATGCAGGACGAATTTGGGATGTCGGTCGATGTAGCCGGACCCTCGACTCCGGTGAAAATTACGGGGCTCTCTGAGCTTGCGTTAGCCGGCCAAGAATTTGTCGTTGTGAAAAACGAAAAAGAGGCTCGCGAACTCGCCTCCGCCCGTGCAGAAGGGGCCGAAAGGGAGACTGCCGCCAAACCGAAACTGGGCAGCCTTGAAAAAATGATGGCGAAGAAGGAGAGCGGAGAGAAAAAAATTCTTCCCCTCATCCTTCGGGCCGACGTACAAGGCTCTTTGGAAGCTCTTAGGACCTCCCTTTCGAAAATTCATTCGAGTAAGGTGCGTCTTGAGATTGTCAGCGCCGATGTGGGAGAGATCTCCGAATCGGATATTGCGCTTGCCGCCGCATCGAAGGCGACTATCGTCGGCTTCCATACAAGCGTCGAGAGCCACGCCGATGATTTGATCAAGCAGACCAAGGTCCTTGTTTACACCCAAGACGTCATTTATCACCTGATTGACGAGGTGAAAAATCGGATGCGGCAGCTGCTCGATAAACTCGAACAAGAGACCGATACCGGCGCAGCGATTGTCAAAGCGGTCTTTAAATCTTCTCAGTTCGGCACCATCGCCGGCTGCCAGGTGACGGAAGGGACCATTAAGCGGCAACATTTGATCCGGCAAATCCGCGGCAAAGAGGTCATTTGGAAAGGGAAGATCGCCTCGCTGAAGAGAGTCAAAGAAGACATTAAAGAGGCCCAAAAAGGGTTCGAATGCGGCATTCTTCTCGATGGACAGAGCGATCTTAAAGAGGGAGATATTTTGCAGGCCTACGAAATCACTTACCTCGAGCAGGATCTATGAAAAAAAACCGGCTCGCAAGAGTGAATTCCCTCCTCAAAGAGGTCATTTTTGAAGTGATCCAAAAAGAGGTGCGCAATCCGAATGTGACGACCTTTGTTTCAGTCACGAATGTGGACGCCTCTGCCGATCTGCATCATGCCAAAGTTTCTGTGAGTCTGATCTGCTCTGAGGAGGAGAAATCGAGGGTGATCTCCGCCCTCAATTCTGCGGCTGGATTTATCGCCGTCCATGCCGCGAAAAAAGTGCAGCTCCGCTACTTTCCGGCCCTCACCTTTAAGCTTGACACCTCTATTGAGGAGCTGATGAAAATCCAGACAATGATCGGCGACATTGAAAAAGAGCGCCAAGCCCGTGAGCAATAAAGGGATCCTCCTGGTAGACAAAGCGTCCGGCTCGACCTCGTTCCATTTGGTCTCCCTCCTTCGCAGGTTGACGGGCGTCGAAAAAATCGGCCATGCCGGCACCCTCGATCCATTGGCAACCGGCGTGATGGTGATGCTCATAGGGAAAGACTACACCCGCCGGAGCAACGAATTTCTTGGCTGCGATAAGGAATACCGCGCAACGATGCACCTCGGGATAGCGACCGACACCTACGACGTCGAAGGGAGCGTCGTATCGCGGAGCGAGAAAATACCGACAGCGGAAGAAATAAGGGCCGCCTTAGCCGCATTTAGCGGCCAAATAGCCCAGATCCCCCCGATGTACTCGGCTAAAAAAGTGAACGGGAAGAAATTATGCGATTTGGCTCGCAAAGGGATCGTGATCGAGAGACAGCCCGCGCTGGTGAACGTCGAGATCGCGCTCCTTTCTAATCACTATCCGATGCTTGAAGTCAACGTCGTCTGCTCAAAAGGGACCTACATCCGGAGCCTCGCCCACGACATCGGCCAATTTTTAGGCTGCGGCGCCCATTTATTCGAATTATCGAGGATCCGTTCAGGCCCTTTTAAATTGGAGGAGTGTATCTCTCAGAAACAGCTCCACGCCAAAGAGTTCGATTTGAGTCCCTACTTGAGGAGGCTATGAAGACCGCTCTCACAATCGGTTTTTTCGACGGAGTCCATCTCGGCCACCAAAAAATCTTACAGAGACTCTCCGAACTCCCCCATTCAACGATCCTCACCTTTTCAAATCACCCCCGCGCGATCCTTCACCCCCCCGCTCCCGATTTACTCATCCCCTTGGATGAAAAGCTCGCTCTCTTAGAGTCATACGCCGATGAAGTGATCGTTTTCCCCTTCACCCCTGCGCTCGCCTCGACGCCCTATGACGAACTCCTCTCGCGGTTCGATCTCACCCACCTCATTTTCGGCGCTGGCGCCCTTTTTGGAAAGCACCAAGGAGGCAATGAGGCCGCTGTCCGTAAATACGGGGAGGAGCGGAAGATCCTCGTCGAATATATCCCCAAACTCCTCTTTCAAAATGAACCTATCTCCTCCTCTCGCATCCGGCAGGCGCTCGCCGCTGGAAATCTCACCCTAGCACAACAACTTTTAGGCAGAAAACCATGACCCAATTAGCCATTGTCGGGCTCCCGAATGTCGGTAAATCGACCCTATTCAACGCGCTCACCCGCAAACAGATCCCCTCCGAGAACTACCCATTTTGCACCATCGATCCGAATATCGGTATCGTCAACCTCAACGATCCCCGCCTACGTGCCCTCTCCGAGCAGTCCCACAGCAAAAAGATCATCCCCGCTACGGTCGGCTTTGTCGACATCGCAGGACTCGTGAAAGGGGCCTCGCAAGGCGAGGGGCTCGGCAATCAATTTTTGTCCCACATCAGGGAGACAGACGCCATCGTCCAAGTGGTCAGATGTTTTGAGGATCCCAACGTGATTCATGTCTCCGGCCGGGTCAATCCGCTGGACGATATCGAAGTCATTAGTCTTGAATTGATCCTCGCCGACCTCCAGATGGCCGAAAACACATTGGGCCGTCTTGAAAAACAGGCCAAGGGGAAAAAAGAGTTGCAGCCCTCCATCGATTTCTTGAAGAGAGCGATTGCCCATTTAAACGAAAACCTCCCCATGCGCGCTATGAGCCTCAATCCAGAGGAGGAAATCATCCTTCGCCAGTATAATTTTCTCACCAAAAAGAAAGTTTTGTATGTCTGCAACGTCGGAGAAAGTGACGTGCCCGCTCTCGATAATCCCCTCGTCCAAATGGTTCGTGAATATGCCGCTAAAGAAGGCTCGCGCATCGTCCCGATCTGCGCCCGGATTGAGGAGGAGATTTCGCGGCTTGATGAAAGGGACGCGCAAGAATTTTTGGAGAGCCTCGGGCTCAAGGAATCGGGACTCGACCGGCTGATCCGCGAGGCCTTTTCGCTCCTCGACCTCATCACCTATATCACCACAGGTGAAATCGAAACCCGCGCATGGACGATCAAAAAAGGGACCCCTGCCGCTGAAGCTGCCGGCAAAATCCACTCAGACATCGAAAAAGGGTTCATCCGCGCTGAGGTCGTCTCGTTCAACGACATGATCCGCTACAAAGGGAGAGTCGGCGCCCGGGAGGCCGGCAAAGCCCCCTCTGAGGGGCGCGAGTATATCGTCAAAGACGGCGACGTCATCCTGTTCTTCCACAACTGATTCATCTTTCAAATAATAGGCCTCTTCGATAAAAGGGGCCTATGCGCCCGAATGAAGAACCTTCCCCTTTGTCTCCGGAAGAGTTGAAGAAAGCGATCGACATTGAGACAAAGGCCTTTGAGCATGCCTATTTATGGCTAGACGACCAGATGCCGAGAAGCTTTCTTGAAACGCTCGATCAAGAGACCAAAATCCTGATCGCCCGCAACCTGATGAGTTTTTCTCTGCAAGACCGGTTCACTCCGATCTATTTCAAACACAAAATCATCGTCCTCTGCCAGGACGGACCCGACGCCGATTTGCGAATCTTTAAAAAATTTAAAAACTATGTGATTCGCTACTATCGCGCGTTTGTATCTAGGGGAGCGCCGCCCGGCGATGCATCGGGACAGCTCAGGATCGCCTTCCTCTATTTTTACGATCTATCTAAACTTCAGAAACTGAAACACGATCAAAAAGAGGCCCTTTTTGCCCATGCGCGAGAGCACAATCCGAATTTAAAAGATGAGGAAATCGAGTCGCTGACGCATGGAATTACGCCAAATTTTCTCCACTCAATGGCAGGCGAGAGGCTCTCTTTGGCGTTGGAGATGTTTTTCCGGGCCAAAAACAGAGACCAATGCCAATACGAGGTGAGGAAAAATGAGCGGTGGGAAGAGAAAGAGGCCCCCTCTTTGCAACTCGTGATGGCGTGGAGGAATGTGCCGAAAGCGGGATTCCTCTACACCCTGGCTAAAATCATCAGCTCCCACCATCTGGCGCTCAAAAAGGTAGTTGGAACCTACATCGACTTATCGAACACTGAGACCATTTTGATCCTCTCATTAGGCCTCCACGGGAAAACGGGGAAGGCGGCGTGGGAAGAGGCCGACATCGATGATTTCTTGCGGGAGTTTGTGCTGATTAAATATTTCGAGACCGACGACAAAGTGGGGGCCATTTTTACCGACAACTACTTATTGACGGGCAATGAGGCCCATTTGGTGAGAAATTTAATCAGTTTCAGCCATCAAGTCTTGGTCTATGGCGATCCCAATTTATATTCGTATGATCATGTCAGCGAAGGGCTTTGCCGCCATCCCGAGTTGACGGTGCAGCTTTGCAAATTGTTTGAGGCGAAGTTCGACCCGGAGAAGAGCGAATTGCAGCGCTATGACACGCTGAAGCAAAAATTTTTAGAGGCAGTCGATCAATTGGACACAGGCCAGGCAATCAATGATATGCGGCGAAAAAACATCTTAAAGCAGGCGGTGAACCTGATCGACCACACGCTCAAAACCAATTTTTACCGCCGTAACAAAAGCTCCTTTGCCTTTCGGCTCGATCCGAAATACATGGATCATGTCCCTTACGATCGGGCAGAGAAATTTCCAGAACTCCCTTATGGGATTTTTTTCATTCGAGGCATGCATTTTATCGGGTTCAATATCCGGTTTAAAGATTTGGCCAGAGGCGGGGTTCGGACGGTCATCCCAGAACGGATGGAGGCCTATTTACAAGAGCGGAACAATATTTTCTCCGAAGCCTATAACCTCGCCTATACACAGCAGAAAAAAAATAAGGACATTCCCGAAGGAGGGGCAAAAACGGCCATTTTGCTCGAACCGTTCGAGGTCTTTGCCGAAGAGGAAGAGATCTATAAAAAAGAGATGAGGGCCGACGGGATCGATCCGGTTCTGTGGGACGAAAAGCTCAAAATCTACCGGCGCGATCACAAGCTCGACTATCTGTTTGCCTCGCAGCGCTCATTCATCGACGGTTTGGTGACCCTCGTCAACTGCAATGAAGAGGGGATCTTACGAGCCAAATCGATCGTCGATTACTGGAAAAGGCCCGAATATATCTATTTGGGCCCCGATGAAAACATGTTTAACGAGATGATCGTCTGGATTGCCGACTTTGCGATGAGACACGATTACAAGCCGGGACGATCGTTTATCAGCGGCAAGCCTGGGGCCGGAATCAATCACAAAGAATACGGAGTCACCTCCTTTGGCGTGAATGTCTATTTAGAACAGATGCTCCATTTTCTTGGCATCGATCCAAAAACGGATCGGTTCACCATCAAAATTTCGGGCGGGCCCGATGGGGATGTCGCTGGGAACGAAATTTTGAATCTATTGAAATACTATCCAAACACGGCGCAGTTGCTTGCATTGACCGATGTCTCCGGGACGATTTTCGATCCGAAAGGGCTCGATTTACAAGAGATGGCAAACCTATTCCATAAAAGCTTGCCAATCCGCAACTACCCTGCCGAGAAGTTGCACGAAGGGGGCTTTCTCCTTGATTTACGGACTCGAAGAGAAGAGACCTCCTATGCGCAACAAACCTTGATTTGGCGAATGATCAAAGGAAAAGCGGTCCAAGATTGGATCTCCGGCAACGAAATGCATCAGCTCTATCGAAATAATATCCACCAAGTCAAGACGGATGTATTCCTACCCGCAGGGGGAAGACCGCGGACGCTCAATGAGACGAATTATCTGAGTTTCCTCGATGAAACCGGCAAACCCACGGCACGAGGGATCGTCGAAGGAGCCAACCTCTATCTCACCCCCGCCGCTCGACGCGCCCTGGAAAAACTGGGCGTGTTCATTTTCATCGATAGCTCATGCAATAAAGGGGGGGTGATTTGCTCCTCCTTCGAGGTTCTGGCAAGCCTTTGTATGAGCGAGGGGGCATTTGTCGCTGGAAAAACTCAATACGTAAAGGAGATCCTCGATCTGATCGGCAAGGCCGCTTTGAACGAAGCGCGGCTCATTGTAGAAACACATCAGAAGACAGGGCAATTTTTCACTGAACTGTCGAATCAGATCTCCGATAAAATCAACCTATTCAAATATCAACTGCTCGACCATTTGGAGACAACGGACTTGAATGATCCCTCCCTCATCCAATGTCTCATCCACTACTGCCCCCCTGTTCTCCAAAAGGAGTATAAAAAGGAGATTTTATCCATGCCCGAGATCCACAAAAAAGCGGTCATCTCCTGCTATCTGGCCTCACACATCGTCTACAAAAGAGGACTCGACTGGAACCCCACTATTGCAGACGTCCTTCCCATGATCGCCCAGGGGGCCGATGTGGTTGAAAATTAAGTTGCCATCGGCGAACATACGGAAGAGTTGCAAATCGGCAGGTAAAATGGGCATGTTGCGAAATATATTTCTAGTCTTGGGACTCTCTTCTGTAGCTATGGCTCAAGAGGAGCCTAAAAAAGGACACACCCCTTTCGAGGTCTTTGTGCCGAACATGGCTCCCGGTTTTGAGATCGAGGGGAGCCTCCTTTTTCTGAGACCAGCCGCCGACAATTTGGGATGGGGGGTGCAGACCTATTTTCTCCCGTTGATCACTCCCCATTGGAGCATTAAGGCGATTCACCCCTCTTATCAGCCTGCCTTCAACATTGGAATCCGGTACGTCTTTGCCCATACAGGCATCGACACGCAGTTGAATTGGACCCATTTGCGCACTTCCGATTCCGATTCGGTCAGCGTCACCCCCATCCAGCAATGGATCTCCCCGTTTTCCCAAACTGGACCGGGCACCGGAGATACTACGTATGATCCGACAGGAGTAGGCGAATTGACCGAGGCCAAAGCGAAAGTCGATTTTCACTACGATGTAGTCAATCTCGATGTGGGGACGAACGTCAATATCGGCCCCCATATGCAGATACGCCTGTTCTCAGGCTTAAGCGGGATACGAATTAAAGAACGGCTCACTTCCACTTTCCAACACCCCGCCCCACCCCCTTCCCTCCTTCTCGAGAACACCTCCACCTATCTCGGCATGGGCCCGCGACTCGGCCTCGTCAACGTCTACACTCTCTACTCCACTTTCCGTTTCATAGGAGAATTTGCAGCAGGCCTTTTATTCGGCAGCATGCAACCTGCCGAGTACAAATTTACCGGTTCCTCAGCATCGCTTGAAGCGGTAGGCGTCAGCTCGAACCGGGAAAGCGTCCAGAGCAAAAGCGTCTCTCAAGTCGTCCCCTCTTTAGAAGGCTCGCTGGGGCTAGACGGCTCCTACCATTTTTGCAGAGGCTATATCCTCACACTCGAGGTCGGCTACATGGGGGCTATTTATCTGAACGCGCTCAGCGGCTACGAGACGAATGAAAATATTCTCCCCCTCGAATTGGGATCGCTCTCCACCGGCAGCATGAAGCACGTTCAGAGCGACTTCTCTGTCAACGGACCCTACGCGACGCTGAGTTTGAAATTTTAGCAGCTCCCTATTCCTCTAACCACCAGAAAGAATCGGCGGTGTGGATCTTTAGTTTTTCTTCCTTAGCAAACCGCTCTACAGCTGCCCGAACCGAATCCCACAACCAGTCGTCCCCGCATAAAATTCCCCTTCCATCCACTAAAGGGAACCAGGCGCAAAGATCTTTGTAGACCGACTCGGTGTCATGAGATGCATCTATGTAGATGAGATCGGGCTGCGTCGTCTCCAGCACTCGAGCCGCTTCAAGACTCGCCATCCGAACCGGGATCATTTTGTGGGTGAGTTTGGCATGGATCACGTTCGATAAAAACTGTTCATAAAGGTAAGGCTGGCAGGGATGCCAAGCTCCTTGGCCCGGCTGATGTTCAACAGAACCCAAAAAATGGTCGACCGCATACAATACCCCGTCCTCAGGAAGCTGCGCCGCCATATCCATGGCCGATTTGCCGATAAACACACCCACCTCAATCACGCTCTTGACGGAATGCTTAGCAATCAACTCATGGAGCGGCTCTGCATTGCCATAAAACCCAAAATCGACAAAAGGGCGCACCTCCTTTAAGGTGCTATAAGGGAGAGGAAGCGTCTCCGGATAGACAATTGAACAAACCGCGCAAAACGTGGCGCAAAACCATTTTTTCTCAAACATAGAGATCTCCTATTTTACAGCACTCTCCACAGATCGTATCCCGTCGTGGATGTTCACTTTCCCAAAATTGATGAGGAGTCCCGATTTTTTACCGGTCAAGCGCATATAGGTCGATAGCTGGACTTGATAGTAGGGATAGTCAATCCCATTTGCCTTCACCTCAATGATCACCCGATTTTCGACCAAAATATCGAGGAAAAGGGGCTCTCGAACCGGGACATTTTTATAGAGTACAGGGATCGGCATCTGCCGCTTACTCTCCAATCCGCGAAGCCCTAGCTCGTGGCAAAGGGCCGATTCGTAGACGCTCTCCAAAAGCCCCGGGCCGCCAAGGAGATGATGAACCTCCACCGCGGCGTCAATGATCTTTCTTGATAGATCCCCATTCATAGGGGCAGAATTATATTAAAAAAACATATTGACATGCAAGGTTTTTTTAGCTCAGAAAGTTTTGCCCACAGCGGCGGTTGCAAAATAAGATTGGAAGGATGCGCCGAATTCACCTTGTAGATCGATAGCTCCGTAGAACGCATTTTCGCGCCGAGGGACGAAGATACAATGGAGTTCGACCCCTCCCAAATTTTGCGTCTGTACACTGCCTATAGCCACAGGAAACACAATGTTGGAGCTTGCGAATGAAACCGATGCGCTGCCCAGACCAAAAGGCGTTTGGTTGATATAGCTTAATTTTTCCACCAAATACAGCCATCCCCAATCTTTCGTGAATGTTTCATAGAAACGGAAACCTGCCTCGCTGCGCAAAAGGGAAGAGTAGTGTTCAGGGACAAAGAGTCCAGTAGGTCCTTTTTCGGTAAAATGGCTCTGCCAGTCATTTGCCCAATCGAGCGCGCCGAACGGTTCAAGGAAGAAGAAATCTGTTTGCGCGCAAATGACGGCTCCGGTCTCTATATGGGGCGAAAAGATGTACCCGTCGAAATGAGACGTCGCTGTCAGTATGTGATGGCGTATGTTGTGCAATTGATAAAATCCCCCCCAAAGAGAGGCGTTGACAAACATCGTATCCCCGTTCCAAGAACCGTATGCAACTGCTGTTTCTTGATTGATGGTAGCGTGTCCTAACGCCTTCCCATAATCGACATAATTAAACGCATAAGCAGCCCCGACGCCCACAAAAGCTTCCCGGCCGCACTGCGCATCAAAACCCAGCAGAGCGCCTATGATTTCATTGGAAAAAGCAGGGTTATCGCCCTGCGACGCCTGATACAACAAATCGGCGAAGGGCATCATCCACACAGAATACCGATCCTTGGAGGACAATGGCGGGTAATGTAATGAGCCCGTCCGTGTTGAGCGCACCGCTTTTGAAGCATCGGCGATGAGACTCACTGCTTGATTCCCGAGAACTCCCCGGAACATGGCTCCGATTTTTTTTTGCGCCCCATGTGCAGACAGGGCAGCGGATTCACTCAGCACAGTGTAGCTCACGCTAGATGCAGGAGATCCTATCGCAGTGGGAGTCAGCGCCTGAGCCAGGCCGCCAAGGGCGCAGCCGGAGACGCTGCCGCTGCCCCAAGGAAGCGAGGTGGAAAAATCGTAAACAGTCAGGGTATGGCTGGATGGGATCACAACGGCAAGGCCGGGGGTATCTGTGTTGCGGTTATAGCCCGCGACAAGGCCAAGCGTACCTGCGCCATTGAGCGCGCAGCTCGAGGCGTTGCCGTTGCCCCAGGGGAGCGAAGTGGAAAAATCGTACACTGCAAGGGTACCCCCTGACGGGATCACGACAGCAAGACCTGCGATACCCATGTTGTAGTTGTAACCTGCGACAAGGCCCAACGTTCCGGCATCATTGAGCGCGCAGCCTGAGGCGCTGGCGCCGCTGCCGACGCCCCAGGGGAGCGAAGAAGAAAAATCGTAGAGCGTGAAGCTGTCGCCAGATCGGGTCACAAGGGCCAAGCCGGCGGCGGCAAAGCCCGAGCTGTGGTTTTCGCCCACGACAAGGCCAAACGTCCCTCCGCCATTGAGCGCGCAGCCATAGGTCACGCCGCCAGCGCCCCAAGAAGAGAGCAAGCTAGAAGCATCGTGTACTGCAAGGGTGTCTCCCGATGGCATCACAACGGCCAGCCCCGCCGTCCTGCCGGCCGTTTGGCCCGCGACTAGGCCGAACGTTCCAGCACCATTGAGCGCGCAGCCAGAGGCGCCGCCGTCGCCCCAAGAAGAGAGAGAAGAAGAAAAATCGTACACTGCCAGGGTGTTCCCTGACGGAACCACAAGAGCCAGGCCAGTGGTGCTGTCAGTATTGTAACCCGCGACCAGACCGAGCGTCCCTCCGCCATTGAGCGCGCAGCCTAAGGCGTCGCCGCCGTCCCAGGAGAGCGAGGAGGAAAAATCGTATACTCTCAGAGCGTTGCCTGATGGGATCACAAGGGCCAGGCCAGCGGCCGCCACGTTGTCGTCGTAGCCCGCGACCAGGCCGATCGTCCCTGCACCATTGAGCGCACAGCTCGAAGCGTTGACAGAGCCGCTGTTGCCCCAGAGAAGCGAGGAGGAAAAATCGTACACTGCCAGGGTGTTCCCTGACGGGATCACAAGGGCCAGGCCAGCGGCAGTGGTGTTGTCGTTATAACCCGCGACTAGGCCGAGCGTTCCCCCGCGCAAAGGCCCGCTCAGCGCGACCATTGCCACGGCTATCCAGCCCGCCAGATGAGCCGCTAAGGCTCCGTACCACTTCTGCATCACCCCTCCTGAACGTAGAGTTCAAGAGTTATACCACAATCGCTCAAAAATTCGCTAGGCTAGAAATTGCCCCCAAATCCCAGATAGAACCCGTTATTCAAATAAGATGAATTCCACTGTAAATCATAGCTCGCTTCGAATTCGAACACCTCTCTCACGGTGAGCAAAAAGTCAACGCCAGCCCAGAGCATACTTCCGTGAGCGCCAATCACTTGTGTACCGACAACTTTGGTTGAAGCTAGGTTGACCGTCGCAAAATTCAACTGCCGGGCATCATCTAAATACTCGTATTGCCAGCCGATATCGAACTCTTGCTTAAAGGTCATCTGGCTCGTTACATAGGTGTAATCGAGTCTAGCGCCAAGAAGCGATCTGAGGGAATTGGGGGACTGGTTCTTCACATTGAGAGCGAACTGCCCTCCATTTGTCTCATTGTACGAATCAATCCAGGCGCCGATGTACTGGAGGTTTGCAAGGGGGGTTAACTGCAAGTGTTGCGGAAATGCGGAGAACTGCCTGTTTGAGAAGATATATTCTACGCCGAGCAGCGCATCGAACTCCGCTCCATTCGGACTGCCGTGAGCTGTAAGGGCAGGGCTAGGTCCCGCTTTTCGATCCACCGAGATCCACTCGTATCCCCCGCCGAGAATGGCGCTGATCCCTAACTGATCTAAATTCTCAGGCGTCCAGATTCCGTATGCGCTCCCATGTATGCCATTGAGCGAGAGGCGACCTCCATGATCGACTCTCCCCGCTGTGTTGGCGTAAGAGGCGGAAAATCCCAGTCCATATCGACTCAATGCATAATCAAAACCGGCCAATGCGCCGATCGAGTTATAGCTGACGCCCGCTTGCGTAGAACTCTTGGCGCCGATGGTTCCCACAGAATCAATGGGCCCCATGTAGAAATTCCAAGGACGAGAAGGGATCCGGTTAACGACCTTGTTGTGAATCTCCGTTGTCTCTTTCCTTAGGGTCTCTCGGCTGCCGAGAGGAGCTCCCTTTGCCGCCACGATTGCACCCTCGCTGTTCGATGCGAGCAGATTGGTTTCCATCGCATCGCGAGCAACCGTTTGCTGATTTTGAGTTTTGCGAGCTAAACGCCCATGCAGTTGCGAGATATATCTTCCTACCTGAAAATTGTTTTGGTTTGTCGAAATGAACGAAAAAGCGGGAATGGAGCCCGCAGAGGTTGAGGCGCTCACCGTGGGGTTCACATCGAGGACGACGGCGTTTAGAAGATACGTGATCGAGGGGTTGATCGTATCGGGAAACCCTGTGTACTCAACCGATGTAAAGGTGCCGTTCACGCCCAATTGAGCTGTAATGAGATCCACTACATCGCCCGCAGGGAAATTACAACCCGGTAATGCGTTCACAACTAAATTGCCACCCAAACTCGCGGCAGCGTCAGCTGTCACTTGTCCAAGGACATTGGGCAAGGTGGTCAAGTTCATTTGCAACAGACCCGAACCGCTTTGTTCATAGTCAAAGGCCAAAACGGATCCGCTCGTATTGAGAAGACCGGAAGTGAGTACCACGTCTTGATCCGTGCCGCCGACGACACTGCGAAGATCATTGATGATTCGAGCCCCTTCAATGTTGAGGCTTCCCCCTGGCCCCGCGCGGAAAATAGCTCCCGAGCTATTGTAAATAGTGCCGTAGGTGGCCTCGACAATCGCACCATTTCCGAAAGCTCCCATGAGATTGCCAAGTCCTGTATTCGTTATACTCAAGGTCCCATCTCCATATGTGTAGAAATAACCATTGGGGCCGGTGGGACCAAAGGATGAGTTGTATCCGCTATTCGTGATCGTTGTGCTGCCGCCATACCCATCGCTCCCAATCAACATTATATTATCATTTGCGGAGGATCCGAATGTAGCGTTGGTGCCGCTGTTCACAATTTCGACAGTCCCTCCGTAGTATCCGATGTATGTAGTTCCATCATAACCTGCTTCAGTGGAACCCAAGACAGCACCCGTTCCGCTGTTATAGAAAAAGGCCTTATCTCCCTCTTCAGGATAAATGCCGTATACGTCGGGGTTGATCGTCCCGCTGTTTGAGATAGTTGCCCCATATTGATAGATTGCGGTCGGCGTTAAGTTTCCATTGTTCGCCAATTCACCTGTTCCAAGATGGCCTGCGCCGCCTTGAAAAATTTCCAGATAGTCGCCGTCCGTAGATCCGCTCGTCATCGTTGTATTAGATCCAAGGGTCAATTGAGTTCCGTCTGTTAGATAAAGATCTCCGCCCGTGTTTGCAAAACCGGTGTCGATAAGGATCGGAGCGTCAATCTCATGCGAACCGAGGATTACGTTGATTTGCGTATTTAATGAATCGCTCGATGTGGCAAAGGTGATGGAACTGGAAGAGTTGTACTGTTCAATTGTATAGGAATGGATAGACGAATCAAAATTCATCTGATATACAGTCACAGCAAGCGGGCCAGTCCCAGCTGCATCTGATAAGGAGACCGTGATATCAGGGGCGCTTCCCATCGGAGTGTCATTAAAGTTCACAATCGTCGTATTTCCCGCAACGACGCCTGGAATTCCAGTGGGATGCCAGTTCACATAGTCGCCGCTTCCGATATCCCACGATCCGCTCCCATTGAGTCCCCAAGCGGCGTTGGTCGAGGCGAAAAAGAGGTAAAGAGTAGAATAGGTGGGGATGAGTACAGGCGGCGGCGTAGTGCCGAATCCACTGATGGAGGTAGTCGCAAAGCTGCCAATGTTATGGTTTGACTCTATCAATGGATAAGCGCTCGCGAAGGATCCGGGAGCTGTCCCGTTGTAAATGACGTTGAGGGTTCCATCGAGAGTGGCGTCACCGCTGCAACTGATCAGCGGCGGCGCATTCGCAGGACTAACCAGGCTAAATTCCATGTTGAGAGTCGCTTCTGAACCTTGGGTATACGTGGTTAGGTTGAATACGCTGTAGTTATCAATGGTTCCGCCTGTGATCATGAAGGGCCCTTGGTCAGCGGGAGTGAGGCTCCCCATCGAACTTGTATCCACTAACGAAGAACTTCCGTTAATCAAGAGTCCGCCAGTCATGTCGAAGGAGTCAAAAGTGAGAACTGTATTCCCTGTATTATTAAATGTCCCGCCTGTCACTGAAATGTCCGTAAACGTGCTGGGGTCTGACATGTTATTGACCACACCCGAGCTTGTGAGGGTCAGAGCGGTATTCGTGGTTCCTGGATTTAATTGAAACACCCCATAGTTTTCTACCACTACGTTGGTTTGAGGAGAAAGAGCCCCGCTCGCTCCGATTTCAAGGGTTCCGAGTGAGCCAGAGCTACCGGTGACTAAGGTCGTCCCGGTATAAGTATTATTGATTCCCGTAAGGATCACGGTATTTCCGCTCCCATTTCCCACTAAAGTCAAAGATCCTTCCGTACCTTGAATCGTCCCGTTGAACGTAGAAGAAGAGGTTGTAGGGTTCAATCTGAGTTCTTTATCTCCGAGGTTGACAATCCCAGAACCGGTCAGAGTGCCGATATTAGTAAAATTCGAGGAAATGGCGCTCACATCGAAAGTACCCGTTACCGATACGGCGCCTGTCGATAAGAGATAACCGTTGCCGGCTAAAGCCAAGGTTCCCGAAGAGACCGTAGTCCCCCCTTGGAAAGTATTTTCCCCTTCCAGAGTTAAAAGTTCGGTGGTATTGATCAACTGACCCACCCCGCTCATCACGCCAAGATAAGTCCCTCCACCTGTAACGGTGAGCTGAGTGCCCGACCCCAATAACACAGTAGAATCGCTACTGCCGTAAAGTCCGGCGATCTGGTTATTAGATGGATTTGTTGAAATATCCAATACAGCCGCATCATTTAAAGTGATTGGAGATTGATAGGGGAGCGAATTCGTTCCATTCGCTTGTAAAACGGCGATCCCATTGACACTTGTAGGGCCGCTATAGGTGTTTGCGAATTGAGTCCCATTGCTGCAGGTAAAAGTCCCTCCATTGATCACCACGCCGCCCGATCCTCCATCTACTATAGCGCCTGAGAAGGTGCCCGAACCAGTATGGGGAGTCGATCCATTGGTGATGGTCAGGAGGGCTGTAGGAGAAGTACCCGTCGTGACGGCCCCTGATCCGGAAAGGCTATAGATTTGGATCGAGTAGTCAGAGACTGCAAGAGTTCCATTGGTTGCCACGAAAACATCTGTATTGGCGGGGAGGGTATTGTTCTCTCCAGCCTGGAGAATCCCGCTCGTGATCGTCGTAGCGCCTGGGTAAGTGTTTGCAGAGCCCGATAAGATTAAAGTACCGTTAGACTCGCCATTGATAATGAGATTGCCGGAATATCCACTGAGCGTAGTCCCAGTAAGGATGCCGCCAAAATTATTAGACGAGTCGCCGAAGACTGGGGAAACTTGAATCGCGTGATTTCCCAAATTAATGGTGCCAGTCCCACTCAAAGGTCCGACAGTAATCACCGTGTTGTCAGCCATTGTAGTCGAATCGTTCATATTGAACGTTCCGTTCACAACAAAATTGCCTGACGAGGAAAAATTCCCCGAATAGAGAACTGTCAATGTGCTGAGCTCGTCAATGGCTGTCCCTCCGGTATAGGTGTTGGCCGTCTCAAGGGTCATATTGGAATCATCGCTCAACTCAATGCCTCCGGATCCCCCGGTAAAAGGATAAGGAAATGTTTGCGTGTTATCGATAAACTGCAACGTTCCGCCGCCTTCTAGATTCAGCGCCGCTAATTGATTGCCGCTGACAACGGGCCAGCCATTTCCGATGAAATTACCCCCGCCATAGATGGTCAATGTCGGAGGCGACTCCGTCATCACATTATAGGAAGCCCCGATCGTCCCGTCTCCCTCTAAACCGCCGATGCTGTTGGAAAAATTATTTAACTGGAGGGTTCCGTATACTGTCACAGCGGAATTGTTAGAAAAGGTAAATTGAGCGTCTGCTTCCAAAGTGCTCCCCTCAGAAACCGTGGTGCCGCCTGAGTACGTGCTGCTCGTATTTGAAAAGGAAGATCCCGCGCTACTAAAGATCACAGTGATATCGTCGGTAGGCATAGAAAACGAGCCGATCTCGAGCCCCCCAGAACCGCCAGTGAATGGGTACGGGTAAGTGGCGCCAGTGAGAAGCTGCAAGCTCCCCCCGTTTAGATACAGAGCGGTCAAGTTGCTTGGCAATGTTCCAGAAAAAATACCCCCGTTGTTGATTTGCAGCGTCACGCCCGAACCGCTTGTCGTTACGGAGCCGGAGCCGAAAAGAGAGCCGATGGCATTATTGGCATAATTTTCCAAAGCGAGCGTTCCCCCTACAGTGATCGCGGAGGCCGAAGGGAGGGAATTAGACGCCCCTGCTTCAAGAACCGTTCCGGAAGGAACCGAAGTAGCTCCTGTGTAGCTATTCCCTGAACCTGAAAGAGTGAGGGTCACTCCACTCCCTAACGTCACCCCTAAATGGTTCGTCAAGCTGCCGCCAAAGGTGCTTGAGCTATCAATCGTGAGCGTCGCTGACGCATAGCTAGCCGTCACTGTCCCTGAACCCCCGAGAGAATACATCGCGTTGTTATTGTTGAATAAATCGATGACTCCAGGCGAATTGACAGTCACCGTGTTCGTGCTGGCCGTGGGGAATGTATTTGAAGTCCCTGTCACAAGAGTCCCTGCGGACACCAGAATCGCACCTGTGAATGAGTTGGTGTTAGAAAGGATAAAACCCCCCGTCCCGCCAGATTGAGTGACTCCAAAACTTCCCGAAATGCCCCCGGATGAAGTGACGGTTCCCCCTGAGCCCACATTGACCGTCAGGGCTGTATCGAGTGTGATAGGGACTGAGATCGCATGATTTTTCGTTCCTGTTGCGGTAATCGTGGGCGTTGAGCCTCCAATCGTGAGGCCGCTTCCGCTCAGTGTGTAGGCTGTGGTATTTCCGCTAAATGTAAGTGCATTGACTGTATAGGAATTGATCCCGCTCACAGCGATTGTCGACGCGGCAAATGCTGGAAACGCCGCCGTATCGCTCGTCCCATTTGGAAATCCGGTATTGGGCGTCCAATCTGCATCGGTGCTCCAAGTTCCATTGCTCGATATATTCCAAGTATAAGAGGTAGCGAGCAGCTGCATCGCAACGCTTGACATAAGAAACAGAACGACCTTACTTTTCACGAAAATCTCCACAGTGGTTCTCCCCATTTGCCGCCTTACGTCAGCAAACGGATTGGATCTAAAATTTTTATATAATACCAGGGGACGCCAATTTGTAAATATTTTTTTTTATTCGGCCAGTATTTCCCGATGTGGATTTTCCGCGAGAAGGGCTCTCAGTAGCAGGATCTGGCGAGAAGCCCCTTGTTGAACAGGGAAGTGAAACGCCCCCATCCGATGATGAGATGATCGGCCAGTTCAATCCCCACCATTTGTCCGACAGCGACGAGGACTTGAGTCATCTCGAGATCGCGGGTGGATGGAACGGGATCTCCGGAAGGGTGGTTGTGGGCCAAAATGAGACTGTGAGCCCGATGCCGGATCGCCAAATGGAACACCTCTCGCGGATGGAGCAGGAGCTCAGTGAGCGTCCCCTTTGAGATCACTTCCCGATGCAAATACCCCCTTTTCACATCGCGCAAAACCACCATCAGCATTTCGATCTTTTGCCCTTCTAATTCGCCCCGGATCAGCTCGTAGACCCTATCTGGCCCATCGAGGAGAGCCCGTTCTACTCTCTTTTCGATCCGGCCCAAGAGGCCGAAGGCCGCCTTGACTTGGATCGCCTTCGCCTCGCCGATCCCTTTCACTTCCATGAGTTCAGGGAGGGTCGCCTCAGCAAGGGCGCTCACTGAGCCAAAATGGCCCAGTAAATCGGCAGCAAGCTCCAGAACGGATCTGTTTTGCGTGCCGCTTCCCAAAAGAATGGCCAGCAGTTCGACCGACGAGAGCCCCTCGGACCCATAACGGGCCATCCGCTCTCTCGGCCGCTCCTCAACTGGCAGACTCTTCAAATTCATGAAACAATAAAATGGGACGCTTTCCGCTCGAGATGGTGGGGAATTTCCAGCTCGAGTAAAATGTCGTTTTCTTCATATTCACAAGAGAGTACTTTCCCCTCTCTCATCATCTCGCTCACTAAGGCATAGTGACTCTGTGGCACGCGAAGCTTGACGACTTTCCGGAGGCGAGAAATCTCCAAAATCATCTGATCCATCAGCGCATCGAACCCTATTTTTTGGAGCGCTGAAAGCTCCACCGTTTTTGGGTATTTGATTTTCAATTTTTGGACAATCGTCCGATTTTCCGCCTGATCGATTTTATTCAGAACCGTCACGATTGGATGCTTCACTGCCCCCAATTCCTTCAAAACCTCGATGGTCGCCTCCGCCTGCATCTCGGCGTCCGGATGACTGACGTCGATCAAATGGAGGAGGATATCGGCCTGCACCGCCTCCTCGAGAGTGCTTTTGAACGAAGCCACTAACTGATGGGGAATTTTCCGAATGAAACCGACTGTATCGATGAGCAAGATCGCCTGTTTATTCGGGAGGACGAATTTCCTTGTCGTCGGATCTAAGGTAGCAAACAGCTTATCTTCGACAAGGACGTCGGCGTCGGTCAAGGCCTTCAGCAAGGTCGATTTGCCAACATTCGTATAGCCGATGATCGCAAATGTCGGGATGCGGGTTCTCTCGCGGAGCCGCCTTTGGGTCTGCCGCTGTTTTTTTACGGCGTCGAGTTCATTTTGGAGCTTATCGATCTGTTTCCGGATGATCCGCCGGTCGATCTCGATTTGCTTCTCCCCTTCTCCTTTCACCGCGCCGCCGCCCGCGCCGCCGGAGCGCTGCCGATGCAAATGGGTCCACAGTCTTCTCAAACGAGGCATTTGGTATTGAAAAGTAGCCAGTTCAATCTGGATTTTCGCCTCGCGGGTCTGAGCCCTCTGGGCAAAGACTCCCAAAATCAACTCGGTCCGGTCAATGACGACCCTCTCCAAAAGCTTTTCCAAATTCCTCTGCTGCTGAGGAGAGATCTCATCGTCAAAAACAACCAGCGAGCAGCCGTGTTGGATCGCCAAACTCTGGATCTCCTCAACCTTGCCGCTGCCGATGAACGTCCCCGCATCGTAGGCGCGGATGGGACACGCAATTTTGAGTACCGTCTGAAGTCCATAGGTGTTGCCTAAGCTCTCTAATTCGTTCAGTTGCTCAACACACGTCTCTTTATCCCTCGTGTACGTGCCGACGAGAAGAGCCTTTTTCTCCTCTTGGCCCAGATCCTGAAGACGCCCTCCGCCTATATTTGGCTGCGCCGTCAATTCGTGCATGTGAACTCCCACCTGAGTCCATCATACCCCATTCTCACGTTAACGGGCAAAAGGGCGTCGATCGCGTCGTGATCGAGGAAATGCCCCGCATGAGTGAGCCAAGTCTCCTCCGCTCCCACGTTTTCAGCAAAATCAACAGCCTGCCGAAAAGAGAAGTGGAAAGGAGAATCTTCAACCCCCAACGCACTCACCACGAGCTTACGCACTCCCCTGAGAGACTGAATGATGGCGTCGTCCATTTTGTGAATATCGGAAATATAGGCAAACTCGCCGATCCGAAAGCCAGTGACCTTCATCACGCTTTGGAAATAACTGCAAAAACCGATTTTCAACCCCAAAAATTCGACCTCCCCCCTCTGGCCGTCCAACGGGATACAGTCCAACTTTGCACTCTGCCCCTTCACATCGAAAAAATAATAATACCTTCTCTGGAGCTCTTCATAACTCTCCTTGGAGAGAAGACAGGGGAGCGGTTTTTTTTGCCGCACATTGAAAATTCGGACCTCGTCAATACCTGCTATATGGTCGTAGTGGGTATGAGTCAGCAGAAGCCCGTCGATCGATTCGACTCCGAATTGGATCGCCTGGCTCCTAAAATCGGGCCCGATGTCGATCAAGATCGATTTCCCTTCGAGCTGAATCAACCCCGAGGGGCGGAAACGCTTGTTTTTTCGCGAAGTGGAGATGCAAACAGCACACTTGCAGCCGATGATCGGGACGCCCGCCGATGCGCCAGTGCCCAAAAATAAAAATGTTCCTATCATAACGGAGCGATCATATCCGATGCGCGCTGAAATTGCAATTCGATAAGTGTTCGCTTGACTTATACACATGCGAGTCGTAGAATTTTCTCCACATCTTTAACGGTACGCGAGCCAATCCGCAATGTCGGGAGAAAAAGATGGGAGGGGGTTTCGGGATGATTTTCTTGATTTTTGACGAGAGAATATTCTTGAATCTTCTCGAAGAAAAAAGGACGAAAAGCGCCCTTGTTTTTTCTCGCATGAGACTCATGGTTGAATTGGAGCCAGCCAATTCAGCAATGAATAACCCCGTAGAAAACAAAAAAAATTAAACACCGTCCACTACGTAAATTGGTAAGATATGAACACAACGACAAGCAACCCGTCCCCGTTTGATAGCAACCGCGCTCTAAGCAGGGCAGGAGCGTTCATTCAAAAGCACCTCCCTAACCATCCTTTGAAGAACGCAAAGGCACAGGTCTCTTTCTGTACTGATTTCTTTACGCTCGAGATTTTATCCGCTTCCTCTAAACAGACTAACGTCTTGCAGGTTGGTCTATTAGCTGGACAGTGCATACAACATTTTGTGGAGAGTATAGCACCATACTTATGTGAAGACTATCAACACATGGCCCATTGGGCAATTAAAGTAACGCCGATCTCTCTAGATGATTTTAAGACACTTTCTGATGCTGTGCTAGGCCTGTTCGCACAGTTGAAACATTCTGTATCGAAAATGTCCGAGAGCCTACGAGGACCAAACTCTACAGACGATAAAATAAACAGGAGTACCCAATATGGATACGCTAGCAGTCACCAACGGTTCCATAATCCAGAAACGAACGAGGGACAAATTTTGTTTGAGTTCATCCTACACAAAGTTGAGTTAGCGCCCACGTCGGTGACCGCTTTGACTGCGATGACGGCAACCATGGACTTGACGGCGGAGCCTTCTTTGCAAGGAGAACAAAAAGATCACTAACACACTGGACATGGGCCATTTATCGGGGGTGCTGAGCAGATATCCGAAGCGCGCAGCGCCCATAAATGGCCAATACCGATGTCGATCAAGATCGATTTCCCTTCGAGCTGAATCAACCCCGAGGGGCGGAAACGCTTGTTTTTTCGCGAAGTGGAGATGCAAACAGCACACTTGCAGCCGATGATCGGGACGCCCGCCGATGCGCCAGTGCCCAAAAATAAAAATGTCCCTATCATAACGGAGCGATCATATCCGATGCGCGCTGAAATTGCAATTCGATAAGTGTTCGCTTGACTTATACACATGCGAGTCGTAGAATTTTCTCCACATCTTTAACGGTACGCGAGCCAATCCGCAATGTCGGGAGAAAAAGATGGGAGGGGGTTTCGGGATGATTTTCTTGATTTTTGACGAGAGAATATTCTTGAATCTTCTCGAAGAAAAAAGGACGAAAAGCGCCCTTGTTTTTTCTCGCATGAGACTCATGGTTGAATTGGAGCCAGCCAATTCAGCAATGAATAACCCCGTAGAAAACAAAAAAAATTAAACACCGTCCACTACGTAAATTGGTAAGATATGAACAAAACGACAAGCAACCAGCCCCTGTTTGATAGCCACCGCGCTCTAAGCTGGGCAGAAGGGGCCATTGAAGAGTGCCTCCCTCACCATCCTTTGAAGAACGCACGAGAACAGATCTCTTTCCGTACTGATGTCTTGACGTTCAATAATTCATCCCCTTCCTCTGAACAGCTTAACGTCTTGGAGATTAAGCAATTAGCTCAAAAGTTCATAGCATATTTTGTGCGGGATATAGCACCATACTTATGTGAAGACTATCGACACATGTCCCATTGGGCAATTCAAGTAAATCCGATCTCTCGAGATGATTTTAAGAAACTTTCTGAGGCTGTGCTAGGCCTGTTCGCACAGTTGAAACATTCTGTATCGGAAATGTCCCAGATCCCACGAGGACCAAACTCTACAGACGATAAAATAAACAGGAGTACCAAATATGGATACGCTAGCAGTTACCAAGTGCTCCATAATCCAACAACGAACGAGGGACAAATTTTGTTTGAGTTCATCCTACACAAAGTTGAGTTAGCGCCCACGTCGGTGGCCGATTTGACTGCGCTGACGGCAACCATGGACTTGACGGCGGAGCCTTCTTTGCAAGGAGAACAAAAAGATCACTAACACTGGACATGGGCCATTGATCGGGGGTGCTGAGCAGATATCCGAAGCGCGCAGCGCCCATAAATGGCCAATGTCGGGCGTCCATAACCATGCATGATGGCTTATGACGTCGCCTCTGCCAGTTGCGGCGAAGACAACACAGGCGGGGCCTCGTCAACCATCAGTCTTAAGGAAGAAAAAACCAAATTCCCTAACTGCTTTTTTGACTGAAACGTCGAGGAACAGGTCGTATCGTATGGATACGAAACCTCTGCAAGCTTGTCCGATAACTCACCGATTTTTTTCTTCACCCCCTCACAGATCTTTACCCAATCCTCGCAAGATTTTTTCCGCACTGTAATCTCGTACCTGCACATATTTCCACAATCTTTAGATATCACCGGTCTTATAGTTTCATTAAATGTATTCATTACCTCATTAATTATCTCCTCTACTGCGAAATCTTTCAAATTACAATTGAAGCCTAATAGCAGCCCTTTTTGCTCAATCGTGAAGCAGCCGGAAGCAAACAAAGCACTACGGGGCTGTCGGCTGCGAATCTCTTGCCTACATACGGCTAGGATAGACGGGGCCGGGACATGATCCTCCGGCATGTTGTCCCGCATCGATAGTTGGGGTTCCACCTTCAGTCTCATATGAGGAAAAATGAAGCCTCCGGATCGCTCGGTAGTGTAACATGGCTTCTGTAAATTCAAACCTACGGTTTGAATTTACAGAAGCCATGTTACACTACCTACTTTAGTATTCCAAATGAGCAGTCTCCCCCAATTGTGACATAAGAATTGTTTTATCCAGGCAAACTGTCCTCGTATCGCATCGAATACCTTTGACGTAGCGTCCGGTGCCGCCTCCCAGCGCCATTCGTCTATTACCTCCTCATGCGAAACAAAGTCGCAGCCGTTAGCAAATAAAGCGCTTGCCGGGTGTTTTTGCTGAATCAGCTGACATATCTCCAGGACATTGAATGGGTATTGTTGGGGACTGTCCGGTATTTGCTGAGGATTCTCCGCTGGCAGTATGGCTTCTGCTCGTCTGATCGATACAGGAAACGGTGATACAGGCTGAAGATTCATAGATTATCCTTTTTTTTTGAATTGCAAGAGCCTATCCGCAATGTCGGCACAAAAAAGAGGGGAGGAGGCGTCGGAATGATTTTCTTGATTTTTGACGCGAGGATATTCTTGAATATTCTCGAGAAAAAAAGGACGAAAAGCGCCCAAAAGATCCCCCAAATTTTTTGTCCCGCATTGCGAATAGGCTCAGAGAGCGTAATCTTTTCCTGTTTTTACATCCATTGAAAAATGAACTGAATATACTGCGGCCAACAAAATTCGGGTTTGGTATTTGCTTGACTTCATACACATGCGGGTCGTAAAATCTTGCCCCAGTGAAATAAATCAAATAGAAAAAAGAGAATCAAAGAGCGAGCGATGAACCCAATTCCACAAGCAAAGCCCTTAGACACGCGACGGATGCTAGACAACATTGTTGAAAACCAACCCGCCAGTCCTTTGTCAATTAGGGAAAATCTCGACATCAATGTCGCAGTTGCATCATTATCATTATCATTTGCATCATTATCATTATCATTTGCGCCATTCCAATTATCGCAGCTTTCAGCCCCCATATTGGATTCTGGGGTTCAAAAAATAATGGATACGTTTAATAGGCAACTAAGACCATTCTTACAGAAAGATTATGGACACATATTCCGTTTTGAAATTAAAGTCCTTGAAATTCGAAAAGAAGATTTTGACCAGCTTTTGCAAAAATTAGTGCGCAAGATCGACGACATATCGGACCTGCCTCCCGCCCCTCAAATCGGACACCACCTTGGAAAATCGAAAATACCGCTCGATACCCGATATCAATACGATACCAGCTATGAGAACCCAATCTACGATCCACAAGCAACAACTGGAACGATTGTTTTCCCTCACTTGAGGCTCATGGTTGCCTTAGTGGAAACGAATGTGGACTCCGAAACAAGTATACGACCGAAAGAGTTGGATGATTTGTTAAATACAATTATTCGAGACCAGCCCAATACCATTTTATCAATGAGAGACACTCTCAAAATCAATTTCTACAAAGCCCCGACATGGCATTTGGTAGGGCGAGACGCTGCTAAGCAAATAGTATCTGCTTTCAAAAATGGACCAATACGACGATTTCTAAGGAAAGACTATGGGCATCTGTTCAGAATGTCCATTGAAATATCTCAGATAACTAAGGAAGATTTTCAATCGATTTGTGAAGATATAGACACTCAGATTGGAGAGTTGTTCGACCCTCCTTCATCCGTTCAACCTCAACATGACCTCTGGTTCCGCAAGATAGACGTTCGAGCCGCATACGGATACGATACTACTAGTACCGACACATACGATTCGTTGAAACAAACCGGAACCATTCAGTTTTCGCGCCTGAGACATATGGTTGAATTGATGCCGCTGCCGGAATTCAATACATGGAGAGAGTTACATGCTTTTTTATCCACTGTGGACTCTTTACCCGCATCGAAGCCATCTCCTTCCTTGGAAAAAAAGGACAATTAACAAAAACCATGAACCAGACAATCGGCCAAAGCTCGGCCACAAATGATGTATAGAGACGCGCCTCAAGTAGGTTGAATAATTGATGCATCACCGGATTTTACAGATTTGACAGCTTGAATAATTTCCCTCATGGGGACTACACTCGCTCTGTACCATGATTCGTCTTCTGAAAAGTCTGTTTCTGCTAAAGTATCCAAAAGCCTTTCATTGCCTTTGCTCGTGTGTATGCAGTCAATAATCTGTCTCGTGATTATCGTTTCCAGTGTATTGCGAAAATTCGGGTCCTTCGAATGGATTGCGATTGCACTGTGGTCAGTTGCTGGATCGATTTGAAAATAGGATTCCGTGATGAGCTCGTTCAAAAAGGATTGAAGACCACGGCGAGGGAATGGTTGGTATATATTTTTTAGATAGAAGTATTGCGATGAGATTTTATCAATTGCTTGCGCCGAGGCAAATTCTAAAGCAAACTTTAACTCTGAGGAATTATTTTGATTATTTGCTGCAACTCTCAGTTTCTTTCCTAACGCATTATAAAAAGAACGAAACGGATTGGATGAATCGAATATACAATGGATTCCATCATGAAGATAAAATGGGAGCGGTAATATTTTTCCTGGATTTGGGGGCGGGAGGGAGGGGTTCATCACCAAGGAGACAATCCGTTCATTATCATTTGAAAAAGTCTCGATGTTTCTTTGCCCTAACACAGGAATTGGATTGAGATATGTGTCTGGGAACAGAAGAGCGAGAATTTCCTTCAACATGGCCGGATGAAAAACAATATAACTTTGATCATTCTTAGGCCCAGTTTTGAAAGGATAGCCTACCATAAAGATTTCTGATTTTTCAGCAAATTGGTTTTTTATAACAACCAAATTGACATGTTCCACAATATAAAAGATTTTGAAGATGTGTGAGATCTGCGGATCGAAGAATTTTTGACGTAACTCGTCCGTGATATCTTTATGCCCAAGCTCCGTTTGTGTCTTAGCAATTTTTATTATCCACTCATCGAGTGCATGATTAGTTTTAGGATCTACAACTGAATATGTCAAATTATGTATATTTGCAAAATCAGCGACCATCCAATGAACGAATTGAGAAATCAAATGGTCTTCAGAGATATCCAAATTGATCGCAGCCTGTATTGTTAAAAATATTTCCTCTGAGGTTGGTTGAGCTTTTCTATCTAGCAACAATTGTATTTTGGGGATAGGGCCGGCCAAAGACATGTTTATGAGTTTTTGTTTCCAATCTAAGGAGATTCTTTTAAAAAGTTGTGCTTTAAGTTTTTGCGTGATGCTACTGCCTGGATCGACTTGTTGAACGAGGCCACGGACGCTACAAGGGAGTGCAGAGCGATCTATGTTGGAAGCAATGGCTTGGCACGCTACCTCGGAGACACTGTTTCCATTTTTTTCCAAAACTGATGCTTTAGACCTTACAGCAAGAGACATTTGGTAATATTTTAAAGAATTTGGCTCCATCTCAATAAACATATTCATTTTGTACCTTTATTTTAAAGTTACATTATATAATATAAAAATATTGCATACAACTTTTAAATAAACACGCGCACGGAACTATAATAATAAAACGGTTCATCCGGCATCGCGGAGAGGCATATGGGGGGAACTTTTTCGGGATTTTACGGTAAAGGCAATGATACCGCCATCGATCCGCAGGAGCTTTGGCGCGGTCCAAATCCAAGTCATTGACTGATGGCGGTATAAATGGAGGGGCTGCAATATCCCTTCAAACGCTATGAGCCAGACAATCGGCCATCTCGTCTACCAACTCCTTCGCAAGCAGAGCGTGATAGATGAGTCCTCTAGATCCTAAGCCGGTAAGAGTCCAGATTTTAGGACCAATGCGAGCAGCGATCGGCCGGTATCCGACTTTGGGGGCCATCCGGACGGCAGAACAGATCTCAACGATCTTGAATTTTTTGGCAGGAGGATAAAAAAGGGCCGCCCGATCGAGAAGCTCAAGGGCTTTTTTGGGATCGGGCCGTTCGGTGTGTTCGTAAGTGGATCCGACCAGACAAAATTCGGGGTTCTCGGTGGGGGTAATGTGGCCCTGCGATAGCAGGCTGTAGGCCAGAGGTTCAGGCCATCTGCAGATGAGGCATTGGCCCACCGTTTTTTTAAGCGGCCAGTCGAGAAAATGGGAGATCCCAGATCCTACGGTCAGCACAATCGCATCAAATGCGTCAAGTTCCCCTAGATCGTCAATCCATCGCTTTTCAAAATGGGCCTGACCGCAAGCCTTTTTCAGCCCGGCCAAATAGAGCCTTGAATAGACAGTGATCCCGTCAGCCACCCACAAGGTCTCTCCCCCAAAAAGGGCTCTCTGCTCATCGTTTACAGCGATCCGGAGAATGCCGTTTTTGACGTATACAGGGCGCTCGATGCTGGCTGCATTGAGAAGTTTCACTGCCGCCGCAATCCCCTCTTCAGCACGCCAAGTGGGGAGAGCCCCCTTTCCAGGGGCCGAATGGAGCAGTCCTGTCGAATTGTGGGAAGCTCCCTCCCCTCCATCAAAAAGGGTCACTTCCATATTCTGCCGCAATAAGTGCCAAGCAACAGCCACTCCCGCATAGCCGGCGCCAACAATAGCTATTTTCATGAAGTTCTAGGCTGCAGCAACTGATAGCTTTCAGCCGCAAAATTAAAAAAAAAGATAATGGCTGGCGTTAGGACTGCCGAGAATGGGATCATAACAAAAAACCATTCGAGGGCCACCGAAAGGGGTTTGTCAGGCGCAGAATTCGTCAGAAGAGCCGATAAAACAAGGAGCCCCGAAACGGAGATAATTGGAAGAAGGGCGAGGAGAAAAAGGGCGATGCTGCTGAGGATGCGGCCCTGAAAAAGGGTCAACACCCGTTTAGCAAGAGAGAGTCTCTTATATGGCTGGAAGGCAGCGGCCGGAGCGACAAAAAAGAGGAGTCCCAGATTGAACAGGCAAAGGAGGAGTGAACCAAAAACAAGGAGAAACGGACCAAAGGCGAACACAACGCTAAAAAAATCGCCAACGGCGGGAATTTCCCTGAGAAGATAAAAAAGGCCGAGGGCCACCCACAGAAACAGGTAGGCAAGAATCGGCGGAATCGAGAGATATGAGGTTCCCATAATCAAATCGAGTGAACCGGTAATCAGCCTTCGAAAACTGAGCTGCAGATGCTTCACCTCGTGGATATGGATTCGGATGAGGAGAACCCCCAGCGCTAGCAAGACTCCAGAGGAGAGGAGAATGGGAAGAAAGCCAAGGCTCATGGCGATCCAGTCGCCAGCTTCATAGGCGACAGCTCTGCAAAAAACAGCCAAGACGCCGCACAAAACGAGTACGGGAAAGGTGAGCATCATCTTTTTCCTTGAAAAGGAAAGGAGCATCGCCCTTGAAAACGCCTTTTCGATATCAGTCCATTTCATAAAAAGTGTTGACTTTGAGTTCGGTGCCCGATTATACTGGTTTAGATTTTAGAGTCCAACATGAAAATCTAAATCCTTTATTTTTCGCCTTCAGCCTCTTCCAATAGGTTGATAATTTTGAGACGATTGTGGTTCCTTTAAGTGTAAAAAAACTAAAAAAAGTGTACGGCAAGAAAAAACCGTTCACTGCCGTTGATGAGCTCTCTTTCGAATTAAAAGAGGGGGAAATTCTCGGTCTTCTCGGTCCCAATGGATCGGGAAAGACGACGACGATCCAGATGCTCCTCGGCACTCTGACCCCAACGTCGGGTTCAATCATTTATTTCGGCCAAGATTTTGGCAAGCGCCGGTCTGAGGTTCTGCAATGGGTCTCATTTGCGAGCACCTATACAAGCCTCCCCTATATCTTGACCATTGCGGAAAACTTGAAGTGCTTCGGCCTTTATTACCAGATTGAGGACTACGAAAAACGGGCCGATCCCCTACTGGAGCGATTCGGCATTCTCGACAAAAAATATGCGCCTATTTCCTCGCTCTCCGCTGGGCAGATCACGCGGCTGATGATCGTCAAGGCGTTTTTCACAGGGCCGAAGATCGTCCTTCTCGATGAGCCGACCGCCTCTCTTGATCCGGACGTCTCCTTGGAGGTGTGCAAGTTTCTTTTAGAAGAGAGGGAGAGGACAGGGCTATCGATCCTCTTCACCTCTCATAAGATGGAGGAGGTCGCCGAACTATGCGACCGAACCATTTTTCTAAAGAACGGCGTCATCATTGCGGACGATCTCCCAGAAAATCTAGCGAAGAGCGTCTCTCTGTATCAACTCAGACTCACGATCGTCGACGGGATGAAGAGGACGATTGCTTTGGCCGAAAAACTGAAAGTGATCCATCAGGTGGAACACCGGGTGATTTCCCTCTCTTTGGATGAAAAAGAGATCCCCTCGTTCTTGAATAGCGTCATGCAAGCGGGCGTTTCCTATGCCAGCATTCAAATTAAAGAGCCGTCCCTTGAAGACTATTTCCTTAAAATTACGGAGAAAACAACATGAAATGGCTCCGCGTCAAAGGCGTATTTTTCCGCTATTTCTTCGTCGCAAAGAAGGGGCTCCATCAGCTATCTGATCTTTTCTACTGGCCCCTCGTCGACATTTTGATCTGGGGGCTCACCTCTTTTTGGATCAAGAGCCAAAGCCATGTAGATAATCTTCCCCTCATTTTGATGACGGCCCTCATTTTCTGGCAAATTACCTGGCGCGGCTCGATCGATATTTCGGTCAGCCTCTTGCAGGAATTTTGGCACCGGAACCTCGTGAACCTTTTCTCGACGCCCCTCAAAATCACAGAATGGATTGCAGGGATGATCCTTTTGTGCCTTTGCAAGTTGGTGATCACAATTGCCTTTGGGGGGCTTGCGGTCTTTATCCTTTTTTCGCTCAACGTCTTTACGGTCGGATGGACCTTCCTCCCCTTTGCCGCCTCACTCCTCATCTTCGGCTGGAGCCTCTCCTTCCTCTCGTCGAGTTTGATCATTTATTATGGCCACAAAGTGGAGATGTTCGCCTGGATGATCGCCTTTCTCTTCGCCCCGTTCAGCGCGGTCTTTTATCCGCTTCATGTCCTTCCTGAGTGGGCGCAAATGATCTCCCTTTGTCTTCCAACTACTTATATCTTTGAGGGGATGCGCTCGATCATTGCCACAGGAACGTTCCCCTCCTATTTCTTTTGGGTCAGCATGGGGCTCAACATTCTGTATCTCGCAGCGGCGCTTTCGATTTTTAAATGGATGTTCGAAAAGACGCGGGCAAAAGGGCTAGCAAGGCTAGAATAGAGCCAAGTTTCGCAGGGCCGTCTCGATCTCTTTTTTTTGAGGCAAAACCTCCTCCTCGAGATCTTTGCAATAAGGGACAGGGCAGTCTTTGCCAGCCACTCTCTGGATAGGGGCGTCGAGATAAAGAAACGCCTCTTCCGCAGCGCGAGCGGCTAGCTCGGCGCCAAAGCCGCAATTACGGGCAGCTTCGTGAGCAATGAGAAGTTTGCCGGTCTTCTTGACCGAGGCGAGGACGGTGGCAAAATCGAGCGGCACAATAGTCCGAAGATCGATCACCTCAACAGAAATACCCTCTTTTAAAAGGACTTCGGCCGATTCGACCGCCATCAGGACAGTCATTCCCCATGAGACGATAGTGACGTCAGAGCCAGGGCGGACAATGTTCGCCAGACCGAAGGGGAGGAATTCATCGGCCCCCGTTTCAGGGCGAGCCGAGAAGAGGCGCTGCCGATAGAGGGCCTTATGTTCGAGAAAAAGGACCGGATTTGGATCGCGGATCGCCGTTTTGAGGAGCCGTTTAGCGTCGGCGGCATTGCTCGGGATCACAACTTTGAGACCGGGGCAATGGCTGAGATACGCCTCAGGACTCTGTGAGTGATAAGGGCCTCCTTGAATATAGCCGCCATAAGGCATCCGGATAACGACAGGGCAATTCCAAAGGCCGTTCGAGCGGTAATAAATGCTCGAGAGTTCATTGAAGATCTGATTCATTCCAGTCCACGCGTAATCGGCGAATTGGATCTCGGCAACAGGTTTGTGATAGCCATCCTGCGAAAGTCCGATCGCCAGGCCGACGATGGTCGATTCGGCAAGAGGAGTATTGAAGCAACGGTCTTTGCCAAAACGGTCGGTGAGCGAGCGGGTGATGCCAAAAACACCCCCCTTTCCATGGGCGACATCCTGGCCGAATACGACAACACCCGGATCGCGCTCCATCTCTTCCACAAGGGCGTGATTGAGAGCGTCCATGAGGACAATCGACTCGCCAGAGGCTTCAGCAGATTGGCAAAAAGGCGCATCGAAAGGGGCAAACACTTTATCAGCCGCCGAGGCACGGGACGGAAATGGAATTTGATCGGCGGCGAGCGCAGCAGCTTCAATGCGATCAAAGTGGAGTTGACGGAGATCCTCAAGCTCTCCCAATGTGAGCAGTCCATCTGTCAAAAGCCACCGTTCAAATTGGGCGATCGGATCGCGGCTTTTCTCTACGGCAAGAGACTCTGCATCTTTGTATTTTTTGGGATCGTCGCTGCTGCTATGCGGACCGATACGGGGGACATGTGCGGCAATGAGGCTAGGGCCGTTGCCCAAGCGGGCTTTTTGTACAGCGGCGCTGAGCGCCTCCGTAGTCTCAAGATAATCGCACCCGTCGCATTCGAAAACGGCAAGCCCTTCATAGCCGCGGGCCATCTTGGCGATGGCGCCGCCAGCCGTCTGCTCTGCAATAGGAACCGAGATCGCCCAGCCGTTGTCCTGAATGACGAACAGGATAGGGAGATTGTGGATGCAGGAAAAATTGAGAGCTTCGTGAAAGTCGCCCTGAGAAGTAGATCCGTCGCCGCCAGAGACATAGACCACCTCGTTCGTTCCGCGTAAGAGGGCCGATTTGGCTGTTCCGACCGCCTGTAGAAACTGAGAGCCGACCACGCTTGACTGGCATGGGATGCGGAGATTTTTTTGCGAAAAATGTTCCGGCATCATCCGGCCGCCAGAGTGGTGCGGGATTTCGCGAGCTAAAAAAGAGGCAAGGAGATCCTCGATACTGCAGCCGAGGCCGATGGCAAAGGCCCTGTCTCGGTAGTAGGGATAGGCCCAGTCAGTGCCGGGGATGAGGGAGAGGGCGCTGAGGGCTCCGATCATTTCATGGCCCGCAACAGGGAGATGAAAAGTAGCCCCCTTATTTTGCCGGACGAGTTTCGACATTTTATCGTCCATAAAACGGGTGAGATGCATCACCTCGAGGGTCTTTAGCAAGTGAATTTTTTCTATACTACGCGCTGTGTTGCAATAAGACATGCAAGTACTATACCGTAGGCGCCCTTATTTTTCTTTCTTCGTTTTAATTTGAGAGACTTTTTTGATGGCAAAGCGGCGCCGTTTTTGAGGGGCAAACTCCTCAGCCTGCTCATCTTTACGGGGGCGTCCTCTCTTTTTAGGCAATATGCCAAAAGTGGCCGACTCGACCTTCGGAGCCTCTTCCTCTTGCATCCGCTCAACCGACTTGCTGTCTTTAAATTTAGGTTTGATGAATGGGACAAACGGTTTTTTACCCCCATCCTCGCCAAACATTTTTTCAGCTCCGGCGAGCCGATTGCTCAGATGGCGGAGAGACTCGAGCCTTTCCGAGAGAGCTTGGAGTTTTTCATCCACTTTGTATCTTGGGCTGCCGCGAAGAGAGGCCAGAAGGTGTTCTTCGGTCTCGAATTTCGACGAGAATGTGACAGATGCAGCAGAAGCGATATCAGGGATATAGAGGAACAGGCGGCAAGCGGCAGGAACCTGAGTATAAATATCGACCGTCATTTGCGGTTCGAGTTCAACTTTCGCCACCTGTTTGGGAGGACGGCCCCTTTTGGGACGGGGATTGAGCGCCTCGTTGGAGTAGTAGGTTTTAGCCTTGGCAGAGAGAACCTCGCGGGCTTGAGCGACATCCTTCGGCACCTTCGAATCGAAAAGGGCCCGTTTTAGCTTTTCTACCACGTTTTTGGTCAGCTCAAGATCTTCTTCAAAAACGAATTGGATATTATATTGCCGGAGCCATTCGATGATCCGGATTCTGGAGCGCTCTTGGTAATAGAGCTGCCATTTTTCCAGTTCGGAGAGGTGGTCATAGATGAATTCGAGGAAATTTTCGCGGGCTTCCTTAGCGCCGATCAGATCGAGAAGTTTCTCCTTCGTATCAATATCGTAGACTTTTTCATGGACAAACCCCTCCATGAATTTTTTTACCTCATAAAAAGTCATTTTGGGGAGGAGGGCAAAACGATCGGGATGTTCAGCGATCTCTTTTTCTAAAGCCTCGAGCTCTTCGATCCCTTTATCGAGATCCACGTAGAGGAGGAATCCTTCGACCTTATCGAGGTAAAAATCGCGCTCATCATCCGACTTGGCAAATGCGTCCATCAAACGATGATAGCGGAGTACGAGAGGATTTTTGGGTTGAGGGTAACTTGACTTCATGGTCATGAGCGTACCACAAGTGAAGAATTAATTGCGAATCATACCTTTACGTAGAGCGCTCTTTTTGGAATCCGGGCGAGAGAAGCACAGGCAGGCCCTGAGGGGCTATCCAACAATAAAGTAAAGCATTTGGGGCGCGCGAAAGCTCCTTCGCTGCGGGGCAAATATCCGAGGCGCCAAGCGCTGAGAAACGGCCAATGTCCAGTACTGTAAAAAAATCTTTATATAAATAAAAAAAATACTTACACTCGGCGCTCAAAAATTTGGGGGTTGATATGAGTATCGAATTGTCACTCGAGCCAGTTGGGGAATCTTCTTATGGCCAGGATGATTATGAGAATGAGACGAGAAAGTGGAATGGGCGCGACTTGTTATGGAGCGATATTCCGGAAATGGAATCGGCCGTAGTCCGCCGAATCATGGAAATGCTTGCGGTTGGCGATTCGAAGAGCGATCTCCTCGCGTTTAAATTGGCTTGGATTGGGAGCCGGCCTGAACAACGCCCCCTCGTTAAGAAATCCTTTGCCCATCTGATTCGAACTTCAGATGGTTGGGAAATCGAGGAGGTAAGTTTCGGAAAAGCGGTATCCAAAGGCTGGAAAAAAACTAAAAAAGTCGCGTCCAATGCTTGGCATGAAACCTGTGAGATAGCCGAAAAAACTTGTGAGGCTGTTAAGGAAGTTTGGGAAGAGTACAAAACTGAAATCATCATTGGAACCGCGATTTTAGCTGCGACAACTGTCGTAGTGGCGGTCACTATTGCCACTGGTGGAACAGGGACGGAAGCGGCTGCCGCTGGTAGCATTGCGTTGATTCAGTCTTTTGCGGACAAAGGTGATAAAAAGGCTCAGCCTCCGACTTCTACCGTCCTCAAGCCTCAAGTACCTCCTCAGAGCGTGGCCCTAAATGGAGAATCGTCTCCTATCTTGTCGCAATCAGAGATTCTTACGAACATTCACTCAGCTATTCCAACTCGTGATCCAATTGCGCCGTTAACGGCTGGTGAGTCATTGCTACAACCGACGGTGGTTCCTGAAGCGCCCCCTTTTCAATTTTCTGGCAGAGTGAACCCTGAATCTGTATATGGTCAGGAATATTTTGCACGTGCTTACTCAGAGTTTGGTCTCCGAGATCCACATTCAGCGCCTCAGAATGCAGAACCAAGCGATTCTGTTACAAAATCTGCTAATCAGCAACTTGTGGAGATGCTTGTTACTCAAATCAATGAGGCGCGTCAGCCCAACTACATCGACGATTTACTGACGAGAAGAAGGCCGAATTATGGTGAGGAATTCGTTCAGCATATAGAAAAATGCCTGGAAACTGTTCATGCGCCAGACTACAAAGAACAACTCGCCGAGAGAGAACTGCCCTCTCTTTACAACAAGTCGTTTGCAGAATACATGAGCCAGGTTCTGCAGGAACAGATTTATGAACCCGATTACAAAATAGCTAGGGCCACAATCGAGAGATTGTTCAAGCCTGAGGAAGGACGGACTCTACGAAATAATTATGCCTCTACTCTGGCTACTCAAAAACCAGCGGCGCCTTTCCGTGAAATTCCCCTACTTGGGTATGCTGACCAGCGTACGGTACATTTCCATTGCGGAATCAACAATACGTTTGGCTCGGTAGTTGAAGGGGGCCTCAGATTAAACGAGAGTTTAGATAAACAGTTCGCTGTTCAACCCCATCAGATCCACTCCAGCAGCCTGGTGAAAGGGCTGGCTGTGGTAGGGTTGGGCAAGCTGGCTTCTTCCTTTGAGCCGATATTGACTTCTGGCATTGATAGTGAGTTCCTTCAGGGCCTTGAGTTGCCTGGGGCTCTTTTGCATGACACCAAAATACAGACGTCGATCGATTATGAGGTTGCACCCCTTTCTCAAATAGCTGAAAATATCATCAAAACGGGAAATCCCCGTCTGAAGCAGTTGCATGTTACGTTTAGCAACGGAGGGTACGTGTTTAAGGAGGCTCTGAAGCAACTCTCTCCCGAATGCCGGGATACCATCGTTGTCATAACCACAGGAACCACGGCCATTATTGAAAATCATTTAGCCTGTAAGGTGGTAAATATAATCGGAGATAAAGATTGGCCCTCCAAGATTTGTAATGGGGGGGATGCTGGGATTCAGTCTGCCAAGAAAAGAGGCGCTAGGATTCTACCGATTCCTCAGAATGACACTCAGCCTTTTCTGGGTGGACACTATTTTATTCAAGGTGATTATCAGGACGCGGTTTCAGAGATAATAAAAACGGAAGCCATTGGATGTTATGAAATATACTAAATTGTTAGCCGTTCTTGAACCTATGTTGGCAAACATTTTACGATTCATGAAGAAAGCTATACCGATGCTCTTGACATCGTTAGGAAGCAGGGCCCCATAAGGACGATCCAAACAAACCACATTGATACTGGTGACAAGAAAAGGAGGACTTGTGCCAAATCGATGTCTTTTTGTCAATAAATATTTTTACCTCAAAAAATCCTGTACTAAAAGCCACAGAACGATTTATATTTTTATGTCTATTGAGGTGTTGATATGCTCGATTTAAAAGAACTTCGAAAAGACCCCCGCGGCCTGGAGGCAAAGCTCAAAAATAAAGTGCCCGAGATCTCGCTGGCTCCTATTATGGCCCTCGACGAGAGGCTCCGCGCCCTCAAGACAGAGACGGAGGAATTTAAATCAAAAAAAAATCAGGCCTCTAAAGAGATTGGGATGCGCAAGCAGAAGGGCGAGGATATCTCCAAATTCATGGAGGAGATGACCGGCCTGGGAGAACAAATCTCCGTGCGCGATGCGGAAATTGCTAAAGTCGAAGAAGATTTAAACCATGCGGTTGCTGTTTTGCCGAATATTCCCATGGACGATGTGCCCGTTTCGCCCAGTCCTAAGGACAATGTCTGCATTAAAAGTTGGGGGGTTCAAAGAGAATTTGCTTTTCCGTTTAAAAACCATGTGGAATTGAACGAAAAGCTAAAACTATTTGATTTTTCCCGCGGAGCCAAAACATCGGGTTCCGGTTGGCCTCTCTATGTCGGAATGGGGGCCAGGCTCGAATGGGCTCTATTGAACTATATGCTCGATACGCATCGGAAGAATGGATTTACTCAAGTGATCCCTCCCCTTCTCGTCCGCCCCGAGATCATGTATGGTTCAGGCCAATTGCCGAAATTCGAGCAGCAGCTCTTCAAGATCAAGGACGCCGATTACAACTTGTATTTGATTCCGACCTCTGAAGTCTCGATCAACGGAATGCATTTCGATGAGATCCTCGATGAAGAAAATCTCCCCCTCAAATATACGGCCTACACCCCCTGTTTTCGAAGGGAGGCTGGGGCGGCAGGTTCGCAAGAGCGGGGCCTGATCCGGATGCACCAATTCAACAAAGTGGAGATGTTCTGCCTCACCACGCCCGAAGAGAGCTCGCAGATGTTTGAGCAGATGCTTGCAAGCGCAGAGGAAATTCTACAAGGGTTGGGCGTTCACTACCGAAATATGCTTTTAACGACGGGCGATATGTCTTTTGCCGCCGCAAAGACGATCGATATTGAGGTGTGGTTGCCGGGCCAAAATAGATACTATGAGGTCTCTTCCGTCTCAAACTGCACCGATTTTCAATCGCGTAGATCTCAGATTCGCTACCGACGCAAAAATGAGAAGCCTCAGCTGGTTCATACGTTGAATGGTTCGGGCCTTGCGACATCGAGGCTCATGGTTGCGCTACTCGAAAATAATCAGCGGGAAGACGGTTCTGTCCTTGTGCCAAAAGCTCTCCATAGGTATTTAGAAGAAGAGATTGTCTCTATTGAACCGAGGTAAAACATGTTGGAGAGATTTGTCCGTTTTCTAAACCGTTCTCCAACCGTTTATCACGCCGCAAGTGAGATTGGGGTTCGTTTAGCAGAGGCCGATTTCACGCCGCTCACCGAAAGAGAGAAGTGGATCCTCGAACCGGGAAAGGGCTATTTTGTGACGCGGGAAGATACACTCGTCGCCGCCTTCCGGATGCCGATGAGAGCGCCTATTTCGGCCACTCTCCTCGCAAGCCACATCGATAGCCCCGCCCTTAAAATCAAACCTCTCCCTGAAATCGCCTCAAACGGAATCGGGCAGCTCGGAACCGAATTGTACGGGGGCCCGCTCCTTCACACTTGGCTGGACCGAGATCTTTCCGTCGCAGGGCGAATCGTCGTTCTCGATCAATATGAACAGTGCGCTTCGAAAAGGGTCTATCTCGACGATTTTCCAGTCATCATCCCGAGCCTTGCGATTCACCTCAACCGAGATGTGAACGACAAGGGGCTGATTGTCCATAAGCAGGATCATTTGAGGGCTGTTTACAGTTTGACGAGCCAAGAGAAATATCTCGAAGAGACGCTCCGAAAACAGCACCCGTTTAAAACGCTCCTCAGTTTCGATCTCTTTTTAGTTCCCATCGAAAAAGCGGGATTCAACGGGTTCGATGATGAGATGATCTCTTCCTACCGGCTCGATAATCTCACCTCGGCCTTTGCTAGCCTTGAGGCGCTTCTTCAAGCTCGCCCCCGCAAAGAATCGATCCAGATGGCTATTTTTTGGGATCACGAGGAGATCGGCTCGCAGACCTACGCCGGTGCAGACTCCCTGTTTGTCAACGAGCTCTTCGAGCGGATCTGCATGCACTGCAAAATGGATCGGGAAGATTACTACCGGATGAAGAGCGCTTCGCTCTGCCTCTCTGCCGACGTCGGCCATGCCTTCCATCCAAATTTCGCCGATAAAAATGATCCGCAAAATTCTCCATGGATGGGAAAGGGGCCGATCGTCAAGTTCAGCGCCCGGTATGCAACGAGCGGGGCCACTGCCGCCCCGATCGTGCGGCTCGCCCAAAAACATAAAATCCCTATCCAACTGACCGCAAATCGATCCGATCTTTCGGGGGGAGGAACCGTCGGGGCAATGATGGGGGCCAATCCAGGGCTCCCCACAGTCGATCTCGGCATTGCCTGCTGGGCCATGCATTCAGTACGCGAAACGATTGCCGCGCGAGATCAAATTTGGCTTTACGATTTAATGAAAGCCGCTCTTGAAGAGCCTCTGTTCCATCCCGAGGAGCTATGAGTCATTTCAAAGGAAAAGAACCGCTGCAGCACGTGATCGATGCGCGGCTCAAGGGGAAAGTGGCTTCCGCCGAAATTCATGGGACAGAGATGGCGGGCCATGTCAGCGCTGCCGCCGATTCAGCGAAAGAGACCGCCTTCATCCTTTTTATTTTGTGGACATTGCTCCCCAATGGAACGGATCTTTTCATGCTCGTTTTTCTTTCGGGCTGGCTGATTTGGAAGGTGGGGCGGAGCGCCATTTTAGGCTGGTCGCGGCTCGAGCGGCTCCATCGAGTCATCGAGGAGGAGCGCTATGAAATCGAACACCACCGGCCGCAGGAAAAAGAGGAGCTCCGCGCCTTGTATGCCGCCAAAGGCTTTTCCGGCAAACTCCTCGATGAGGCGGTCGAGGTGTTGATGGCCGATGACAACCGACTTCTCCAAGTGATGCTGGAAGAGGAGCTCGGTCTCCATCTCGAATCGCATGAGCACCCCCTCAAACAAGCCTCGGGTTCTTTCGTCGGAGTGGTCGGATCGGCCTTCGTGATGTCGTTGGGTCTTTTTTTCTTGCCGAATTGGGGATCTCCCGTTTGCGCTGCTGTGGTGATCGCCCTCTCTGCCGGTACGAGTGCTCAACTCGAGAAAAATCGCCCTCTCCCCGCTATCATTTGGAATTTGGCGATCGGAGCGCTCGCGAGCGGCGCTGCCTATTTCCTCTCCCAATTGCTCCTATGAAAACGCCCTATCTTTTCGATGAATTTTTTTCTTCCGGGCAAGAAGAGAGTATCAGCCCTTTTCTCACCCCCTCTTCCCGTAAATGGGGGGAAAATCTCTCGCTCAAAAGCGCCAGCAGCGCGGCTGGCCTCCTCGCCCTCGCCTTCCTCTTCTCGTTCATCAACCCGCCCCTCTCCGCTCTTTGCCTCTGCCTCGTCTACTTCCTCTCCGGCGTTCCCGCCCTCATCGCTTCGCTCACCGATCTAAAAAATCTAGAAATCAACATCGATGTCCTCATGACTCTCGCCGCCTTCCTCGCCGTCGCTATCGATAGCGGATTGGAGGGGGCTCTCCTTCTCGTCCTCTTTGAATTTTCTCATAGTATGGAAGAGACCGTCTCGAATAAAGCCCGCAGCGCCCTCCACAATCTCAATCACATTGCCCCAAAATTCGCCCATATGATCGCTCCTGATGGGATAGAATATGAAAAATCGGTTCGCGAAATCCAAGTGGGAGAAAAAGTCCTTGTCAAACACGGAGAGATCGTCCCTCTCGACGGCAAAGTAGTCGATGGGATCTCTTCCGTCAACCTTGTCCACCTCACTGGCGAGAGCCTTCCCGTCTCGAAAACGGCTGGAGATCTCGTCCCCGCCGGCGCCCGCAACCTCGAGGCTGCCCTCGTCATCGAAGTGCACCGAACCAGCTCCGATTCGACTCTCGCTCGGATCATTCAACTCATCACGCAAGCTCAAGACGCCAAACCCCGCCTCCAACGGTGGCTCGACCGTTTTGGCCAATACTACGCCACAGCGATTATCCTCCTCACGTTCTTTTTTGCGGCTGCCCTCCCCCTCTTCTTCCCTCAGATCTCGTTCCTCGGCCACGAAGGATCGATCTACCGAGCCCTCGCTTTTCTCATCGCCGCCTCCCCTTGCGCCCTGATTATCGCAACCCCGACCGCCTATCTTAGCGCTATTAGCGCGTCGGCCCGCAGGGGGATTCTCCTCAAGGGGGGAATCACCCTTGACGCCTTGGCTAGCTGCTCGATCATCGCCTTTGACAAAACAGGGACCCTCACCACGGGTGATCTCGAATGCACTTCCGTCGGTTGCCCAGATGAGGCCCTCGCCGCAGCTTACGGCCTCGAAAGACAGCTCGTCCACCCCATCGCCGCCGCGATCTGTAAACTCGCTCAACAAAGAAAGATCCTGCCGGCTGATATTGCTGACTTTAAATCAATCCCTGGATTTGGAGTGGAAGGGACTGTGGATGGCGAACGGGTGGCCATCGGACGTCCTGAATTCATCGGAGTCGAAACTGCTAAGGAGGGGGTGCTCGCCGCTTTGTTGTTCCGGGAAAAACCTATTTATTCCAGTTTACAGATCAAGTCCGCACCGAAATCCCCCGCTTGATCCGCAGCCTGCCGTTGCGGGTTGTGATGTTGACTGGAGATCATATAAGAAATGCGAAATATGTAGCAGGGATGCTGGGCATTTCTGAAATCTACGCCCATTTACGACCCGAAGACAAGCTCGATAAAGTCGCCGAACTTTCTGCCAATGGGGGACTTGCGATGGTGGGCGATGGGATGAACGACGCACCAGCTCTCGCCCGCGCCACCGTCGGCATTTCGATGGGACGGATCGGTAGCGCAACCGCCGTCGACGCTTCAGATGTGGTCTTATTGAATGACGATCTCCACCTTTTGAGCTGGCTCTTCAAAAAATCAAAACAGACCTTGCGTATTGTCAAACAAAACCTCACCCTCGCCCTCAGCGTCATCTTCCTCGCCACTATCCCCGCCCTCCTCGGCCTCGTCCCCCTCTGGATGGCCGTCCTCCTCCACGAAGGGGGAACCGTCCTCGTCGGCTTGAATAGCCTCCGATTGCTGAGAAAATAGAGTGAGTTGTCAATGTTGAATGACCAAAAAAAAGCCCTGATTAAATTGCTTTAATCAGGGCTGGATGAAAATCTGGCAGCTACCTACTCTCCCAGTCTCTTGAGACTAGTACCATCGGCGACGAGGGTCTTGACTTCTGAGTTCGGGATGGGATCAGGTATTTCCCCCTCTCTATGGCCACCAGAAAAAATTTTGAATTACAGGCATTTACTCTTCTTATTCTCTTGAATCGGCTCTTGAAAAAGACTCGAAAAAAATGCGTCAAGTCGCTGGACCGATTAGTATTGGTTAGCTGAATGCATCACTGCACTTACACACCCAACCTATCAACCATGTGATCTTCATGGGGTCTCATTGGGAATTCTTATCTTGAGGGAGGCTTGGCGTTTAGATGCTTTCAACGCTTATCCTTTCCGAACATAGCTACCCGGCTATGCACTTGGCAGTACAACCGGCACACCATTGGTTCGTTCACTTCGGTCCTCTCGTACTAGAAGCAACTCCTCTCAAAATTCCTACGCCCGCAACAGATAGGGACCAAACTGTCTCACGACGTTTTGAACCCAACTCGCGTACCGCTTTAATAGGCGAACAGCCTAACCCTTGGGACCTTCTCCAGCCCCAGGATGCGATGAGTCGACATCGAGGTGCCAAACCGCCACGTCGATATGAACTCTTGGTGGCGATAAGCCTGTTATCCCCGGAGTACCTTTTATCCGTTGAGCGACGGCGATTCCACTTTCTACCGCCGGATCACTAAACCCTACTTTCGTACCTGCTCGACTTGTTGGTCTCGCAGTCAACCTGCCTTATACTTTTACGCTCGTTTCGTGATTACCAACCACGATGAGGCAAGCTTTGGACTCCTCCGTTACTCTTTGGGAGGATACCGCCCCAGTAAAACTGCCCGTCTGACACTGTCCGTGCTCCAGCTTCAGGGAGTCACGTTAGATTCTCAACTTGTTAAAACCAGTATTTCACTGGCGGCTCCATCATGCCTAACGACACAACTTCTTTGCCTCCTGGCTATTCTACATATAACAAGTCAAGAGCCCATATCAGAGTACAGTAAAGGTTCACGGGGTCTTTCCGTCTTATTGCGGGTAAACAGCATCTTCACTGCTACTACAATTTCACCGAGTCTCTCGTTGAGACAGCGCCCAGATCGTTACACCATTCGTGCAGGTCGGAACTTACCCGACAAGGAATTTCGCTACCTTAGGACCGTTATAGTTACGGCCGCCATTCACCGGGGCTTAAATTCAACGCTTTGTCCTTGCGGACTGACGTCTCCTTTTGACCTTTCGGCATTGGGCAGGTATCACACCCTATACGTCTTCTTAGACGAATTAGCAGAGTGCTGTGTTTTTGTTAAACAGTCGCCTGGGCCTTTTCACTGCGACCTCAAGGGGCTCTAAATGTTCTTCATCACCCTTTGTGGTGCCTCTTCTCCCGAAGTTACGAGGCTAATTTGCAGAGTTCCTTAACGTGAGTTCTCTCGCGCGCCTGAGAATACTCTTCTCATCCACCTGTGTCGGTTTTGGTACGGTCGCCATCGACGACTAGAGGTTATTTCTTGAAAGCTTCGCGCTACGCCATCGGTTCCCCAAAAGGTTCCCCTTGTCAATTCCCTAACTTTATGCTGACGGATTTCCCTGTCAACCGGTCTCAGAACTGAACGGACATCCAATAGTCCGCACGCTTAACTTACTTTGTCACCCCATTGTCATTGTCTTAGGCGGCGCAGGAATATTTAACCTGCTTCCCATCACCTACGCGTTTCCGCCTCGGCTTAGGGTCCGGCTAACCCAGGGAAGACGAACTTTACCCTGGAAACCTTGGATTTTCGGCGAGGGGGATTTTCACCCCCTTTATCGTTTACTTATGCCATGCATATTCACTAGTATGCGCTCCAGCACTCCTTACGGTATACCTTCGACGCACATACTACGCTCTCCTACCGCTTGTATCTCGCGATACAAACCCGTGATTTCGGCTCTATCTTTGAGTCCCGGATATTATCGGCGCAGAGTCTCTCGATTGGTGAGCTGTTACGCACTCTTTAAATGATGGCTGCCTCTAAGCCAACATCCCAACTGTTTTAGAAACTCTACTTCCTTACCCACTTAAGATAGAATTTGGGGCCTTAATCGACGATCTGGGCTGTTCCCCTTTTGACTATGAAGCTTATCCCCCACAGTCTATTTCCCGAGCGCTCTTGCAGTATTCGGAGTTTGGTTCCCTTTGGTAGGCCGGTAGGCCCCCGCGTGGATCCAGTGCTCTACCCCCGCAAGAGGTATGCTCAAGACTAACCCTAAAGTTATTTCGGAGAGAACAAGATATCTCCAACTTTGATTGGCCTTTCACCCCTATCCACAGCTCATCCAAAACTTTTTCAACAGTTACTAGTTCGGTCCTCCACAGAGTTTTACCTCTGCTTCAACCTGGCCATGGATAGATCAGTTGGTTTCGTGTCTAGAACTTATGACTCAAATGCGCTATTCACACTCGCTTTCGCTCTGGCTCCGCAACGAACGTTGCTTAACCTCGCCATAAATCCTAACTCGCTGGCTCATCATGCAAAAGGCACGCCGTCAGCCATTCCCCTAAAAGGGGCATAGGCCTCCGACCGTTTGTAAGCTGCTGGTTTCAGGTTCTATTTCACTCCGCTAACAGCGGTTCTTTTCACCTTTCCTTCGCAGTACTGGTTTACTATCGGTTATCGATGAGTATTTAGCCTTGGGGGGCGGTCCCCCCAGATTCAGACCGGGTTTCACGTGTCCGGCCCTACTCAGGTACCTGTCTGACTGCTTCCTCTTTTCGCGTACGGGGCTATCACCCTTTGTCGCTCATCTTTCCAGATGATTCCGCTAAGTCTCCGCAGCCGTTATGACTGGCCCTACAACCCTCAAGGATAAATCCTCGAGTTTGGGCTATTCCCGCTTCGCTCGCCGCTACTAAGGGAATCTCTTTTGATTTCTTCTCCTCCGCTTACTGAGATGTTTCACTTCAGCGGGTCTCGCTTCCTAATCCTATGTATTCAGATTAGAATACTGGAATATTACTCCCAGTGGGTTTCCCCATTCGGATACTTCCGGGTCAATGTCTCTTTCCGACTCTCCGAAACTTTTCGCAGGTTAGCACGTCCTTCTTCGCCTTTCGATACCAAGGCATCCACCAGCAGCCCTTATAAACTTGACAACGTATTTTTGTTGCCTTCTTCAAGCGCCGACTCAAATTAATAAAAAAAATGATCTATAAAATTATAGTTATCGTGTTAATGCCTGTAATTCAAACTTTCAAAATAACTCGCCGCGCTCAAGACGCGACTATCTAAAAATTGTATGCGGTTACCAAGACTTGAACTTGGGACCTCGACATTATCAGTGTCGCGCTCTAACCAACTGAGCTACAACCGCATTTATGGAGACTAGGAGATTCGAACTCCTGACCCTCTGAATGCAAATCAGATGCTCTACCAACTGAGCTAAGTCCCCGCCGGACAAGTCTTTGACAGCAGAAAAAGAGAAGAGTGGAGATCGGAACAAGCTTTCAACCTATGGGATCACCGAAGTGAGTTCCCATTTCTCTTTAAAGGAGGTGATCCAGCCCCACCTTCCGATAGGGCTACCTTGTTACGACTTCATCCCAGTCATCGGCCTTACCTTGGGCGCCTCCCTCCCTTGCGGGTCGGGTCAGCGACTTCGGGTAAAACCAACTCCCATGATGTGACGGGCGGTGTGTACAAGGCCCGGGAACGTATTCACGGCGTTGTTGCTGACACGCCATTACTAGCAATTCCAACTTCATGTAGCCGAGTTGCAGACTACAATCTGAACTGAGATCGGTTTTAGAGGATTTGCTTCACCTTACGGTTTCGCTGCCTTCTGTACCGACCATTGTAGCACGTGTGTAGCCCTGGACATAAAGGCCATGCGGACTTGACGTCATCCTCACCTTCCTCCTGGTTAACCCAGGCAGTCTCGTTAGAGTTCCCGCCTTGACGCGTTGGCAACTAACGATAAGGGTTGCGCTCGTTGCTGGACTTAACCAAACACCTCACGGCACGAGCTGACGACAGCCATGCAGCACCTATATAGAGACCCTTTCGAGAAACACCATCTCTGATGTCGTCCTCTACATTTCGAGCCCAGGTAAGGTTCTTCGCGTTGCATCGAATTAAACCACATGCTCCACTGCTTGTGCGGGCCCCCGTCAATTCTTTTGAGTTTCACCCTTGCGAGCGTACTCCCCAGGCGGCATACTTAATGCGTTAGCTCCGAAACAGGGGGGGTTGAGCCCTCCTACTTCTAGTATGCATCGTTTAAGGCATGGACTACCAGGGTATCTAATCCTGTTTGCTCCCCATGCTTTCGCGCCTCAGCGTCAGTTTCAGCCCAGTAAACCGTCTTCACCACCGGTGTTCTTCCACATATCTACGCATTTCACCGCTACACGTGGAATTCCGTTTACCCTAACTGTACTCTAGCTCGATAGTTTCAAATGCAGCTCCGGGGTTGAGCCCCGGAATTTCACATCTGACTTATCGTGCCGCCTACGCGCCCTTTACGCCCAGTAATTCCGATCAATGCTTGCACCCTCCGTATTACCGCAGCTGCTGGCACGGAGTTAGCCGGTGCTTCTTTACCAAGTACCATCAAATCGGCCGGGTGTTATCCGACCTCTCTTGTTCCCTAGCGAAAGAGCTTTACAACCCGAAGGCCTTCTTCGCTCACACGGCGTCGCTTCGTCAGGCTTGCGCCCATTGCGAAAGATTCTCGACTGCAGCCTCCCGTAGGAGTCTGGGCAGTGTCTCAGTCCCAGTGTTGGCGGTCAATCTCTCAATCCGCCTAGACGTCTTAGCCTTGGTGAGCCTTTACCCCACCAACTAGCTGATATCCCATAGACTCTTCTCTAACCACAAGGTCTTTCGATCCCCCGCATTGATGATCGTAGGATGCCCTACGACACCTCATTCGGTATTAGCGGCCGTTTCCAGCCGTTATTCCCAGGTCAGAGGCAGATTATCTATGTATTACTAACCCTTGCGCCACTATATGGAGTTGCCCCCATACCGTACGACTTGCATGCCTCATCCACGCCGTCAGCATTCGATCTGAACCAAGATCAAATTCTCAGAAAAAATTAATTACTTTTGACGAGTAAGGTCAGTTGACCTTACACAAGCTTGTTCTTTTTCAAAACACTCTTCTCTTCTTCTGCTGTCAAAATATCTTTATCGGTTCCCCCAGCACGCTGAGGTCTTCCGCTCCAGATACAATCTTAAGTAGTCTTGCTACTCTCTTTCTTCTTCGCCTTTAGTGAAAAAGAACAAGGTAGAACATACCTGAAAGTGAAGATTTCGTGCAACTTTTTTAAAAATCGGAGGTGATTTTCCCCTATGAAAATTGCAAAAAAAATAAATCGAGCGTCATTTCTTAAGTTTCTGAATGCTCGAGAGTCTAACCCGCATTTCTCACACAGACGCGAGAAAAGTCGCACCGAAAGGGACTCGAACCCCTAACCCCTTGGTCCGAAGCCAAGTGCTCTATCCATTGAGCTATCGGTGCAAAAACGTGGAAGATATTTTGTGTGTGTGAGATGCGAAAGGGGGGACTCGAACCCCCATGAGATTGCTCCCGCTACCACCTCAAGGTAGTGCGTCTGCCAATTTCGCCACTTTCGCAAAGGATGAAGGGGAAGTGTATCTGATTGGGCGATTATGTTGCAAATTCTTTCACCCAGGCATTGGGAGAAAGGGGGGCGCCGGTGACGTGTTCGACGAGTTCGTTCCAGGGCATCCGGTTACCAGGTCCAAAGAGTTTTTTATTGAGGAGCTGGCCAGCCTTGAGGTTGGAGAGGTTGGGGCTGCCGGTCTCATGGACAAGCGTCTCTTGGATGGCCGAGGCAAACATCTCCCCGAGAAGGTAGCTGAAGTAATAGACGGGAGCGAGGCCGATGTGGTACTTGCAGGCCCAGTCCGGTTGGGCGTCGCGGTTTGTGGGGGGAGCGATTTTTTGATATTTTTCTATGGTCTGCCACCAGAGGCGGTTTAAATTTTGATCGGGATCGCGGTAAAGCTCGCTTTCAAAGGCGCTCATCACGAGGACCCAGCGGCTGAAGATGAGCTGGCAGCGGCGGAGGCTCTTCTCGGCTTTTTTCCGGAGAGATTCTTTTTGCGGCCCGACGAGGCGGGCCAAGGCCTCGGAGCGGTGGGCTTGTCTGCCGGCGATGAGGGCCATCGCTTCGGTTGTGATCATGTGGGGCGGTTCCCGGAGGAGCCAGGGGAGTTTTTGATCGAAGCCGAGTTCATAAATGCCATGGCCGAGTTCATGAAGGACGGTGTCGAGCCATTTGATCGAGGGCTTGACATTGTTGAGGGTTCGAACGTCCCCTTCCCGGTCGAGATTGATGCAAAAGGCGTGTTGGTTTTTGCCGGGCCGTTCATACATGTCGCTCCGGGAGAGGATCGGCTCCACATCGATCCCCATTTCTCGGTAAAACTGGGCGCTTGTTTGAGCGATATCGACGCCGTCGGTGAGTTGATCGAGTTCTTCGGAATCGAGAGGATCTTCTTGGCAAAATGGATCGCTCCAGGCCCAAGGACCCAGCTCCTTCGTACCAAACCGTTCCGCTTGCAGCCTCTTAATCTCGGCAAGAACCTCTGAATAGGCTCTCTCCGACTGAAGAGAGAGATCTTCGAGCGTCTTCAAGAGCCACTTGGGCTCAACTTCTTGCAAATCGAGCTGCATTTGAAAATAGTCGGAATAGCCGAGAACTTGCGCAGATTGGTTGCGCAATCGGACAAGGGCGAGGATTTGGGGGGCAAGCAGAGGACCGATCTGCTTTGACGCCTCCCAGATTTTTTTCCGTTTCACTGGGTTGTTTTCTTTTTTCATCCATTCCCAAATATCGTTTTCGGAGAGCTGTTTGCCGTCGAGTTCTGGGCGAAAATTGGCATAACTCTGGGCGAGCAGGGCCTCTCTTTGAGCGATCTCTTCGAGGAGATTTTTGGGGATCTGATTCTGTTTAAAGGCGCGAATCAAGACGTTGAGCTCTCTTTTGGCGATCGGATCGTGTGGTTCCCGATCCCAGGCAAGCAGTTTTTTGTAGATTTCTGGGCTGTTGAAAAGGAGGCGGAACTCGATATCGAGCTCTCCTTTTAAATCGGCGGCGTCGGAGGAGCCGGTGGTCTCCAAAATCCAGTAAGCTTGATTTAATTGCTTGGATTTCCGGGCGGCCTGAGGGACAAACTCTTTGAGGAATTCTTCAAATTTCATATGCTGGTCTCGTGAAAACAGTTGTGATTTTTTTTATTCATCTCTACCAAGCGGCGCTCAGCCCCTTTGTCGGCCACTGTTGCCGTTTCTTCCCCACCTGTTCCGAATATGGGGTTGAGGCGATCCGGAAACACGGGGCGATGCGAGGAAGCTGGCTCCTCTTTAGGCGGCTCTGCCGATGCCATCCGCTTCATCGCGGCGGTTCAGATCCGGTTCCTTAAGCTGAACATTGGCCATTTAAGGAAGTTTCAAAGTCATGCCTGGAAACAAAGAATCTTTCTCCAACCCGTTCAATTTGACAATCTCGTCCACTTTGACCTTGTATTGCCGCGAGATCTTCCACAGACTCTCCCCTTCTTTCACCACGTGGAAGCGGGAGGAGGGGGCGGTAGCTGGGGCTGGTTGGGGAGGCGCTTCGTTGGAAGAAAAACGGGCGAGAACCGCTTTCGGATCGATGGGGGCGGCGGGGAGCTCCCCGGCGTAGGCGTAGAGGGTCATGGCAGCCGCTTGCCAAATGGCGTCGCTGCGGGGCGAGCGGAGAAGTTCAATGCAAAATTTCGTCCCCTCTTCGGTCTGCTTGCCCAAAAGGGCGAGAAGTTCGAGAACCGTTTTATCCTCGAGCCGTTTATGGGCGAAGGCGAAGTCGGTCCGGAGAAGGAGCTGGGCCGCAGTCGGAGAATGGAGAGTGAGATAGCTGAGGAGGAGGGCTCTCCGCTTTTCCGCCGAGAAATCGAGACATTGTGATTGCTCGCGGGCTAATTTTTCCAGCAGATCCCAGCTCCCGTCGAGCGCTAGGTTGAGAAGAATTTGGGGCTCTTCGGGAGCGCCGGTTTTCTGAAACAGAAGTTGGAGCGCGTAGAATTCGGAAGTGAGGAGAAAGGCGTGTTCCAAACTTTCATCGCGAACAGATTGCCCGCTCTGGAGCAGGGCAAAGAGTCCTTTGGCAGTGAGGGGCCACTTCTCTTGGTAGGCAAAGCGGATGACCGCCTCCACTTGCTCCTCAGTCAGTCCTGGGAAAACATCGATGGTTTGACCGCTGTTCAAGACAATCGTCCTCACTTGAGCGGGAGGGGCCGATAGAGCTTTTTCGAGGTTAAAATGGTGATAAGCGACGAGGGCGGCGATCGCAAGATCCCGTTTCATATACCCCTCTTCGACAAGATCTCGGTTAGTGAGATAGCTGACGAGTTCGCGGAAGGTGAGCCGCGACATGGAGGCAAAAATCTGGCTGTTGGTCGCGAGCGCCTCTTTGTGGCCAGCCCGGGCAACGGGAATCGAGGTCTCCTGATAGCGAAAATAGGCAAAAGCGGCGATGAGGCCGATGTTGATCGTCCCGCTAAAAATGAGGGCCAAAGTGAGGAATTTAAATTTGTTTGTGATCATGACTCAAAAAATACTCTTTCCGACAAAATTTGAAAAGGGTAAAATGGGCGTCTATGAAATTGACCCTATCGTTGATCCAGTCTTTCATTCAACTTGCGTTGACGCCGATCCAGATCGGCGAAACCCTCACCCTTCTCGGTGTCGAATTGGACCTCATCGAGGAGGGAGACGATCCCGTCCTAGAGTTCTCGCTCACTCCCAATCTCGGCCACTGCATGAGTGCGCTTGGAATAGCGAGGGAGCTCTCAGCAGCGCTCCAAATTCCTCTGCAAAAACCGGCAGTCCGTAGAGCGTTTGGGACGCTTAAAAAAAAGGTGGTCATACAAGACGATTCTCTTTGTCCCCGCTACATGGGCTGCCTGATCGAAGGGGTCGAAGTAGGCCCGTCGCCGCTTTGGCTGAAACAACAGTTGGAGTTGTGCGGGCAAAAATCGGTCAATAACGCGGTCGATGCAGCCAATTACATCATGCTAAAGTGGGGCCAGCCGCTCCATGTGTTCGACTCCGATCTTCTGGCGGGGGATCGGATCGAGGTCAGCTCTGCAAAAGGGCCGCTCGCATTCGTAGGTTTGGATGGGATAGAGAGGGAGATTCCCGCAGGGACTTTACTGATTTCCGACGGAGAAAAACCGGTAGCCATTGCCGGCATTATGGGCGGGGAGAATAGCGCCGTCTCGGAAAAGACGACCCGCATACTCCTTGAAGCGGCTTGTTTTGATCCGATCTCCATTCGAGCCGCGTCGAAAAAAATCGGTGTACGGACAGAGAGTTCCCTACGCTTTGAGAAAGGGGTTGACCCTGTAGGTCTCGAAGAGGCGTTTTTTGCTGCGGCTGAGATGATCGGCGGCAAAATATTGGGGGTGGCTGATTCGAAAAAAGGCCCCCTTTTGCCGAAAGAGATCCGCTATAGAGCCGCTCGGATCAACCAGATCCTTGGAACCAAACTCTCCGAGACGGAAATAGAGGAAATTTTTGTCCGGCTCGGATTTAAAGCGGGAAATGGGAGGGCTGAAATCCCCCTCTATCGGACCGACCTCTCGGAGGAGATCGATCTGGTCGAAGAGGTGGCGAGAATCTACGGCTACAACAACATCGAAAAATCGGTCCCTTACTGCTCTACTTCGCTGATTCCGAGCGACCCCGTTTTTCTCTTTGAAAATGAGATGCGGCGCCGTTTAGCGGGGCTGGGTCTGGTTGAGTTTATATCATGCGATCTGATGAGTCCAAAATTAGCCGATATCAGCCGGAGCATCACTCCCGAAGCGATGGGTTTTCTGAAGGCGGGCTATTCCAAGTCTGAAGAATATTCCATTTTACGCACCTCGCTTCTGCCGGGTCTTTTGCAATCGGCCAAACGAAATATCGATCAAAAAAACCACAATATCTCCGCATTTGAGATGGGCCGAATCCACTTCCTTCAGGAGGGGAGAGCCGTTGAAATTCCGATGGCTGCCATTTTGCTGACTGGGAAACGGACCCTTCCCCACTGGAGTCACAAGGCGGAAGATATCGACTATTTCGATTTAAAAGGGATCATCGAAAATCTTCTGACAGCCGCCTATCACCCCTCCGAGCATATCGCATTCCACCCGGGGCGGCAAGCCGATATCCATATGGGCGATTGGGTCGTGGGCTCGCTCGGCGAAGTGCACCCCTCGCTCCTCGAAAAATTCGGGATTGAGGAGCGGGTCTTATACGCCGAACTCCATCTTCTCCATCTGCTGAAAATGAAAAAACACCACCTCAAAATCGCCCCGCTCTCTCAATTTCCCTCATCCGAGCGCGATTGGACAGTGCCGCTCGAACTCCAGATCCCGATCGACCGGGTGTTTCAGGCCATCTACTCATTCAATACACCCCTTTTAGAGCGGGTCGATTTGATCGATCTCTATTTGCCGGATGACGCAAAAGAAAAAAATGCGACCTTCCGCTTTATTTATCGGGACAAATGCAAGACCGTCTCGTTTGAAGAGGTGGAGAGCGAGCATGCAAAAATCACCAGCGGAGTTGTAAAACTCCTTGCAAAATGAACAGCCCCAGTATAGCATCTTCCGTATAGCGAGGTTCTTTATGAAGCGCATTCCTTTATTTTTATCTGGATGTGTCCTGTTCACGTCCTGTCAAACAAGCAACTCTGTCGACCAAGTGGTCTCGCAAACGTTCGTCCACAAATACGGTTTCGAAACCTCTGCGAAGGAGTGGGAGGAGCGGGCCAGCGACGGCCAGGTGGTCTCCATGCTGAAAAACGGAGTCAAGGTGACCCGTTCATACGAAAATGGGCAGCTTCACGGACTTACCTCTTACACATTCCCTCATAGTTTGATTGTGGAGAGAGCGCTCGTCTATGATCAGGGAACGCTTCTCAAAGAACAATGGAACGATGCAGCTGGCATGCCGATTCGCGAAGAGCTCTATGAATTCGACAACAGAAGGGCCGCCACTTTGTGGGACAGCAAAGGGGTTCCTTTGAGCATCGAAGAGTATGACGGCGCCATTCTCGTTGAGGCCAAATACTTCACCCCTGAGCACGAATTAGAGGCAAGCGTCGTAGCAGGGATGGGCGAGCGGGTCAAGCGAGATCGGAACGGCCTTCTCATCTCTCGCGATGCGATTGAAAATGGGATCATGGCAGCCCGCACCACCTACCATCCGAATGGAGAGATTCATACCGTCTCGCACTACGAAAACGATCTGCTGCACGGCCCTCAGACAAAGTATACAGCGTCCGGACGTCTTCTGATGGAACTCAACTGGAACCAGGGCGTCCTCGACGGATTGAAAACTGTCTATCGCAACGGTTCTAAAATAGCTGTCATCCCCTACATCTACGGAGAGAAGCACGGAGTCGAACGCCACTATGATGATCTGGGCAATCTCACCGCTGAAATCCAATGGCGCAATGATAAAAAACATGGCGCCAGCAAAATCTATACTGAAGAATCCTCCGATACAGAGTGGTTTTTTAAAGGACAATCGGTGAATGCGGAGCGGTTTAAAGTCCTAGAGGAGCGGGATGAAATTCTCTCCGAATTCCACGAACAGAAATTACGATAGAAAGGCAGGCAGAGCCTGCCTTGTATTTTTACTGTGAAGCTTTGTCCACTTTGACTTCGGGAGTCGCTGCAGTCTGGCTCTGCGGCGCAGTTGCTTTTGCGGCTCCACAGCAGCTCTCTGATGTTGTTTTCTCTGGCTGCATCGGTTTCGACTGATCTTGATCGTTTTGATCCATTTTTTTCGTATCCATCTGGTGCTGAGCGCAAGAACAGGCGAGCAGACTTAAACATGTGATAACAATCAACTTTTTTTGCATTGGTAAACCCCTGGGTTAAGAACACCTCAACCTTGTCAGCTCCCCCATTTTGGATCAAGACTTTTTTACGCAAAGAGGGCCCACCGAAATCGGTGGCACGGGTTTTGCATCTATCTTTCATACGAAAGAGAGGGTGGAGTATGAAAAACAAAGACTTCCTAAAAAAAATCGCGAAATTGGAATCTATGAACGACCAACTGGCCGCTGAACTGCATTACCTGGAACACTTAGCGCGGGCTCTCGGCTTTGCCGAAGGACTAAAAACCTTAAAGGCCGCAGCTTTAGAGATGCTGGAAACAGATCTCAAAAAAAAGGTAAAGACTGAAAAGGACTGGGACTCAACTCAGTAGGGCGAATAGATCTTCCTGACTGACCCCCCCTTCAAAATCGAGGAGTTGATCGGCTGCCTGCTGTTTTCTGTCCTTGAGCTGCAGCATCTTCTCCTCGACCGTATGAAGGCTTAAGTACCGTTTAGCCATCACGGTTCTCTTTTGACCGATCCGATGGGCCCGATCGATCGCTTGCCGCTCAACCGCCTCATTCCACCAGGGGTCGATCATGAGTACATAGTCGGCCGCCGTCAAGTTTAGCCCAACGCCTCCCGCCTTGAGACTCAATAGGAAAAGACGTTGCGCTGGATCTTCTTGAAACAACCGCACTAATTCGCCCCGTTTGGAGCTGCTGACCGATCCATCGAGATAGAGCGCTTCAGGAAACTCGCATTGAATCAGTTGGAGCATCGACGTAAATTGGCTATAGACAAGGATTTTCCTCTTCTCTTCAAGCGCCTCCCGAATATCTGCCACAACTCGCTGCGTCTTAGCTCCAACGATTTCGCTCCCCACAAGGCGAGGATCGCAGCTGATTTGCCGAAGCCGTAAAATCGCCTCTAAAATTTCCATTTGGCTCGCCCCGTCGGTTCGAATCCCTCTCCGATACGACTCATAGAGCTCCCGTTGCTCTTCTTCCATGTCGATCCAAGTGATCTGCTCAATTTTTTCCGGCAGATCGAGTTGCACGTCTTCTTTTCTCCTCCGCAAAATGAACGGACGGACTTGGCTTTTCAATGTTTCGATCCCCCTCTCTATCAAGCCTGGCATCAAAAAATGGAATTGGGACCACAGCTCATCAGGCCTGTTTTCCATAGGTGTGCCGCTTAAACAAACTTTAAAACGGCCTCTGAGTTGAAAAGCCGCTCTCGCTGTTTGGGTTGCGGCCGTTTTAATCGCGTTCGATTCATCGAGGATAATCGCCCCGAATTCGCTCTTCGCATAGAGCGACTCATTCAGCCTCAGCGCTGTATACGAAATCAAGACGAAGTGATCCTGACCTGGGAGGAACCGATCGATTTCAGCCCGCCAATTAAAGAGGAGCGTGGTCGGCGCGACGATTAACACCGGCAATTTTGTCCCGAGACGGGAAAGAAATGCCAGAACCTGGACCGTTTTGCCAAGCCCCATTTCATCGGCCAAGAGACCAGAGAAGCCCCAATCATAAAGAAACTGGAGCCAGTCGACCCCCTTTTGCTGATAGGGGAGGAGCTCCCCCCGAAACGACGGAGCGGGGGGAGCCGTTTGCAAAAACGGACTCTGTTTGAGCCCCTCAACCAAACGGCGAAGCGACTCCTCCCAACAAACTGCGGGATCGCCCAAAAGCGTCAAAGCGGCCCCCATCTGACCTCTTTTTAAGTAGAGCGTCTCCCCTTCCCAAACCCCCTCCATCTGCAGCTTGCTATCGATCAGACCTCGGATCGCCCCGCGAATGGCAATGCGCCCCTTTTCTTCCCGCACATCGATCCCTTTCTGAATCGCTTGCCCCTCAGGCCCTAAAATTTCCCACCCCACGTCCAACAGAAGGGAGAGGGACTCCCTCACCCGCTCCTTGGGACAGTAATACTGAGAATCGCCGACGATTTTTTTCGTATAGCCCGACTCAAGGAGATCTTTTTCCCATTGCGCCTCTTCCTTCTTCAGCCGCACTCGCCCCTGAATGGTCGGAGCAAAATCGTGAAATTCGAGTACGCCGATTCCATAATGCATCCAAAGATCGGCAAAACAACCATTTTTGTCCCTTAATACCAAGCGGGGCAGCACGGCGAGCGGTTTTTCCTCAGGAGCCAGCTTTTCGCCGAACATCCTTCCAGTAGCCCGCATCAAGCGGAGCGCTTCGGCCACATGGTGCGGAGGCACCTCGATCCGATCAAAAGTCAAAGTATCCGAATGACGAGTAGTCTGTAGATGAATTTTAATGAGCAGAGAAAGCGCCTCGCGATCCCGCTCTCTTGCGGCAGCTTTTAGGGTGTCGAGGTAAAGACGCCTTGAGCTCCCCTGCTCCTTTATCCGGACGAGGAGAGAATTCCCCTTCCTCTCAATTGTGTAATGGAGATCCATTTTTCCAAGCTAATTTCTCTTCATAGCCCCACTTTCTAAACGGCCTCGCGCTCTCTTGATAGGGACGAATTCTCTCCTGCTGACTGCAATCGGACGAGCAACACCCTTGGTGCATCTTCAGACAATCAGGGCAGCATAAAAACAGTTCATTGCAATCCATATTAGCACAATTATAGTAGACGTCATTCGGCTTTCCGCAGTGGACGCAATCGCTGATCGGCCCCACTTTCTCTCCCATCGGCACAGCCAGCCGGTCGTCGAAGACAAAAAGCTTCCCCTCCCAGTGATCGCTCCCCTCTTTCAAACCGTAATGAATCACGCCCCCATCGAGCTGAACCACCTTTTCAAACCCCTCCTTCTTCATCAGAGCCGAAAAAAATTCGCACCGAATGCCCCCCGTACAATACATCATGACGGAGGTCGTCTTGGGATCCCGCTCCTCCTTCAATTTTTTTGCATAAGCGGGAAATTCGCGGAACGTCTCCAAGGGAGGAAGCTCAGACCCTTCAAATCTACCGATCTTCCATTCGTAGTCATTTCTTACATCGAGAATCAACGTATCTTTGTCCCTCTCCGCCATCCTTTTTTTCCACTCCTCAGGAGAAATATGTTCGCCCGCAAGCGAAAAATCGACCTCGCAATCGAGCGCGACCAATTGCTTCCGATACTTCACCGTCATTTTAGGAAAAACATGCTCCTCGGCCCTGTGTACCTTAAAAGGCATTTCTTTAAACCGCTCATCGGAGCGCATCCAAGCCATATACTCATCAGCATGATCAGCCCGTCCGCTCGCTTGGCCGTTGATCCCCTGTTCGGAAATATAAATCCGGCACTTGAAATCAAGTCGACTCAAAAATTCCTTATGACGAGCCACCTCCGCCTGGGGGTCATCCAAGGATCCAATCCTGTAGTAAGCTAAAACTTTATATTCCATAAGGCTCACAATTTAGCTCATCCGACAAAATTTTGGCAATTGAATTTGCCAAAAATTTCCCCCTCGGTTACACTCTCATGCTTTAAATCGAATACTTTTCGGAGAACCTAATGGCTCGTTATAGAGGACCTAAAAACCGCATCGCCCGTAAATTTGCCGCCAATATCTTTGGCAAAGCCCGCAATCCAATGCTTCACAAACAGCATCCTCCCGGGATGCATGGCGCGAAGCGGAAGAAAAAATCGGACTTTGGGCTCCAACTCGAAGAGCGTCAAAAGCTGAAGGCCGTCTACGGCATGATCAGCCAAAAGCAGCTCGTCAACGCCTACAAAAAAGCTTTGGAGCGCAAAGGGCATACTGCGACCTTATTCATCGAGCAGCTCGAGTGCCGCTTAGACAACGTCGTCTATCGCCTCCGCTTCTCCTCATCGATCTTCGGCGCCCAACAGCTCGTCTCTCACGGCCATATTCAGGTCGATGGGAAAAAAGTGGATCGCCGCTCATTCCTCGTAAGGCCAGGAATGGTCGTCTCGATCCGCCCCGCTTCGCGTCAAATGAAGCCGATCTTGGCTGCACAAGAGAACATTGGCAGGGATGTACCCGAGTACCTCATCCTTGAAGGGGATAAATTTTCAGGCAGATTGTTGAGTTCTCCGCAACTCGACCAAATCTCCCTCCCCATACCAATCAACATCCCCCTAGTGTGCGAGTTTATCTCTCATACTTCGTAGGAATGGATTTACTTATATGGACATATTTTCTGTGAAAAGGGTTCCGTGGGTTTATGATTAAGAAATTATTTCTCCGCAAGCCGCTCAAGGCAAATTTTGTAGAGCTCGAAGAAGAGCATCAAGGATTAAAAAGACATTTGGGCTGGTTTCAGCTCATCGTGATCGGGATCGGCGCCATCATCGGCGCAGGGATCTTCGTGATCACAGGTAAAGCCTCTGCCGAATACGCAGGCCCCGCCATCGTCCTCTCCTTTGTGCTAGCGTCCGTGATTTGCGTCTTTGCCGGTCTTTGCTATGCAGAGCTCTCCTCTCTGATCCCAATTGCGGGGGGCTCCTACTCTTACGCCTACATCGCGATGGGAGAGCTGCCAGCTTGGATCATCGGCTGGGCGGTTACGGGGCAATATATCCTTTCGGCGTCGACTGTCGCAGCCGGTTGGTCTGGATACTTCAAGAGCTTTCTCAAAGATTGGGGTCTTTTTGTCCCCGATTGGATTGGGTCGGCTCCCTTCGCCTATGAAATAGGCCACGGTTGGTCCTCGACCGGCTCTCTGTTTGATCTCCCCGCGATGCTTTTGGTTCTCTTTATCGGAATTATGATTTCGATTGGGATCAAAGCCGCCGCCCATTTCAACAGCATTATGGTCGTCATCAAATTGTGCACCGTCGTCCTCTTTTTGATTCTTGGCATTCCCCACATTCAGCCCGAGAACTGGTTCCCGTTCATCCCCGAGAACACAGGTCATTTCGGCGATTTTGGCTGGTCAGGAATCGTCAGAGCCGCAGGTCTCGTCTTCTTTGCCTACATAGGCTTCGATACCGTATCGACTCTGGCCCAAGACGCAAAAAATCCCCAGAAAGATCTCCCGCGAGGCATACTCGGATCGCTCATCATTTGCACAGTCGCCTACATCATCGTAGCAGCGACCCTAACCGGAATCGTGAGTTATACCCTTCTCAACGTCTCCGATCCGATCGCAGTAGCCCTCGACGCCATGGGCTCCTCTTTTTTCTGGGTCGCCTCCATTGTCAAAATAGCGATCCTTGCCGGCCTTGCATCGGTGATCCTCGTCCAACTTTTGGGCCAGTCCCGCATCTTTCTCGCTATCGGCAAAGACGGGCTTCTCCCCCAAATTTTTTCCAAAGTCCACTCAAAATCCCGGACCCCCGTCGCCTCTTGCCTCATCGCGGCCTTTGCGACCCTCGTCCTCGCCGGCATTTTTCCCGTCGAAATCCTGGGCCAGCTCGTCTCAATGATGACCCTCTTCATTTTTGCGATCGTCTGCCTTGGCGTTTGGATCCTGCGGCATACTCACCCTGAATTTAAAAGACCCTTTAAAGTGCCGTTCGTCCCTTGGGTGCCTCTCCTTGGCATCCTCTCCTGCTTTGGACAAATGCTCTGCCTCCCTGCCGTCACCTGGCTGCAGATGATCCTGTGGTTAGTGATCGGATTCGCGATTTACTTCACATACAGCATCAAGCACAGTAAGATCCGTTTAACCCACACAGGCAAATTGTAGATCAAAGAATACAGTGAAGAAAATTTTGCTCGGAGCCCACACCTCTGCTGCTGGAGGTGTTTCAAATGCTCTCTATGAAGGGAGAGAGATCGGCGCAACGGCCATTCAACTGTTTACCAGCAATCAGAAACAGTGGAACGGTCGTCAGATCCTCTCGGAAGAGGTGGCTCTGTGGGAAAAAGCGCTTGCCGAAACAGGGATCACCGATGTGATGAGCCATGACAGTTATCTGATCAATTTAGGCTCCCCCGATTTGGAAATGCTCATCAAAAGCCGCAAAGCCTTTCGAAGCGAACTCGAACGGTGTCACCTCCTCCAGATCCCCTATTTGAATTTTCATCCCGGCTCCGCTACTACCGGCACGCCGGAACAGTGCATCGACACGATTGTAGAGAGTCTATTCGAGATGGAAGAGCTGATCGGACAAGGGGAAACAAAAATTGTTTTGGAAACCACGGCAGGTCAAGGGACTAGCGTCGGCCACCGCTTTGAGCAGATCGGCGCCATCATCGCCAGAGTGAGTGGGAAAATCCCGATCGGCGTCTGCATCGACACCTGTCATATTTTCGTTGCCGGCTACGACATACGGACTCCGGACGGATGGAAAAAGACCCTCAAAGAGTTTGACGACCGGATTGGGCTTAAGTACTTAAGCGCCATGCACTTAAACGATTCCGCTAAAGATTTTGGCTCGCGCGTCGATCGGCACGCCGATATCGGGCAGGGGAAAATCGGGCTGGAGTCTTTCCGCTTTGTCATGCAAAACATCGACGTCCCTAAATACTTGGAGACCCCGAGCGGCCCTCCGAGCTGGAAAAATGAAATCGCCACCCTACGGAATTATGCTGAAGAAAAAAATTAAAGAGATTTTGAAGAGTCAACCGAACACCTCTGCCATCGTGCATGGGTGGGTACGAACCGTCCGAGACCAAAAATCGTTCGCCTTTATCGAAGTGAATGACGGATCGACTCTCGGCAATCTCCAAGTGATTGCCGACGCCACTATTCCCGGCTACGAAGAGGCGATCAAACTCCTCGCCACAGGCGCTTCAATCATTGCTTCTGGGGAGCTGGTTGAAAGTCCCGGCAAGAATCAAGCCGTGGAGCTCAGAGCCGCCGAAATCCGCGTCATTGGCGCCTGCGATCCGATGAAATATCCCCTCCAGAAAAAACGGCACAGCTTCGAATATCTCCGCACCATTGCCCACCTCCGCCCCCGTACCAATACACAAGGAGCCGTCCTCCGGATCCGAAGCGCACTTTCCTTCGCCACTCACCTTTTTTTTCATCAGCGGGGATTTTTGTACGTCCAAACGCCGATTATCACCGGATCTGACTGTGAAGGAGGGGGCGAGATGTTCCGCGTCACGACCCTTGAAAAATCCGATCCGGCCAAAGATTTTTTTGGCAAATCGACCTATCTCACCGTTTCAGGACAGCTCGAAGGGGAAATCCTCGCCTGCGCCCTTTCCGATATCTATACATTCGGCCCCACTTTCCGCGCCGAGAATTCCCACACATCCCGCCACCTCGCCGAATTTTGGATGATCGAGCCGGAGATGGCCTTTGCCGATCTCAAAACCAACATGGAATGCGCCGAATCGTACTTAAAATTCTGTATCCATTACGTCCTAGAACACTGTAAAGAAGACCTCGAATTTTTCGATAAATTCATTGAAAACGGCCTCCTCGCCAGGCTTCAGCATGTCGTAAGCTCCCCTTTTGCCCACATCCCCTACACTCAAGCGATCGAGATCCTTAAAAAAGCGCCCAAGCAATTTGAGTTCCCCGTCGATTGGGGCACCGACCTTCAATCGGAGCACGAGAGGTATCTTGCCGAAGAATACTGCAAAAAACCGGTCATCCTCACCGATTACCCAGCCAGCATTAAAGCATTCTACATGCGCGCCAACCACGATGGGAAGACTGTCGCCGCCATGGACGTCCTCGTCCCGAAAATCGGCGAAATCATCGGCGGATCGCAGCGCGAAGAGAGGTTGGATCGACTGGAGAAGAAACTCGATGAATTTGGGTTAAAGCGGGAGGATTATTGGTGGTATTTAGAATTGCGCGAGTATGGTTCAGTGCCTCATGCCGGCTTTGGATTGGGCTTGGAGAGACTCATATTATTTGTGACCGGCATGGAAAATATTCGGGATGTGATCCCCTTTCCCCGCTTTCCAGGCCACGCTGAGTTTTAGATTGATAAATGCGAGATTGTTGGTGGACGCTTTCCCAAATATAGCCTTCGGATAATTCGAGGATCTCTGCAGACCCTTTTTGTTCGGTGAGTCTATGCACCTGTTCAATATTGTAGACCAAAGCGCCCACCGCAGGATCGACATTTCTCGGCACGCTCAAATCGAAAATGACCGTTTCTCTGCCTTGACCGCGGATTAAGTAATCTTCAGCCTGGCTTGCGCAAACAATAACGTCGTAATCTGGCCAGCGGGCAAGTATCTCTCTCCCAACGATTTCAATCCCTTTCAACTGCAATTGAGACGGATTCCGTGTACACAGCACAATCCCTTCGACCCTTTTGTGCTGTAGAAAAGAGATCAGGCCCCGATTGATCTCTGAATAGCCGACTAAAAGAATTTTTGCGCTCCGCCACTTGGCTAGCCGCCAGAGGGTTCCATAGAGAGTCGGCGCCCCCCTTTGAACATTCAATTGATTTCTGAGCTCTTTGCTAATTTTGAGCGCTTTTTGAAAGACAAAATGGAGGGAGGAGGGCAAATGGCGGGCGCTCGCGTAGGCCACTTTTACCTGTCTTTGGATCTCAGTCTCGGCTAAAATCGCACTGTCCAGCCCAGACGCAACCCTGCAAAGATGGGCGAAGCACTCCACCCCAAAATAGGAGTAGAGCCGATGCTCGAAGGGGCTTTCGATATGGGAGCGCAAATGGGCGAGAAGATGGCTATGAGCTACAGCCAAATCGTCAGCGCTGAAATAAATCTCTGTCCGATTGCAAGTGGAGAGAAGAACGGTTGGATGGGGGAAAAAAAGGGCCTTCTCACCGCTTAAAGTAAGCGCGCCGCGGGCAATCGCCTCGCGGAGAGTTAAGTCCGCAGTCTTGTAATTGATCCCCAAAATTCCAATAGATAGCATTTCATTACTCTATCTCCGACAAAGAGAAAATTTCAATCACAAGATCGAGATCGAAGCCGCGCCGTTGCAATGCACGGATCGCTTTTTCGCGCGAGGCCGATTGCGCTCTCCATTCTGCAATCCGCTGCCGCTGCATATCGCGGGTGATCGCCCTCCGCACCTCTTCCCTGCTTAAATGGAGTTTACATTCGATGGCGCGAGGGCCATATCCTCGTCTGAGTTCGCGTAAAATAGCATCCTCATCGTTGAACAGCCCGATCCTCTTACAATCTTCTATCACCCGTTCGCATATCTCTTTCGAACACCCTTTTCTTTCCAGTTTGCGCTGTAACATAGCCGTGTGGTAATTCCTCATCGAAAGAAGACGGAGTGCAAGTTTACGGGCTATTGAATAATCCATTCATCCTATAAAATAAAACGCGAGGTGCATTATGGTAAACAACTCAGATCCGGTCCCCCCTTCAGGCAATAGTCCAAAAGGCGTGCAACAGCCAGGATCGGCTCCCCCAAAAAATACAGGAAGTTTCGAGTTTAAGGAGGGCCACCATTTCTTAGGGATGGATTTCACAGCCAAGGACTGGACTAAGCTGATGAATATCTTCCTGAATAATTTGAACGGCTACATCAGCAAAACATTCCAAAAAATGACCGAGAAAATGAAAAAAGACTGGAAAAGAGGGGCCGGAGAAGACGATGGCGATTCATAATCAATCACTTAGGATAGTTTGACAAGAGATTTTTTTTATGGTATAATTAAAGAGTATAACTTAAGGGGATTATGGAAATATCTAGCAATAAAGCGACCAGTAGTGCAGCTTGGGACTTTTATTCTCAAGAACAACAATTACTGGCCCAGCTCAATCAAGCTGTTGGGAACGCGGGGAACCCCGACGTCGACCCAAATGACACATCCACTCAGCAAACCTCTTGAGGCCAAAACCTCAGGTGAGATACTATAAGGCCGGTTTTTATGGATCTGCCTATTTCAAACCCAGAAGAGTGCGAATTTCTTTTCATCTCCGCAGATGAGGAGGGGGAACGGATCGATAAGCTGTTAGCAGCCCGTTTCCCCTCTTATTCAAGGACCTATTTCCAACATTTGTTAGAGATCGGTTGCGTTTTGCTCAACGGCGAGCCGATCAAAAAAGGGTCATCCCCGAAGAGGGGGATGAGATCGAGATCTGTTTTCAAGCAACGCCCGAGGCGCTGCTGACCCCTGAGGCTATCCCTTTAGAAATTCTCTATGAAGACCCCCATATTCTCGCCGTCAATAAACCAGCAGGCATGGTCGTCCATCCGGCTCCAGGCCATTGGTCGGGCACCTTTGTGAACGCGCTCATGGCTCACTGCCAAGATCTCCCTCCCGGAGACGACCCTCTCCGCCCGGGCATCGTCCATCGGCTCGATAAAGACACCACAGGGGTTCTTCTCGCAGCCAAAACCCGCGAAGCCCATCGGAGGCTGATCGAGCTCTTTTCGAGCCGAAAAATGGAGAAAACATATCTCGCTATTTGCCATGGACGCCCCGCCAATACGGTCATCCAGGCTCCCATCGGCCGCCACCCAGTCCATCGAAAAGAGATGGCCGCCCTTCCTGACGGCAGGGAGGCGATCACCGAAATCCAGGTAGCCGCTTTCAACGACAAGGCAAGCCTTGTGGTCGCCAAGCCGCGCACGGGCCGTACCCACCAAATTAGGGTTCATCTGAAACATATTGGTTCTCCTGTAATCAACGACCCTCTGTATGGCAAGGGAGCCTCAACGGAGAGGATCCTGCTCCATGCCTACCGCCTCTCCTTTGATCATCCCATTACAGGGGCCCCGATCCAGCTCATCGCCCCTATCCCCATAGACATGAAAGTCTGGCTGCAAAAACTGTGCGGCCCTTCCCTCTGCGCACCCGTTTTGATTTAACATATTGCAAAATATCTTCTTAAAGGATATAATTTTCTTGAAATTCGAACTCCCCCTATCGAAAGAAAGAGGCACGCATCCTATGAAAGAATTTGTTGAATACATCGTTAAGAATCTCGTCGATCACCCAGACCAAGTCCGCATTAATGAAGTGGGCGGCACCCATACGCTCATCATCGAACTCGGCGTCGAAAAATCAGATATTGGCAAAATCATCGGCAAAAAAGGGAAAACCATCAATGCGATCCGGACTCTTTTGATGTCAGTCGCGAGCCGCAACGGCCTCCGCGTCAATCTCGAAATCATCGAAGACGAAAAGGAGTGATCCTATACTTCTCTTCGGGGGAGAAAAGGGCTCACCATTGCTTTTCTAGAATTGAGCGAGCCCGCCCTGTATTTTAAGACGGCCAGGGGAAGATTCTGCTTCAATTTTTTCTGAGGGACCTCCAAGAAACTCTCTTTAAAGATCAGAGCGAATTCATCGGCGTTGGGGCCGGTCAACTCGACTCGGAGCGGATTATTTTTCAATCCGGGCGAAGATTGGAATGCATTCAAAAAACGTTTCAGGTGTTCGACGGCGATTTCCTGATTGGGGATCCAAAGCCAAAGTTCATCGGAGTGGCTATACTTGCCCACAGTCCCTTTATAGACCTCCTCCGCATTCACAATGGTGCTAACCATATGGATATGTAAATCGATCTCCGGCTTTTCTTGCGCTGTTTTCAAAGCCCGATCGAGCCAAACCCGCCGGATGTTTCCGGCATGCTCTTCAAACTGGCCGATATTCGAAGCAAACAGCTTAGTTTGTCCAACACGGCAGCAGCCGTTTTGCTCTTTTGTGTCGGCGAAAAAATTGGAAGGCTCTCCTTTGGCGCACAGGCGGATATTTTTTTCCACCTCTTTTTCCCGATACTGATAGACTTTCCGATAAAGAGAATACATCTCTTCGTTCTGCAAAATCCGCTCAGCCCCTTTTTGGGGAAAATTCCGATCGCGCGGCAAGTCGTCAAGGGAGACTACAACGCTTTTTTTGCCTGCCGCCAGGGTTTTCATCCGGTTTAAAAGGGCCGCGACGCACTGCACATCCATTGCGCTGGCTTTGCTCAACAGGTCGGTATCGTCGATGATCCCATATAGGAAATGGAGATACTCGATGAATTCCCGTTCTTTGTGAATGAACGAGGGCTTTCTGCGCCCCCCGTCGTTGATTTCGAACGCCTTTTGAGCGACGAGCGTATTGCTCGACTGGACGTCGGAGAGGATCGCCACTGGCGGAGCAAACGTATTGAGGGCCGATTTGTGGTGGTCAATGACGCTGATCACATCTAAATAGGGGGGGATTCCCATCTCGTCCCGATTGCAGAAATCTCTGAGCGAGACTGTTCCCAAAGTCGCCCGCCTGAGCTCAGAGGCGTGAATGACGCCAACTGGATACAGTTTGTCCCCATCTGGATAAACAACCGTCAAGTAAGAATATGAACCCATTTTATTTTTAATTTCTTCGACGTCAGATCGATTCGTGACGGCGTTTAAATGCTTGCCGAACACCTGATATTTTGTTTTGAGGGCGATATCGAGCCTCTCCAATCGGGCTCTGATTTTGACGATCCCTTGATGCAGAGACTGGATCGCCCCCTCGAGGAACGCAAAAATGCGAGGGCGCATATCGATCAGATGGCCGCGGGCGTCGAACAACTCAGCTTGTTTCATTCTAGCGATCAACCCGTCGACGCCGCCGAAAGGGATCTCTCCGAGCGCGCTCAAAACAGTCGCAAATTCCTCGAAGTCAGAGCCGAGCCCTTTTTTCATCTCAAGCACCTGCTTCATAAACAGATCGACATGCCCTTTTTGTTTGGGCGAAAATTCGAGCGTCGGCTCCGCATCTTCTAATTTTAGCGTGAGAAGGCGCTGGAGAGCGTTCTGAATATCGGTTACATCGATCTTTTCATTAGCGAAGACAGAAATCAGCTGAAGATGGAGGCTATTTTCAAACCAACGGAGACAGCTGCTGAGAGAAATGATCACCTGCCGAACCCCTTCGACATCGGTGAAACGCCAATCGCCGAGGAAAAAACCGTTTTCATCGACGACAAGAACCGCATCTACGCTCTGTCCGTGATCGATCTCCCCAATAGAGTCCTGCAAGGTTTTTATCTGCATCCCCTGTTGACTCATCAAGTCGTTGCCGGTCAAATTGAGGAGGGTCCTCGTCTTGGGGAGATGGGTAAAGACCGCCGCGCCAAAGAGATCGCGAAAAATCCAATCGATCTCAATTTGCGAAGGGGGGGGCCCATCTGGCAAATTCCAGACGTGGATCCCATGGCTCACCCGCGCGGCGAACGCATCGAGCCAGCCCCAGAAGGAGGCGATCGTCGTATCGAGATCGGGCGACTTGTGGGCCGTGACAAAGTGGGTCCCCTCATAAACCTTTCCCATCCCAATGGGAAACAGGGCCTGGTAATCGCTCCGCTCCACCCTTTTACCCGCGATCTTCGCTCGAACGGCATAATTCTCCTCGAAACTCAATCCGGAGTACTGATTCAGCCAGATCTCAAAACTAGTGAAGGTGTAATGCTGCAGAATCCCCGCTTCATCGACCCGCTCGATGAACTGCAAAACAGCGGGGAGCAAAAAACAAGGCTCCGATCCCTTTTCGATCAATGCCAAGAGGGTCCGATTGACCAGATCGCTCCTTTTCCGGCCGACAGGCTCTCTCACCCCTTTCAAGTGTTTAACGATCCCATCTAACCCATCGAAGAGTTGAATGGTCATCTGATGATCGCCGAGCAAATTTTTCATACATCATTTCAGTTAAATGGACGGATTGAGCAGGACTCGAACCTGCGACCGCCCGCTTAGAAGGCGGGTGCTCTATCCACTGAGCTATCAATCCAAAATATCCGTCCATTCTATCTTTTCATAGCGTATTTGGCAAGAATTCCTTGCCTTTTTGAGGGAAGTCGAGGTAGCCTATTTCTTTTTAACGAGGCTCTATGCGCTATCTGCTCTTCCTGCTTTTCGTCCCCTTCCTTTACGCCGAGGAGGAGGAGTCATATGATCTCAACATCACGAATCACGTATTGGAATTAGAAAACGGCCCCCTCTCCTACACCGCGATCACCGGGATGTGTCCGATTTTTCGGGACGGCCATACAGAAGCCGAACTTTTTTTTGTTGCCTACGTCAAAAACGACGCAGCGCACCGGCCGATCACATTTGTCTTCCCTGGAGGCCCTGGAGGGGCGGGAACCGTCGAATCGATCCTCGCTTTCGGCCCGCGGCGACTCCTCACCGCAGACGAAGGGCGGACGCCGATCCCCCCCTACAAAATCATCGACAATCCTCAAACGCTCCTCGGGTTGACCGACCTCGTCTACGTCGATCCGGTCGATTGCGGATTTAGTCGAGCGATGGAGGAGGTCGATACCGATGATTTTTTCAGCGTTGAGGGGGATATTCAGAGCCTTGGGGAATTCGTCCATACCTACATAGACATCGGCCAGCGTTGGAATTCCCCCATTTACCTCGCTGGCGGAAGCTATGGGACGCTCCGCTGCTGCGGACTGGCCCTAAATTTGCTCCAATATGGGATCCACGTCAAAGGGATCATTCTCGACGGCTGCGCTTTTGAACAATCGACCCTCTGGTCCCAGCGGGATAAAGCGCTCCCCGACTGGCTTTTAATCCCCACCTTTGCCGCAACCGCCTGGTATCATGGGAGGCTCTGGCCCGAAAAATCGCTCCAAGAGGTCGTCGATTATGCAAGGAAGTTTACCTATGAGCAATTTGCCCCCTATATGCTCCAACCCTCCCGCCTGAGCTATGTCGAGAAAGCCGCCCTCGAAAAGACTCTCGCCGAACTCATCGGCCTCCCCGTAGACACACTCAAGCGCTATAATTGCCGGATCAACGAAGCGATTTACACCGCCGAATTTTTTGGACCTGAACGGAAAGCCCTAGGCGGACTCGACAGCAGGTATATAGGCGATATCTGCACCATCGACCCCGATCATGCGCACGATCCGAGTTATCTCGATTCTGCGGGCGTTGTCCCCGCCCTTCAGCACTATTTGCAGAGCGAACTCGACACTTTTTTACCCTTCAGAAAGTATCAAGGCTTTTCCTATGATGCTTTCTCTTCGTGGAATGCGGGAACGTACGATTCTTACGGAGAGCCGAATTTACTCCAAAGGCTCCGGAGAACCCTCGTCCTCAATCCCCTCATGAAGGTCTTTGTTGGATCGGGCTATTACGATTGCAGAACCCCCTTTGCCGCCACTGAATTTTGTTTTGAGCATCTCGATCTTCCGGATTCCTATCGGAAAAACATCGAGCTGAAATATTACGAAGCAGGACACGGATTTCTTTTCGACTACCCCTCGCTCCAGAAATGGAATAGGGATCTGACCGATTTTTATGGAAATGATGACCTCTAGCGGCTATGATCCCTCTGTATGAAAGAAGTGCGGATTAAGAATTTGGTCGTCGGCGAGAGGCGTCCACTGACAGTCATTTGCGGCCCCTGCGTGATTGAGAGCGAAGAATTCACCCTCCGCTCTGCCGAAGATCTCAAAGAGATTTTCAGTCGCTTTCCCTTTCAATTTATTTTTAAAGCCTCCTATGACAAGGCGAATCGGACCTCGATCCACTCTTTTCGCGGCCCTGGGGTAGACAAAGGGCTTGAAATTCTTGCCAAAGTGCAGCGGGAATGGGATCTTCCCGTTTTGACAGATATCCATAGCCCTGAAGAGGCGGCCCTGGCCGGATCTATCGTAGACGTGATTCAGATCCCCGCCTTTCTCTGCCGGCAAACGGATCTCATCATCGCCGCAGGGAAGGCCCCCGCCGCCGTCAACGTGAAAAAAGGGCAATTTGTCTCGCCGTGGGACATGTCGAACGTGGTTGAGAAACTGGTAGCCTCAGGACAAGAGAGAATCATCCTCACAGACCGGGGCACCTCTTTTGGTTACAACAACCTCGTGAGCGACATGCGGGCCATTCCGGTCATGCAATCTTTCGGTTACCCGGTCTGTTTTGACGCGACGCACTCGAACCAGCTTCCCGGAGGCCTCGGCCACGCCACGGGAGGGCAGCGCGAGTTTATTCCCACACTGGCTAAAGCCGCTATTGCCGTTGGAGCCAACGCCCTTTTTATTGAAGCCCACCCGAATCCAGCCCTTGCCAAATCTGACGCAAGCACAGTGATGCCCTACGAGGCTCTAAAAACCCTCCTTTCCCAAGTCGAAAGGCTGTATGAGGCGGTCCAATGTTTCTCCGTTGTATCGCGCTAACTGCGCTTCTCCTCTTTGGCGTTTACTGGTTTCACATCCGGCTTGAACCTGGCGACCAGGAGATCTACGACCGGCTTGTGCAAGAGAGCCTCGACCTGAGGACCCGCCGCGCGCTGGAAGAGAAGCCGGCCCGCCAGAGCCGCCAGAATGTGCAGAAAGACATTTGGACGGAAAACGAAACCCGCCACTTCCAAATACAGAGCCAAGACTCAGAGCTGATCCTATCGCAAAAAAAAGAGAAGATTGAGGCTATTGAAAAGCTGACAAACATCGAATGCCACATAGAAAATGATTGTATCCTCACAGCAGGCGAAGGGATCTACACCTATCCCACACACCAATTCACGGCTCGAGACAATTGTCATCTCGTTCAAGGAGGCAATCAGATCGACGGAACCCAGATTCAGCTCGATTTAGCGAAACAGATCGTCACCTATGAAAATCCGAGAGGGCAATTGGCCTCCGGCCCCCTCCATTTTTCCGCCGCCCAGTTGATTTGGGACAAAAAAGGAGAGACGCTCCATCTTTTGGACACAGTGCGCATTGAGCAGCCAGGAAAACTCACTCTCCTCGCGGATCTAGGCGTCGTCACACTCAATGAGCTCGAACCGACCCTCATCACACTCAAAGGAGAAGTCCGCCTCCTCTCCTCTTCGATTCAAAATAAAGAGAGCTATGCCCTCGCCGACGCCCTCATCTACGATCCCAAAGACCAAACTCTCCGCTTCACCTCTGAGAAGAGAGTTCTCTTTTGGCAAGAAGGCCTCTCCCTCAGCGCCGCCGAAATCCTCATTCGCCAAGATCAATCCGTCGAAGGGCTCGGCAACGTCCATTTCGCCTTTGATTTAGACGAGCAGGACGTCATCGACACATTTTTTAAGCGGTATTTATGAACCTATTGGAAGTGAAGAGCCTCGTGAAGCGCTACAATGGGAAAGCCGTCGTAAACGGCCTTTCATTCAACGTTCAGCAAGGGGAAGTCGTCGGGCTCCTCGGGCCGAACGGCGCCGGAAAAACCACCGCTTTTTACATGACCATCGGACTCATTCAGCCCGACGAAGGGGAAGTCTATTTTAAAGGGCAAAACATCACCTCTCTTCCCGTCCACAAAAGAGCCCAGCTTGGCTTTGGCTATCTTGCCCAAGAGCCATCGATTTTCCGCTCACTCACTGTCGAAGATAACATCCTCTGCATCTTAGAGACGCTCCCCATTCCGAACCGGCACGAGCGGCTCGACCTTCTCCTGGGCGAACTCCACCTTCAACATCTCCGCAAAAAAATGGCCTCGAGCCTCTCTGGCGGCGAGCGGCGACGCCTCGAAATCACCCGCGCCCTCGTGACCCGCCCCTCGCTCCTTCTCCTCGACGAACCTTTCGCGAACATCGACCCCCTCGCCGTTACGGATCTCAAACACCTCATCCGCATTTTACAGCAAAAAGGGATCAGCGTCCTCATCACCGACCACAATGCCCGCGAGATCTTCTCAATTGCCTGCAGATCGTATCTGATTCAAGAAGGGAAAGTACTTCTATCGGGGCCCACAGAAGCCCTCGTCAATGACCCAGAGGCCCGCAGAACCTATCTCGGCCACGACTTTCGATTATGAGAGCTATAGAGAGTGCGTAACCTCAAGACACTGGTCTTCGTTCATTTTTTCTACCTTAGGAACATGAAGAATCCATTCCGAAGTTTTATTTTTTTTGTGTACCTGCAATTTATACATCACGAGTCCATGGTAATCGTATAGAACAGAAGGAAATCGCGCGATGAGTTGTGCAAAAGGATCAAATAGCACTCTGTTTTTTCCCTGACCGAGGATGAGAAGTGCATGATCTCCAGGTTTCATCGACACAATTTGTATCCTTAAACCGGGACAAACCTGAGAGAGTGTAGCCGCCGCTAATTTGGTTATATGCGGACCCGCACCCACTCCGTTTTTTTTCACGATTTCAGCTATTTTATGAATATCGGCGATCTTTGCTATCTGACGTCTCATTGTTTCAGTTCGTTCGAACACTATATGATGCTGTTGAATGAGCTGCTCTAGCGAATTGAACTCCATACCTTGACTTAAATAGTTTTCTAAGCATATCTTCACTCGTCCTAGAACTTTTTTGGCATAAAAAAAGATCCTAAACATTTCTGGCGAACCCGAAACATTGCAGCCTGTCACTGTTCGGCCCGTGAAAGTGGTGATCCGAGTCCCTTCCGCAATCTGATCTTGGTGGAGCGAGTCGTGTGAAGGCCAAAAAATCCCCCCTTCTTTGGCCCACGGGAAGGTAATTGTTTCCGGGTACTGCCATTTAAAATATTTCTCATGATCGACAAAAGCTATATTATAATATCTATCGGTTCCATCAGAAATCGCTTTTGGAATTGACTGGCTTTGATTTTGCCTTGACACTTCATTCATAAACACCAAATTTTTTAATACATTTGATTATAACAAATATTAAATATAATTAAACACAATAAAACATAAGTGTTTTAGGATTAAAAACTTAAAAAACCAACAAACTATCAATCGCCTCTAGAACCCTCCCGACCGGCAGCGTCGCCAGGCAATCGCTCCTTTTGCTCCCCCCGCAGCCATCCTGATAACAAGGCCTACAGCTGAAGGCTTGTGCGACGATTCTTGCCTTAGGATTGCGCCACGGCCCCCAAGTGACGTCCGACGTAGGCCCAAAGAGAGCGACGACCGGTTTTTTCAACGCACTGGCCATATGAAACGGAACGCTATCCACACACACCAAGAGCTCGCTCTTCTCGATCAGGGCGGCGAGCTCCTTTAGCGAGAGCTTTCCGCTCAAATTCACCACATTCAATCCCGTCGCAATTTCCTCGACCATAGCCCGTTCCACCTCATCAGGCCCCGACGTAAAAACGATCTTTTTTCCCCGCCGGAGCAACTCTTCCGCCAATCTTCTCATCCGATCCGCCGGCCAGCATTTAAAGCGCCACCTGGAAGTTGGGTGGATCATCACGAAAGGCCCGGCAACCAGCTCCCCGACCCTTCTCCTCGCCTCCTCAGGCACTCCTAAGAACAATTCCCTCTCTTCGATGGCAGGAAAGATTCCGATCCGCCGCAGAGCGTCTAAATTTCTCTCGACCGTATGCCGGAGGCCTGGGCAATGCTTGACAACGTGGGTATAAATTCCCTTTTGCCACCTCCCCTTGGGCTCGAACCCGACCCTGATCCTCGCCCCCGAGACTCGAGCTGCGAGAGCTCCCCTATCCCCTTCAGTCAGATTGAGTACCATATCGTAGCCAGCCCTCCGGATCGCGAGCCAAAGCTCCCCCTCTTTTTTTAGCCGACCCAGAAGCCCCAGCTTTTTCCAGCCTCGGCCATAGCCCACCAATCCATCGACCCCGGGATGCCCCTCCAGCATTGGGAACGCCTCTGTATAGACATACGCATCGATTCTCGCCTCAGGCAAGCGCCCCTTTAGAGCCTTAAAAACCGCCCCTGTCAGAAGGACGTCCCCCAACTGTCTGAGTTTAACGACAAGAATTTTTTTTACTCCGGTCAGATCAGGATAGTCGCCATAAGCCATCTTTTCCCCCCTGGAAACTGGTGATTTTAAAATTTTTCGCCATTTTTCAACAGAACTTCGTGAGATTTATTACCCCCTTGGTTTACAATGTCACTACAAAATACCCTATGGAGAATGTAATGGCCCAAACTACCACACAAACTTTAGAACAGACATTATCGATCATTAAGCCTGATGCCGTTGGGCAGAACATGATTGGAAATATTATTGAATATTTTGAGCGAGAAGGGCTGAATGTGACAGCAGCGAAGATGCTTCACTTATCGGTCGAGCAAGCGAAATCATTCTATGCCGTGCATAAAGACCGCCCTTTTTTTCAGGAGCTGGTTGAATTTATGACGTCAGGACCCGTCCTTGTGATGGTTCTTGAAGGGGAGAACGCGGTAGCCCGGAATCGTCAAATTATGGGGGCGACCGATCCAGCCAAAGCCGCGCCTGGGACGATCCGCGCCGACTTTGCGACGTCGATCGAGCGGAATGCGGTGCACGGATCGGACAGTCTAGCGAATGCGAAAGCAGAGATTGCATTTTTCTTTAAGCCGAGCGAAATTTTTGCGAGGTCGTAGGACATGTTTAAGCTCCTCTGTTTTGCGGCAGCGTCGCTCTTTGCTGAGCAGACGCTCTCGATCATCAAGCCCGATGCAGTCGAGAAAGATCAGCTAGGGGAGATCGACGCCTATCTTGAATCCTCTGAACTGCATGTTGTGGCGGCCAAAATGGTTCAGCTCACCCCTGAGGAGGCTCGAGAGTTTTACGCCGTCCACAAGGATCGCCCGTTTTACAATGATTTAGTTCAGTTTATGACATCAGGACCGATTCTCGTACAGGTGCTAGAGGGGGACGATGCGGTGGCCCGCAATCGGAGAGTCATGGGAGCTACCGATCCTGCTAAAGCCGAGCCTGGAACCATCCGGGCCGACTTTGGGACCGACGTGCAGCGCAATGCGGTACACGGATCCGACTCTTTAGAGAATGCGCGGAAAGAAATTGCTTTTTTTTTCGAGTCCGGCGAGATTTATTCCCGCAGCGAGGAGCCGTAAGGATTTGATGAATCTGGCGGCTCAACCCTGTATGAAGCGATGGGAAGGTTCTTGGCAGCATTAGAGGAGATCATTCTCCCTTCAATCGGAGACGGCGAAGACAAGAGATCGCCATTTGTCAACTGCATCCGGAAGACCTACCGCCATGTGCGCAAGTGGGCTAAGAGGACACGAACAAACTGCTTTCGGATTTACGATCGGGCGATCCACCACTATCCGCTTGCGATCGATTTTTACGCAGGCAGGTACTGTCTGCAATATTTTTCACCCAATCGGGAAGATCCTGAGCCTCCTGAAGCGCTAGTGAACGAGACGGGCGAGGCGCTGAGCAAGCTCTTTGACGCGCGCGAAGAGGACATTTATTGGCGCAGCCGGGTGAAGAGAAGGAAAGATCAGCAATATGAGAAAGCAGGAGAATCGAAAGAATTTTTCCCTGTTTTGGAATATGGAGTCCAATTTCTCATCAATCTGACCGATTATTTAGATACGGGACTTTTTCTCGACCATAGAGAGACACGGCAGCTCGTCGCGTCGCATGCGAAAGGGAAAAAGGTCTTAAATTTGTTTGCCTATACATGTTCTTTCAGCGTGCATGCGGCGCTTCAAGGCGCGCTCTACACGAAAAGCGTTGACATGTCGAACACCTATACCGATTGGGGGCGGGAAAATTTCCTGATCAATGCGCTTTCTCTCAAAAATCATCCGATCATCCGGGCCGACTGCCTCAAATTTCTCGATGAAGAGGGAGAAAAATACGACGTGATCGTAATCGACCCGCCGACGATTTCCCGTTCGAAAAAAATGGATCAGATGTTCGACATCCAAATCGATTATCCCGACCTTCTTTCGAAAGCGATGACCCTCCTCAACCCCAAAGGGATCCTTTTTTTCAGCACAAATTCCCGCAAATTTCTCTTCAACGACCGCCTCTTTCCATCTTGCGTCGAGATATCAAAAAAGACGCTGCCGATCGACTTTCTCGATCCCAAAATTCACAGATGTTGGAAGATTGAAAAAGGGTTCAGTTAATCAGTATAGCTACAACTCCTTCTATCTCTATATTCATCGATACAAATAAATTATTTTACAATAGCTTTTTAACAATCAGTATAGTAAAATAAACACTATATCATGGCAATTAACCCGATATTGAATCAGAATTATAACATTTCCCGCACTCATGAACTGATCAACAAGGTCGAACAACTCAGTGTGTCCCTTTGGACGAAAGCGCTTAGCGTGATGCTGTCCTTTGTTCTGGTAGGGGTTATTGGAATGATTTATTGGTCCATCAGACATGTCGAAAAATTGGATGCTTTAGGAACGCTGAATCAATACATCAGCGCAAATCATCCATCCGACGTTGAGGGCTTACGATTATTAGCGAAAAATAACGTTGAAGGAGCCGCGGAACGACTTTTAGACAATTTCAAAACGCAGATGGCGCAGGAGATCCAGACCCTTTTTCCGCACACATATAATTTCCAAGACTGTTCCTTTCGTTATTATTTAGCCATGGCCCTGCACAATCGATGGGGAAGAGACAGGCTGGGCAAAATGGTGCCTAACGATGTAAAAATTGACGCAGAAAAAGTGAAAGGTCTAGCTAATATTTTCGCAAAATATAAAAGCATAATTACAGAATATAAAACGATTCCCATCGTTTCAAAACTGGTTATTGATTCCAATTGGATATTAGAAGATTGCATTTGGGAGAAAATTTTAAAAACTCCACGAATATATAGGGGGAATTTACATCCAGAAATATATTTTTTTGAAGGCCAAATCATCTCAAGGATATCTGCACATCAAGCTATATCTCTTCGCAAAGCGTTTAGCATAGAAAAAACCGCTCTTGAAAAGATACTATCATACAATCCACGCAGACAAGAAATTATTGCGTTAACCACTAATCATAAGGGGTATAAAGAAGCCACATACAATGCTGCGCGGCAAGCTTGCAGGATAGATAATGACGACCAGTCTCTGCTGATAGAGCATGTGATTGCTCAAGAAAGCTACGTACCGCAATCTCAAAATTAGCCGAGTCAAGTCCATAATTTTGTGTAAATTCGCTCTAGCTATTGCGCCATTCTTCTCTGCAGAGGGTTCTTAGAGGTCACTGACGGTATCGAATCGCCGAAGGCAGAAGCCCAGCAAGCCTTTCATCCAATTCAATAAAAAAAATTTATACAGCTTGATATAAAAATGAAGATAGTTTAAAATAAGGCACAATTTATTGGATATAAATGGTTATATGAAGAGAAAGATGCCTGATTTATTATCCGCAGGAAAGTATGTTGCCAGTTCCTGTTGGAACGGAAACTATTACACCAATAATTCTGAATGGCAATTTCAGGTAGCCTCTGTTGCTTCGAGTTTCACTCAAATCCCTATAAATGCAAAAGTACTAGACATTGGCTGCGGGGATGGGCGGTTTACTAAATATTTAGCCAGCCGTGTTCCGTATGGCAAGGTTCTGGGGTTAGATCCTTCCCCTTCTATGCTTGAAGCAGCTCAAGCTAACCTAATGCCAAATTTATCTTTTATTCACGGCGATGCCGCATACCTCCCCTTTGAAAACCAGTTTGATCGTATTATGGCCTTTAATAGCTTACATTGGGTTGCTGAAATTAATATCGCTCTCGAGCAAATCTATAAGGCCCTCCTACCAGGGGGACAAGTTTTGATCTTGGTTGCCCCCATTCAAGTCAGACACCCACTCCATCAGATTATCGATGAGGTTGCAAAAAGAGAGCGTTGGCGTTCCTACTTTGGGAATACAAAGAGTGTTTTTTCATTTTATACTTTTGCCGAATGGGCGAGCTTAATTGAAACTTCAATGTTGATTCCAGAAAATTTACAACTAATAGATGCCTCTTTAGATTATGTTAACAAAGAAATTTTTGCAAATTCTTTAATGGGCTGGATCCCTTTCGGGACTATTGCAGAAGATCAAAGAAAGGAGTATGTCCACGACGTAGTTGAAGCTTATGTAGCAATCACTCCTTGTAGCCCGAATGGAACGGTTCATTATCGTATGGACGAATTAGTCATCGTAGCTTCTAAAGCTACTGCCCAATAATATTCACTCACCAAGTCTAGATATCTCACAGCCTTCACAGAATTACCTGGACTAGAAAATCCCTAAGATATACAAAAAAAGGTCTAGTCTCTATCCAATTTGGAGGCACCTTCGTGGTAAAAAAAAGAAGAAATCAACATCTATGGCAGCTGATCATTCTGAATAATAAGTTGTTTTGGCCCCTAGCCATATTGTCATCTATCGCTTCTATCGTTTTTTTCTTGATTCCGTTTTTGATTAGAATCCCTCGATATAGCGATAAAGTCCCGCCTCTTAGTTATTTTTCAATATTTTTTTTCTTTTTATGTTTTTGGCTGTTAAATAAAAAAACAGAAATCAAGGAATAGATGGCTTTAAAAATGGGAAGCATGCATTGAGTTACTCAAAACGGCACCAAAAATCCATACTTTTTGCCGTGAATATAGGAACCACTTTGGAGTGGTATGAACTTTCCCTATATGCTTACTGGGCTCCCACAATTTCAAAAATATTTTTTGATAACGATTCTCCAGCAACAAATCTGCTGAATGTCTTCCTTTTTCTTGGCCTTGGATATTTGATACGCCCATTGGGCGGGATTTTTTTTGGGCGTTTAGGAGATAAGATTGGAAGGAGAAAAGCTCTTATATGGTCTATTCTTACTATGACCATTCCTACAATGTTGATAGGTTTTTTGCCAAGCTATTCATCTGTTGGAATATTTGCACCGATTTTGCTCTGTATTAATCGGCTTCTACAGTCTTTTCCGGCTGGTGGAGAACTGCCAGGATCATTTTGCTATCTCTATGAAAGTGCACATGCGTCTAATAGAAAATATCTGACAAGCTGGGGTTTTATGGGGAATCAGATGGGGATTATGCTTGCCATGGTGGAATGCTTGGTTTTTGAAAAATTCTTTTCCGCAGAGGATCTGTTTACGTGGGGTTGGAGACTATCATTTCTCCTCGGATCCCTCATCGGATTTTATGGATTTTATTTGCGGCATACGCTGAAAGAAACGCCAGTCTGGGCGCATTTGGAAAAAACACATAAAATTGTTAATTCTCCTATATCTAATGTGCTTTTGACATACAAATGGAAAATTGTAAAAGGAATATGTTATTCCGCTATCCCAAGCGTTTCTTTTGGTGCGCTCGCCTATTTTTTCCCCATCTATCTCGGGAACTTACTGGGGACAAGTTATTCAATGAATTTAGTGATTCTAATTATCGTCCTTGTCTTAATAACCATCCCACTCCCATTTTTTGGGAAACTTGCTGACAAATATGATTATAAAAAAATCCTAATTAATTGCACTTCATTGATCATTGTATTGATGATTTCTCTTCATTTCTTCAGACTGGACTATGTAATTTCATTGGCAATTTGCGTATTTCTTGCGATCTCGTTTTCTTGTCTTTATGCGATTTTACCATTCATATTAACTGATTTATTTCCAACGCCACTGCGCTTTAGCGGCATAGGTCTGACATTTAACATTGCTGATAGCCTTGAAGGATTGACTCCCGCGACTGCTCTTTATTTGCTGCATGTTACCGAAAGCCAAACGTCATATTTTTGGATCTTGTTGATTTGCTCCTTTATATCACTCGGATCCTATCTAATGATTCAAAATCATAGACACATAACGACCGAAGAATAGGCTGTGGACCTATTTTGGAGAGAAAGAGCCTTCCTCGCTCCGGATTTTAGCATAAAGAGGATTTCCCATAATCAATCTCAAAACACCTGAGTCAAGAACTTTAAATGCTTGGCTGTAACGTCTGTCGAAATTTTCTTCTTTGGAAGTCGGATATTCTTCTTCAGTAACGTCCTGAATTTTTTTAAATATTTGCTCAGCTAATAATTTATGAGATACGGCTTTTCCTGCAGATATGTGTGCCGCTCGAGTTATAGCATATGCCTGGGTGGCTACAGTCAGGTAGATAGCATTCAACTCTCGAAGGTATTGCAATTGTTCCAGAAGTCTTTCTGCTGCTGTAGAGCCATAGCTAACGATATCCTCCGTTTCATTCCCGCTTGTAATATTAAAAATTGAGGTCGGCGTTCCAAGCTGCGCGATTCTCTGCACAAGAGCATTGGCTGTGTATTGAGTAATCATGTATCCAGATAGAAGCCCCAAACAGGAAGTATCCGTAATGAGATGAATAGGAAGTTGGTTCCTATTTCGATTGGGGTTGAGCATATACGCTATTTGTCTTTCAAGGGTGTAAGCGATTTTTACATTGGATGCACACATCGTGTCTGCAATAGTCGTTAAACATTCACCATGAAAATTTCCACCAGACAGAACCGTCCAAAACTCATTATTAACAGACCAGATCCTACTCGCATCAACGTCAGTGGAGATTTCGTCACCTTTAAAGAAAAGAGGGTTATCAGTAACTGCATCAAGCTCGATATCGATTTTTTTATGCTGTTCAAGAATAATTTCTATTTTGGGCCCGAATATCTGGGGAATGCAGCGAATACAATAGTCATCTTGTATTCTAGAAGAATCGGAAAAAATTGAAAATTCAAAATGCCTAGCTAGGATCTTAGCAATAAGCGTTTGTCCTGCATGATCGCGAATCTGATGTATGCTCTGATTGAATGCGGCAGTAGTAGACCCGATGGCATTTAAAAAGAGTCCCTGCAGTGCGAGGATATTTTCAAGTTCATTTAATTCTTGTAGATAGGCGGTGGCTAGCATGGAAATAATAAAGGAAGTCCCGTTAGTGACAGCGAGTCCTTCTTTGGCTAAGGGTTCAAACGGTTGAATTTTGGCAAGTTCCAGGGCCTTTCGAGCACTGATCGTTTTATTGTTATACCAAACAGGTACATCATCCCCCCTCATCGCTCTTGCCATGCGGGCTAGAAAAGCAAGATCCCCGCTTGCTCCTAAAGAGCCCGTTTTGGGAATTTGAGGAATAATTCTGTTGTTTATCATTTGCACTAGAGTTTCGAGGCTGTTTAACTGAAATCCAGAAAAACCTTTTGCTAAGGAAGAGGCTCTGGCGACCATTGCTCCCAGAGTAATGTCTTGAGGAATCGGGATACCTATTCCTGCATCATGGCTCTCGATCAAATTACAGGAGAATTGGGCAGCTTCAGTGGCATTGATCTTTTGGGTTCTGAGATCAGCTAAACCTGTCGTAATCCCATATACTTCAATATTGTTTTCTAGGAGATAATCGATGAAATCCCTAGTTTTTTGAAGGACATCCGAGACATCTGGACAGATCTTAACTGTTGTTCTTTTTTCTAGAACAACATCGCGAAATTGGAACAGTCCAAATTTGTGTTTTTTGCCGATAAAAATCATATAAGAAATCCCGTGTTTTTTGGATAAATATCGCAAGCTCTGCTATTATTAAATTAAAAAAATCAATTGCAAGCAAGAATAATTTCACATTAAAACTAAATTTTATGAGTTCACTAAAACTTCATTTTTTAGTTAAGCTTTATAAGAGCATAAACTGAAGCTGAATTTTAATCAAAAAACATAAATACCTTTACTCTGAACTGAATTATTTTCTTTCTATTCGATTGGCGCATAGAAATTTATGAATTTTTCGCACACAGCAAATAATGGAAGGTCAGATTAGTTAAAAAAAAATTATTTTAATCATCTATAAAAACGCTGCGTTATGAACTGAATCAGAAGGATGCCGAGATCGCTAAACTGAAGGCGCAGCTGGAAACAAGAACGGAGGAAGTGGCAGAGTTAAAAAAACGCTCGCTCCACCCACAGGCAGGCCCCGCCACCGCACAATCCGTCTTTTACCCCACCTTTCTGATGACAAATATAAAATTTTTTCTACACTATTAGGTGGTTCCATTCTCTCTTTACTGTCTCCTGTTACAACAGCAGAGATTTTATTGGGTTCCATGCTTACTCTCACTTCAAATAGGGGGGTGGGTCACTTTTCAATGTCGCCGGTGGGTCACTTTCTGGTGTCGCTTGACCATCCGGCCTCTTCTAATAAATTGCCTACGGTAGAGCGACCTACTTCGTATCCCCGATTTTTGAGCTCTGCGGATAGTTTGCGTAAACTCTTACTGGTCCACCGCAAGGAAACCTCGGGATCTCCTTTGGTAGAAGCCTCAACCAATGTTTCCAGTACCGATAATATCCCAGGCATTTTGCTCGAAATAGGTTTTGCTCCATCATCTTTTTTACGAATACGGCCCTTGGATTTTTTGCGACGCCGTTTTTGTTGGATATCTTTGATCCCCAAATAGATTGTCGAACGACTAACTTTAGTAGCGGCATGCACTAATGTTACTCCGCCCTTTCCAAGCGCTAACGCTTCAGCGGCACACCATAAGCGACGGCTTTTTTCGTTCAATGAGTGATTGACTCGAAGATATTTTGTTCGGATGATGTTCTTGGAAACCACGATCCCTGCTCTGAGGACAGGAAGAGTATCATCAATATATATTTTTATCTATGGAAATTTGAAAAATTTCCTATGAAAGTGTACGAGTTATCTTCAGACAATCCCTAAAGCAGCTTAAAGGCTTGAACGTTGTTGATACAACCAAACAAGCTTTGAACGATTGGGTGTATTGGAATTCTCAAGGATACTTTTTTTAACCCACAATTTGCTTTTTCAAATTATTATTGGTTCATCCGACAAATGAGTACCTGTAGAGGGGAAAGGCATTAAGTCCTTAGATTTTTATAAGTATTGATTATTCAGCGCGTTGTGATTTCTAGAAGGTCTTGACTGGCGGGTAGAAACAAAAGAAGCAGACATATAAAAGGAGCTTGAACAAACACCCTCACGGGAGGCTTCTTCTATGTCTACTTCTCTCTTGTATCATGCATACGGAATCAGCGGAGTTCAATACCAATCTACCAAATTTGAAGCGGGGGCGATTACGATCCACGCTATAATGGTCGATCCATCTCAATGCAAATGTGGCTGTACGCGCACAATCTTCAAGGGACAAAAAAAGCGGCAGTTTAAAATGGTGCCGTTTGGCGGCAAGCCCTGTTTTCTAAACGTGCTGCTACATCGAGTAGCCTGTCCTCAATGTGGCCATAAATGGTGGCCTCGATTGCCTTTTATGAAAGGCAAATTCCGAATGGTGCGCTCCATGATAGCACACGTGCTGGATCTTTTGCATTTTAGCACTCTCTTGGATGTCTCTCGATTTCTAAAAATTAGCTGGAATGTCGTGAAGAGGATCCACAAAGAGAAATTGACTGCTCTCTATAAAACAATTCCTCTAGAAGATTTGGAATACATTACCGTCGATGAATTCAGCATACGGAAAGGGCATGAATACATGACCGTTTTCACAGATCTACGGTCGGGGAGAATTATTCACGCTGTAGAGGGTAGAACTATAGAGGCGGTAGCTCCCTTTTTCAAGAAACTGGCAAAGCACGCACCAAAGTTAAAAGCAATCGCTATGGACATGAGCAAATCGTACTACCCAGCAGCACAAGAGTTTTTGCCGAACGTAGATGTGGTATTTGATCATTTTCATGTGACGGCTTTATTGAATAAAGCCCTGGACGAGGTGCGCAAAGATCAACAGCAAAACTTGAGTGGGGCCGATGCAAAAGTACTGAAGGGCAGTCGGTTTTTATTCCTAACGAATTATGACAACTTGGATCTAGAAAACCAAACACGATTGGGCGCCTTATTGGCTGTAAATGAACCCTTGTTTTTGGCACATTCCCTGAAGGAGCAATTCCAACTTTTCTGGGAGAAAGACTCTGTAGAGGAGGCGGAACATTTTCTCGTCAGATGGGGAGTCGATGCTTTGGCAACAGGGCTCAAACCGCTAAGACGAGTGGTCAAAACATTACACCAATACAAGACGGGGTTATTGAACTATTTCAAACATCGAATCTCGAACGCCGCAGCAGAAGGCATAAACAACAAAATCAGCAACTGCTCATAAAACTGAGGTAATCACCCCGAAGCGGGGCCCCGATTACCTCGATTTCATGGGCACTGTTTTTCACCGTCTAATCTGTGTTCGTTGAATAAAAAATTTAGGTGATTGTTTTCTAAACATTTGCTATTGTATCCAGCCATACAAGGCATGCACAAATGCAAGATTCCTCAAAAGTTCAAATTTCCTCTTCTCTTATCGATCAGCTTTCTAACGAAAACTTCCAACTCCGTCAACAAATTGATACAATGACCAATGCCTTGGCTGCACAAAAAGAACTGATCCAGCAACTCAAAGATGAAATTGCTCGCCTCAAAGGACAGAAGCCAAAACCGGACATTCCCCCCAATAACCTGGAAGGGAAAAAGAACAAGCCCGATCTATATAAACGAATTAGCCTCATCGATGTCCACGAGATGCGCGTTTTGTTCATTTCACCCGCGCAATTCACAACGAGTTTTGATGTTTCATTGTCGTCTCGCGATTTTTTCATAATCACTTCACCTTTGTTGCAAGAACGAACAGTTGAACTTTCTCGATTAGCTAGACTGATGATCAAAAATATTAGGAGAATTGGAAAACCTGGGCAACCAAGAGGCAAGAAACGTAAAAAGAAAAAAACAGTACTAGAAATCCACACCAAATTGGAAATTCAGCCTGAAAATATTCCGGATGGCGCTAAATTCAAAGGTTATTGCCATTATACAGTGCAAGACATCCTCCTTAAACCACACAATATCCAATACAAATTGGCTCGATGGGAACTACCTGATGGCACTTACGTAACAGGGCAACTCCCTAAAGATATCCATGGGCACTATGGCCCAGAATTGGTGACTTACATCCTTCACCAATACCATGCTTGCCGTGTTACAGAGCATCTTCTATTAGACCAGCTACGCGCTATCGGTATTTTGATTTCCGCAGGCCAACTGAACAATATTTTAATTGAGAACAAGAACCCTTTCATTGAAGAAGCTGCAGAGCTAATGCTTGCTGCCACAAGTGTAGAAAACCAGGTGCAAGTGGACGATACAGGCGGTCGGCATAATGGGCAAAATCAGTACACAACGGTCATAGGGAATCGTTGGTTCAGTATTTTTACAACGACAGAAAGTAAGAGCCGGAAAAATTTTCTCCAATTGCTTCAAAATGGAAAAGAAGAATATGTGATCAATCAAGATACCCTGGAATATCTGTCACATGTGAACGTTGCTGAGTATCTGCCTGGCTATGTCTCTCTGTCCTTAAATAGCAAATTTGCAACACTCGCAGAATGGGAGCAATTTTTAAGGGAACGTAATGTTACGAAGGAATCAGAAGTTCGTTTTCTCACAGAAGCAGCTTTGTATGCATCTGTGATACAAAATGGAATCTCACGCGAACTGGGTGTGCATAGTGATGATGCAGGGCAGTTTTATGTATTTCAACATTCGCTATGCTGGATTCATGAAGATAGGCACTATAGAAAGCTCCTCATGACAACTGACAAGTCTCGATCTGAATTGGAACAAGTCAGAGAGCAAATATGGGATATCTATCAAGACCTTAAAACCTATAAAGAATCACCCTCTCAAGAAGTTGCAGAGAGCATAAGCAAAAAATTTGATGCCATTTTTCAGCAGAAAACGTCCAGTCCTACCTTGAATCACCAACTGGAGAAAACTCGTGACAAAAAGCAAGAACTACTTATGGTTCTGCGGAGGCCGGAGACGCCTTTGCATAATAACAGTTCGGAAACATGTGCCCGTGCGGCAAAAATAAAGCTGAAAATTTCTGGGGGAACTCGTAGTGAAATGGGGCAGAAAGTTAGAGACACCTTTTTAAGTCTAAAACAGACATGCCGAAAACTCGAGATCAATTTTTTGTCCTTTTTACAGGACAGAGTACGTGGGAAATATGCGATTCCTCGTTTAGCAACCGTGATTTTTGACCGAGCGCTAGCGGCTGCTGCAGACCCACCCGCACGAAACTCAAATGAAGCTGTAGAACATTGTTTGCCTCTCGTTGGGTAATTCGCTGCCAGGAGAAATCACATTGCAAGATGCTTGCCTCCTGGGCTAGAATAATCCAGTTTTAGCAAGCTTTCAGAAGCGAATTAGAAAATGTGTAAATGTAAAACAAGTTGTTCCACATATCGATGCGATTGTCTAAAAAACGGTCAAGGATGTACTGAGAAATGTCGTTGTGTTAATTGCCATAACCCTCTGAATGGACAAGACACGGAACATCTGGCATTGTGTGCTATACAAAATATTCGTATCGTCAAAGACCTTAAAGATAAAGAATTATCCAAAGAAATACTACTGCCGTGTGAATGCGAAAGCATTCCCTTGAAATCCTTGCTGGGAGAATATGACTGTTCTAAATGCCAAGAAACTTATTGGTTTTCTTTTTGCTGGAACGATGTAGCTGCAGACAATTGTAGTTGGCATTGTGAGATTTGCAAAACATGTAGAGATTGGAGAGAGTGGCATTGTGACAAATGCAATAGGTGTACTTATGGTGTGTCACTTCCTTGTGAACATTGCGGCAAAAGGGTCCATATGCAGATTGGTAACCGAGTCCCATTTCTGGAGTGATTACCTCAATTTTATGAGCACTTGCCAAAATCAAGACAATGAAAAGGCAGGCTTATGGGTTTCGAGATATTGAATATTTTAAATTGCGACTTTATCACCTACACGAATCCAGGTACGCATTTGTCGGATGAACCTTATTATTTGATTCTGAATTTTCGAAAGTTCGAGTTAAAATTGTTCTAAGTCATTAAAAATAAGTTTCGTAACGAATTTTTAAGAAACCTCTTCCTTGGGGTCCATTTGTTCAATATTTATGTCTGTTCAATATATATTGAACAGTGTATTATAATGAACAGAAGGAGGTCGCAATGAAAGGTCGTTTCCTAGTAAGTTCAAATGAAGATCCAGCAGAAGGGAATGTCTATGCAGATAAGTCCTCTCTCGTGCTTGATTGGCTGCTTCGAGAAGGGCTTTTCAAAGTAAACTTCTCATTGAGAGAAGTTGCTAAAGAAGCAGGGGTAAGCCTCGGTCTGGTTCAACGTGTTTTCAATATTCTGGTACTGAAAGGACTTCTTCAAGTTGAAGGAATCAGAACCTCCAAGAGGTTTTCCTTTAACAAACCAAAAGAACTTCTAGAAAGCTGGCTAGAGCATTATAGCATCGTGAAAAAATGCAAAATCAGAACCTACGCTTCCGCTCTTTCTGGAAAGTCAGAGTGGTTCAAGGCTTTAAAGAAATCTGGGCTCGAACAAAACGTGATCTTGGCTCTTCATTCAGCAGCCGAAGCGCTTGGGCTTAAGAATACCAATCTAAAAGGATTAGAATTGTATGTCCTTGACCCTTCTATTAGACCGAAATTAGAAAGCGCTCTGCAATTAGATCCACAAGAAAGAGGGTATGAGGTTTTGTTGATCGAGCCTTACTACAAAATGCTGCTCAAGCAAAATAGGAAGAACGGCAAAGAAATTGATATTTGCCCCCTCCTCCTTACCTTTTTAGATCTTTATCATTTTCCCCTGCGAGGACAAGAACAAGCAGAATTTATAGCCCAGCGAGCACCTGAACTGAAACGCATCTACAAAAGCCTTAAGAACAAATGAAACAGATTCAAGAAGACAAAATCATTTCAGAATTTTTAAAGTCACTGGGACCATGGCGAGAGTTCGTTGTTATCGGAGGCGGTTTTGCTCTTTTCATTTACAAGCTTTACCTCGCCGATCCCAAGCTCGAAAATCCCCCTGTTGGAACGCGTGATATTGACTCGTTGATTCCCAGAAAGGTTCCTGAGATCTCTAAAAAGAACATCGCCAAATATCTCAATGAAGCAGCAGCCTTTGAGCTACTTGACGCTGAGCCTGCAAACGACAATAGAATTCCGAACCTATTCAGGAGAAGCGGGAAAGGTCGTCTCACCTGGAGCATGGATCTTCCACAAGGGGCTTACGTTTACCAGACGGAAGAGCGCATCAAAGATGCTCAAGGATCTCTATGGGGTTTGGTACGTAACCACGCAGTTGGGGGATTTTTCCGATCGAGCGCTTGCTGAATTTGCTTTCCTCTCCCAGCAGCACCCCAAATGGCTGCAGACATTTCAAAAGCAATTGTCTAATTGGGTGAATCAAGCTTCTCCTGCTGATTGGTCCAAGCTAGAGGCTCAGGACCCGTCTGGAAAGTTAAAGAAGCTGAGTTTTGAACGCATTATAAAGAAGTTGCTGGCCCTTTAGCTATCCATGGAGATAGAAATAGCCAAGCCGATGTATCATTTCACCCCTGATCGTATCAAGGCTCACATTTTAATCTGCTACCTTGCTTTTGCAATTACGAGATATGCACAGCAGAAAATCAATATTTTTGACGAATCGATCAGCATCGAAAAAATAAGGAACTCTCTCGCAGAAATCGAACCGAGCATCTTGGAAGACAAAACAACGGGACATTTTTATAAAGTGCCATCAAGAATCGGAAAGGAGGCGAGGATGATTTATAGGGCAATGGATGTTCAGAATCCTGAAGGCCCTAGCCGATACACATTGAAGCAGAAAATGTAGTGTAACGAAAAAACTTAAGTGCTTATGTTTTAAGGACGGGAATAAAAAAAACCGTCGAAGTCAGGACAACGTGTTCGTGGAACGGCTATGGAGATCGGTGAAGTATGAAAACGTGTATTTGCAAGACTATCAAAGCATGCCCGAAGCAAGGGTCGGCCTTGCCAGCTATTGTCAATACTACAACACCAAAAGGCCGCACCAAGCGCTCGGCTACAAAACACCTCACGAGGTGCATTATGGAAAATGAAGGCAGGGTCGCGCGCGCACGGGGGGTTCCCCCGTGCTCCTTTCTGCCTTCGGATCTGAAGGCATGTGTAGTTCTGAACAAAGAGCAAAGGAGTGTGTACTGAAAAAACAGTTGTGAATTAATTCGTAGTTTTGGTAGGCTGCCAAACCGACAGCAGCCGTTGTTCCTCCTTCGGGAAGGAAAACGAAACAGTAGAAGCAAACTAGTTTTGCCTAAAAAGTTGTCCGGTCGATTGGGTCCACCTCAATCTTTTGCTATTGCTTCTCTGAAGACATTCTCCTGCTGAAAATTTCCGCCTATTATTGGATTAATTTGCCTTGCAACATTTTGATTGTCCGTAGCTTCTGTTAATGCTTCCTCATAACTTTCTTCATGAATTGCTTGGCGATCCTTTGCACGAATGTAATAGCTAACCTCACCATTGAGAGAGGAAATGTAATATATTTTGTCCAAAGGAAGTTCAGATCTATCCGGATTATAAACCCAAATTCTTATTTCAATATTTTTAGCAGTAAAAAGATTCTGATGAAGATAAGGCTTTATTTCTTGGCTATTATTAATCTCTACTAAATATTCCTCAAGTGCGGATACAATAAGTTTGCGAGCTGCTTGGAGATCAACTTCTTGATAATAATAAAAACTCATTGCCATCATCTGTATGTCATGCATCATTTGCCCGCCCGTTCCTACAAGACATAGATTCTTTTGCTCTTTCAATTTTTTTGCAGTTTTTTCCGTAATTTTATTAGCTATTTTTTCATAATCTGCTGAAGAACTACAAGATGTACAACAAAAAACAAAAACACAGACACGCAGAATTTTTAAAAAATCACAAAAAAACTCCATTTGATACCTCCATAATTTTTAATATAATCAGAAATATGATCCTTTAATACATCTTTAAAAGTAGGACTCAAAACTTCATGATCCCAAAAACTGGCTTGAGGATGAGGTTCTAAGACTTTTAACTCATTGCCATATCTTAGCTTGCCTAAGACATCCAGATGAGTGACAAAATCCCTCTTACTTATATAGTTATAAGATCGAAAACATAATTTTTGAGGAACAATCACGGCAGGAGTTTGCCTGATCCGCTTGTACAGCTAGAGTTTTGACTCCCTCTTTTTCGAGTGCTTTCAATAAAAGAAGGGCTTTTTCTTTGGACTCTGCATAGCTAATAGCTACATGACATCCTTCCTTAGCAAAACGCTTGGCAATGGCTGCGCCTATTCCTCGAGAGCCTCCAGTTATAAGAGCTATTTTATTTTGCAATCTTTTGTGTGTCATATGAACCTCTATTTTTTCCTGCTTGTAGCAGGGGGGATCGGTAGGAGTCGGGAAAATCCCTATTTAATTTGTTCGATGGCAATCCTGTATTGTTTTGCTATTTTTGTAATCAATTCAAGATCTTCGGCGTATATTCCGAAGTAAGTGGTATCGAATGCTCTGATTTCTATTAAAATTCCATCAGAATCTATTGAGCGAAATGGTTTGTCTTCTGTTTCCAATTCGACACCTATAACATTTTGAGATGAATACTTTTTATCAATACATAAGAACACTCCCCAGATGAATTGTTCGATTCCAGAGCAGTACTCAATAAATTGAACATCAGTCCCTATTGGAGCTATTTGTATATTGCTAAAGTTCTGTTTCTCAGCATTTATTCCAACTACTTCAACATCAGCTGCATACCATATATGCGGAGGTATATAATTTTTAACAAAGTCAAGAATCGAAATCAATTGGGTACCTAAGCCTATAACTCCATCTTCAGGAAAGCATTTGCTTGTAATCAAAATTCGATATTTTGGATTAAACATTAATATTTCCAATTTTCTAGCGGTTGCGGATCTCCTCTTTTAGGAGTTCCTCCTGTTGGGTTAGGTTTGCAAGGATGCTCATGAGGATTTTGATGAATAGGGGGTTCCCCATGATCCGTAAAATCGATAGTTTTGACCGGTTTTCCGTTGCTATCAAACTCTCTAGCTTGAGGATATTTTTCACCGGGTCTTCTTTTACTATCTTTTGTCCCAAGTTGAGTATGGGGCGCATCCGTATCCGAGATTGGAACTCCTGCTGGAGTTAGAGGAAGAGGTCTATCTGGTGCGTATACATCAGTATTTTTCCAAGAAATCGTGGGAGCCTTAAGATCCTGAGTATGATACGTAGTCATAGAAAGCCCATGTCCCATCAATAATGCTCCAGTTCCCGTTGTCACCCCTAAGCCGAGTGTGAACCCACCAACAGTAACCACTTCAAGTGCAAAACCGCCGGCCATGATAGTTCCACCCAAAATGATCTCTCCTAACCCTAGAAGATATCCACCTATACTTTCGCCGTATGGATCTCGATATAGAAATGGGTTATTGAAAACGTATTGATAGAGGTTTGAATGATCGATGGGCCCCAAAGGATCAGGAGTAAGCCAACGATTCAGCTCTGGATTATAATAGCGCTTACCGAAGTAGATAAGACCTGTTTTTGCATCATATCTTTTGCCTGCATAGGCGTAGGGGATTGCATCTGTTAACCCGAATCCAAATGCATCGCAAAAATTCTCTTTGACGAGCTTTTTTGTTTTCCAATCAATGAGGGATCGGATTGTTCCTTGTACATCTTGAACGGGAGCAAAGGTGCTATTTTCAATTTCAATGGCAACAATATTTTGATGCCCGAGTATTTTGAGTTCTTTTGCCTTCCCTGATTCAAAAGATCCAATCTCCTCATCGTCGATATAAAGATAAGAGGTATTCCCTTTCTGTAGTCTTCTTCCAACTGCATCATAAATGAAATCTTCTTCAGCTGAAATGAGCTGATCGAAAGCATCAAAAATGAAGCCGGGTTTTATGAGATTTCCTTTTTTGTCGTATGGAAGTCCCTGGATTTGTCCTGCTGCGTCAACTGGTTGAGCTTGTCCATTTTTTTCAATGCAGTTGTAATGTTGATCGTAGCATGCTGTGAACTTGCCAGTTTCTGAGGTGAGCTGGGAAGCATTATCGTAAGTATAAGTGACTGCTCCTCTCCTGATAAGGTTACCCGCTTCATCGTAGACAAGCGCCTCTTTAAGGTATGGATTTATTTGGGATGTCCTTCTTACTCCGGTTTTATCATAGGCATAGGTGGTTTGGAAGAGGCCTGTTTCTGATAATATGAGTCCAACTTCATTGTATCGATCATAGTTGTGTGTATAGAGGACAGACCCATTCGAGTGTAGACGGGTGACTGTTTTTAAAAAAGGTCCTTCATATTCATAGTCAATACGGCTGTAATCGGGCAGCGTTCTTTCTGTGGGGCGATTCGAGTCGTCATATTTGCTTTCAATCCAAAGACCAGTTGAAAATTCTTCTCTTGAAATATTGCCAAAGGGATCGAGCGTTCTAAAAAATCCGCTTCCTTGAATGAGCCGACCATTTGGATCATACCGAAACTCGCGGGAACCCACTTTAGTCAGTTCTCCTTGAAGATTATATTCATAGGCGATGACAGTACCGTCGGGTTTTATTTTTGTTTGGAGTTTTCCACTGGGGGTGTAGATCCAAAAAGTCGTTCGAATTTCTCCTTCCGTCATGGAAGCGCGCAATCCTCCAGGAGTATAAGAAAAGCTTAATGGTCCTTGTCTCATCAGTCGAAGGGCGCGATCGTATTCGAATTCTTCTAATACACAGCCAGGAATTTCCCTTTTAAGGAGCAGGTCATGCGCATTATAAGTTTCGATTGTTTCTACATTTCTTGGATTTCGCATCGTCTTGACTAGGATTTGCTCACCCTCTCCGTAGCTGATGGTTGTTTTGCCGCCCTCCTCATCGATTGTTTCGATAAGACGATCATAAGGATCGTAGAAATATGAAAAGATTCCTGCTTGCAGGACTGTTGCGACGAGGCCTGCCGAGTCGTAAGTCCAACGAGTTAATAGATGCTCGTCGATCGATTTTTCCAGGATCTGCCCGATTTGATTGCGAAGATATGTAGTCCGGCGATGTCCTCTTTCAATAGCTGCTAAAAAGCCGAGTGGATCGTAAGAAAATTTTGTTTTTCGACCAGCTTTTTCTTCTTCTGTTTTGCGTCCTGCTAAATCGTATTTGAATGTAGTAGTGAGGCTTTGAGGATCGATCTCTTCGATCAAATGGTAGGCATCGTAAGAATAAAAAGTGGTATAGAAACCTACTGTTTTGGAAAGAGTTCTCCCTAAAGCGTCATAGGTAAAAGCTGTTTTGAGGCCGTCAGGGTCAGTTTGCGAAGCTAAAAGGCCATTTGGCGCGTACTCATAGGTCTCGATGCCTCCATCTGGATCAACAATACAGTTCCCATATTCGTCGTAAATAAAATGCGTCTTATGAATGAGCACCCCATTCCAGTCGCTCTCTGCTTTCCACTGGACTCGATGTAGATTGGGGTCTTGGGTATTAAGAATATACCTAATACGAGTTCTTCCCTCTTCCGCCTCTTCGATTAAGTTATTTGCTTCATCATAAAAGTAAGAAGTTTTACGAATAGGCTTTCCCCATTCTAGGGTTGTTTTGGAGGTAGGGAGGCGTGTATTTTCTAAGTATGTGTATTCAGTCCCGAGTCCATCATCTCTTTCTTCTCGAATGAGCCGGCCTTTTGTAGTAAAGGTTCGTTTAATACAAAAAGTGCCAAAATCCCCTTCGGCTTGCTCGAGAATGGGATTGCCTTGCATGTCGCATTCATAGTTGTAGGCAATGAGGAGATTGCCGGCTCCATCTCGGATTTCAATGCGCTGGATGTGTTGCTTGGGGTTGTAAGTGAAGGTTTTTTGATTAATGAGAGTGCCACCCAACCAATTTTCAAGAGCGGAAAGGAGGAGATTTTGATTGAAGCGGTATATAGTAGATGCACCGTTTCCGTATTCTGCTTTTGTCCAGCCACTTTTTTTTCCTGCAATCGGAGGATCGTAGGAAAAAAAGTAGACCCGGATGGGGTATTTAGACGCTGGGTGCGAGCAACTGTTCCTTTATGTCTGAAATATTCGAACCATAATGGATAGTCTTTTGCGTCATAATATGAGAGTAAGCTCCTCTCGTTGTATTGAACCCTGTTGGAATAAATTGGATTAGATGCTGTTGTGAGAACGGATGTCCTATAAGAAAAGCTTTCTTTCGATTTTCCTTTCTTTATCTTGCCTTTAACTTCAAATACGTCATAGTTGAACCTTGCTTCTCTGCCATCAGACCCAACGTATGCGTTTTCTCCAATTTTTTTAATCGAGGCATAAGTATATTTGCCGGATCTATCTGTAGATGCGATTCTAGATAGCCCTTGGGTGTCATATTCGTAAGCGATGCGCTTTCCATTCGGAAGAAGTTCAGCTTCTAGGCGATATAGTGCAGCGGATTGTTTTCGATAGATGCGCTCTGTTCCGTCTGGCCAAATAATGTGGGCTGCATCTGGATCTATCGAAAATTCAATATTGCGAAGATCTGCTGTGCTATCCGGTTTTCCCTGTCTTAAATTGCTCAAGCCATAGGCACTGGTTTTTAAAACTCCCTTAGCCCCACGAATTTCGAATTCAAGTACAAAACCGCTGGGATCACGCACCTGAAAATAGGGAGAATGCAAATTAAATCCAGCCCAAAGATGAGGTAATATTGCCCACCGCCTGCTTTCTTGAGATGCCAGACTTTTCCCTAAGAGCAAACGATCAAAATCATCTTTGTCTTCATAGCGACCAAGAATTTGAGGCGGCACATATGTTCTTTTGAGTGCGAGGTCTTGTGCTGCCTTAATATGCAGATCTGTTGCATGAAGGGAGACTTGTCCAGACAAAGGGGAAATATAGCCGTCGATCAGAAGATTTGTACTTAAAGAGGCAATTTCATCGGGAGTTGAAGGCCCTAGGTTTTCGAAAGGAGCAGCGATCAATCGGGAAGTGAAGATCAAACACAGTAACCATCGCATAACATTCCCTACTGTTGACACTTGGCCTTACGAAGTCCGGTTGACACAGAGAAAAAATTATAACGAGAACGGCGATTTCAATCTATTGCGAATAAAGGCCTCCTCATCGACCACCTCAGCTCTAATCCACATTCTTCAAAACGTTTCTTGAGTGCGAGAAGCATCTCTTGTGCTTCTTGCTCTGTTTTGAGGTGAATGAGTCCATCGTCTGCATAGCGACACCAGGGTCTTCCCGGGTACATCCTCTTCATCCAAGCATCAAATGCATAGTGCATGAATAGATTGCTTAAAACTGGACTAATAACTCCTCCTTGCGGAGTGCCTCGGTCTCGTTGCTTTAAGCTACCATCTGGCAGCATGGGCTTTCACAAGCTTATATGCCTGTACTACAAGCTGACTCTCACCTTTAGCTCCATCTTTTGCGACAGCCTTCGCAACTACTACTTCTTCGTTTGTCTTTCTGACACCAGTCTCTAATCCTTGACTGAAAGCTATCTCGCTTAAAGCCTCAGTGTATGTTTCTCTACATATGGGATGATCATCATCTGCACCAGTGTAATATTCCAAAACACCATCAATAGATGAAATGTAACCGATCTTGTCCGGATGAAGTGTTCTCCTATCTGGGCCATAAATAAATATTCTTATTTCTACATTTTTGGAAGTAAATGGATATTCATGAAGATAAGGTCTAACATCTTGGTTATTGTTGATATCAGAAAGATATTCATTAATGACATAAATTAGCAATTCTCTTGCCTGCTCTAAATTGACTTCCTGATAATAATTGAAACTCATGGCCATCATCTGTATATCATCCATCATTCTTCCGCCAATGCCTATTAAGGTGAGTTTTTTTTCTTCTTTAAGCTTCTCAGCGGTTCTATTTGTGATTTTATCTGCAATTTTTTCATAATCTGGCATTTGATCTCTAAAATAAGTGCAACCGAAGACAGAAACAAACATAAATAATACCAGTGAAAAATTTAAAAAACGCTTCATTGCATTCCTCCATATTTTTTTATATATTCTTTAGTATGACGCTTGATTGACTCTGCAAAAGTGGGACTTAAGAAATCATGATCAAAAAAATTGGCATCTGGGTGGGGTTCTAATATGATTAACTCATCTCTGTGCCTCATCTTTCCAATAATATCAAAGTGGGTGACAAAATCACGCCTACTCATGTAGTTATAAGATTCATAACATAGCGTCTTAGATACAATCTCCGCAGGAGCAATCGCTAAAACAATAATGCGTTGTCGAACTTCCTTTGGAGAAGTTAAGAGTGCATTTTTGACATGAGTAGCTCCATGACTATGGCAGTGCTGAAAAAATTTTGCTTCAGGTCCACTTATTGCAAAAAAATCATGCCATCGATCTTTTATTTTCTGAGTTGGAGGGGTCATAATTCCAATACGCCCTAGTCCAGAATCAATTAAATCTCCAATGACGCTGTTTGATGCATTGTATACCCCATAAACTGTCGCCCCTCCTGCATACCCACTTAGGTATCGTGCTTTTGCCATAGACTCTTCTTTAGTATTGGCAATGCCATTGATAAAGCCGATAGCGCTGTTTGGCAAATTAAATGAGCCAACTTGAAAAGACTCTGAATGGGTAAGATTGTGATCATAACAATAAGCAGAAAGCCAATTGCCAGCCCTAACAGTTTGGCTGTAACCAGTAAGATGATCTAGCCCTGCAATAACTGTAGGTTTTGTCACTTGATAAGCATAAGACGCAAATCGACCATCTGGATCAAAGTAATTAACTGGATCCCCATTAGCGTAAGCATATAGATCTAGGCACATCGGGTAAGACACCGGATCTTGGCTTAAGAATTGACCGCTTCTAGAATCATAGTATCTCGACTTTGTACAATTTCATGACTTCCTCGCTGACGCTCGTCAGCCATGAGATTGCAAAAATAAAAATTGATAGAGAGTCCCCCATCGTTCATAATCTTTGTTGTTCAAAGACAAAAGGCTATGCCAATGGACTCTCTATCACACAACATTTTATCGGTTCTACTCCCTTTCTCGGTACTTTTTTCTAAACCCTCCTGGAAAAAAGCCCTAACCCTCTTGCTCGGTACGCTCTTATGTACGGGTAAAAGAACCATTTGCTCTGCGTTGCGTGCAATGGGACTCGAGTATGAACCGGGATGTTCCAAGTACCATCACCTCTTAAATCGGGCTGAATGGTCCTCTCTGAAGGCGGCAAAGATTCTGTTTCAGCTGTTGCTCGTTTTCGTCTCCGATAAACTTCCCCTGGAGATGGACAAGTCAGATGATTTTGCAAGTGCGTCGGTGGGTGGGGAAAACTTGGCCTTTAATCCTCGTTGGAGATGGGGGATATGCGGCAGGGCAATTGGCTTTAGACTGCATTTCTTTTGGAGTGGCTCTTGTGTCCCGCCTGAAGATGAATGCAGCCTTGTTTGATTTCCCCGCCGAGAAACAGCCTGGCCGAAGAGGGCGTATTGCGAAAAAGGGCGTCCGGTTGAAAAATTTCAAACAGATGCTGTCTCTGGAGGGGTTGCCATGGAAAGAAATAGAGGTCGTTGGGTACGGCGGAGAAAAAAGAATAGCGCGTGTAATTTCCGATACATGCATGTGGGGAGCAGATGGAGCGACGCCTATACCTATTCGATGGGCTTTAGTGGTAGATCCTACGGGGAAATTGGATCCTTTACCTCTTATGAGCACAGATCCGCTCATGACTGTTGAACGTATGGTCGAACTATTCGTAGATCGTTGGAGTCTTGAGGTCACGTTCGAAGAAAGTCGAGAGCATCTCGGGGTGGAGACTCAACGGCAATGGTCAGATCGAGCAATCGCCCGATCGACTCCTATACTGATGGGATTATATAGTTGTGTCTGTATGATGGCTAATCGGCTGAAACAGGTGGGTTTGCTCAAAGTGGAATCCACTGCTTGGCACCAGAAAGAGCAAGCCACGTTTTCCGACATGCTAAGAGCTGTGCGCATGGTGATATGGAGGGATAATTTAATTTCCAGGAAGGGCAAATTCACCTCTTCCGTAGAAAATATTACGCCCGAAATGTGGAACTGGGCGGATGACATAGTGAAGCGGGTGCTTCAAGCCGCTTGAGTTAGGCAGCTAAAAGTTGCAAAGTCGAGTTATATATCTTATTTTTAAAGACTTAGAATAACTTGATCCATTCGAAATCTACAAACAGTTCAAAAGTCGCAACAGTGTGGCGAAAATTTCCGTGAATCATCAGAGAGCACCAAGACACAAAGAGAGCGCCTATAAAAACATCGAAATTAGATGTTTCTAGATTCAGTCACAGCGCTCGAACCGCGCAAAGCAACAAAAGACCTTTATTCGCAATAGATTGAAATCGCCTTTCTCGTTACAATCTTTTCTCTTAAGTCATGGGTTTCGTATGGGCCAAGCGTCAACATTGGGGACTTTTATGCGATGGTTACTATGTTTTATCTTCACTTCCCGACTGATCGCTGCTCCTTTCGAAAATGTAGGGCCTTCAACTCCCGATGAAATTGCCTCTTTAAGTACAAATCTTCTGATCGATGGCTATATTTCCCCTTTGTCTGGACAAGTCTCCCTTCATGAAACAGACCTGCATATTAAGGCTGCACAAGATCTCGCATTAAAAAGAACCTATGTGCCTCCTCAAATTCTCGGTCGATATGAAGACAAAGATGATTTCGATCGTTTGCTCTTAGGGAAAAGTTTGGCGTCTCAAGAAAGCAGGCGGTGGGCAATATTACCCCATCTTTGGGCTGGATTTAATTTTCATTCTTCTTATTTTCAGGTGCGTGATCCCAGCGGTTTTGTCCTGGAATTCGAAATTCGCGGCAATAAGGGAATTCTAAAAACGAACGCCTACGGTTTCAGCAATTTAAGACAGGGAAAACCGGATAGTACAGCAGATCTTCGTAATATTGAATTTTCGATAGATTCAGATGCAACGCGCATTATTTGGCCGGACGGAACAGAGCGCGTCTATCGAAAACAATCCTCTGCACTATATCGACTAGAAGCTGAACTTCTTCCCAATGGAAAGCGCATCGCTTACGAATATGACACCCAAGGGCTATCTAGAATCACATCTACAGATAAATCCGGCAAATATACTTATGCCTCGATAAAAAAAATTGGAGAAAACGCATACGTTGGGTCTGACGGAAGAGAATCAAGGTTCAACTATGACGTATTTGAAGTTAAAGGCAAGGTAAAGAGAGGAAAATCGAAAGAAAGCTTTTCTTATAGGACATCAGTTCTCACAACGGCATCTAATCCAATTTATTCCAACAGGGTTGAATATAACGAGAGGAGCCTGCTCTCATATTATGATGCAAAAAACTATCCTGTGTCCTTTGAATATTTCAAGAATAAAGGAACAGTTGCTCGCACGCAGCGTCTAAATACCCCATCTGGGTCTACTCTTTTTTCCTACGATCCTCCGATTGCAGGGCAAAAAGATGGCTGGACGAAAGCAGAATACGGAAACGGTGCCTCTACTATTTACCGCTTCAATCAAAATCTCCTCCTTTCCGCTCTTGAAAATTGGTTGGGTGGCACCCTCATTAATCAAAAGACCTTCACTTACAACTCCAAGCAACACATCCAGCGCATTGAAACCCGAGATGGAGCCGGCAATCTCCTCATTGCCTACAACTATGAATGCGATCCTGAAGGGAATCCCGTTCTCGAGAAAACCGAAGGAGATTTTGGTACTTTTTGCATTAAGCGAACCTTCACTACGAGGGGCCGGCTCATTCGAGAAGAAAGAGATGATGGACTCGGGACTGAATATACATACTTACAAAATACACGCCTTCCCACCTCCAAAACGACCCTAGAATGGGGAAAGCCTATTCGTAAAACTTCTTACTTTTATGATGAAGCAAATAACTTAATCGAAGAGGCGGAAGAGGGAAGAACTCGCACTCACTACATTCTGAACACCCAAGGACCTAATCTACATCGTATCCAATGGAAAGAAGAGCGCGACTGGAACGGGGCGCTTATTCATAAAACCAATTTTATTTACGATGAATATGGAAATATTTCCGAAGAAGAGCATTTTGGATCAGATGGGAATTTGACTTACATATTAGAAAGGACGTACGATTCAAAGGGAAATCTTCTCGAAGAAACTAATCCCTTAGGTCACACAGCCACTTACCAATACGACCATCGAAATCGCTGTATCCATGAAATTCCTTTTTCGGGGACACTTGCCATAGACCGCACCTTCGATGCTAAAGGAAGACTGTGCTCCATCAAAGAGAACGATCACGTCACTCGTTTTATCTATAACGCTTGGGATGATTTAATCGAAAAAACCGATTATCTTGGGCTAAAAACAAGTTATTCTTACCACCCCGTCCATCATAAACCTATCCTAATCGAATCACCTCCAACATTGCTCAAAGTCACCTATGATTCTTTCGGAAGAGAAATCAAACGTAGCGATATATATGATGCCACCACAAGAACTAAGGTGGATAGCTACGGCAATCCGGTTGAGGTTATCAATCCAGATGGAGGCATACAAACTTATGAGTACGCGCAAAATGGTCTTTTAGCTTCGCAAGCTGACCCTGACGGACTCAAAACAACCTTTACCTATGACGCATTAGGGAGAACTCTTTCTAAAACCGTAGGTTCCTATACTACTTCGTATTCCTACGATGCCTACGATTTAATCGAAGAAATCGATCCTCAAGGCATCGTGACCAAAATTCGATACGATTTAGCAGGACGCAAAACAGAGGAAGAAAGAGCCGGCCGAAAAACAAAATTTTCTTACGATCCCCTCGGTTTTTTATCAGTCGAAGAACGAACAGACCGTTCTACTACATATCTTCGCAATCAAATCGGGCAGATCCTGGAAAAATCGATCGAGGGGCGTCTCGTCACTTGTTGGACTTACGATCCATCCGGCCTCGTTGCTACGGTCACTCGAGCAGGCATCACTTCTTATTCCTACGATTCTTATAATCGCTTGATTGAGACAATGGATGAAGAAGGGGCCAAAACAATCATTACCTACGATGAAGGCAATCAAGTCTCAGTCAAGACGATAAGAGATCCAAGAAACATAGAGACGATTGAAACGTATAACGCGCATGACCTACTTCTTAAAAGGGAAATCCCTGGGTGTGTTTCAGAAGAATTCGAATACGACTGCGCACTCCGCCTGATTCGGCAAGGTCATTTAAGCTTTTCTTATACTCCTGGAGGATTGCGCTCTTCGATGCTCGACGGAGGGATGCGAACGACTTTTTGGACCTATACGCCAGGAGGAAAACTCCAAACAAAAATTAAACCCGATGGTACCGTCCTAGCCTATGAATATAACCTTCAAGGAGAGCTGACTAAAGTAGGTTCGCGTGAGTTCAGCTATGATCGCTTGGGGCGTCTCATTCAGGGAAGTGGTTTTTCAAGAACGCTCGATCCCTTTGGCAATACTTTAAGAGAAGAATTTTCAAATGGGCTCTGGATTGAAAGTAAATACGACGATTGGAATCGCCCCTTGGAAAGAACTCTGCCCGATTACAGCCGTATTGAATATGAATACGAAGGACCTTTTTTAAAAACAATTACCCGTCTACACCCGAGTGGATCTATCCTCTATACACACAACTATGATCGATACAATGAAGCTGGCCTTCCATTGTCAGAAACAGGACTCTTTCACACCACCTATGCCTATGACAAAACCGGAGTAAGAAGGACATCCCAAATAAATCCATACCTTAAAGAGGAACTTGTCTACGATGAAGCAGGTAACCTTATCAGGAGAGGAGCAGTCACTTATACTTACGATAATGCTTCCCAGCTCACTTCAGAAACTGGCAAGTTCATAGCATGCTATGATCAACATTACAACTGCATTGAAAAAAATGGACAAGCTCAACCAGTTGACGAGGCAGGACAAATCCAGGGACTTCCATACGACAAAAATGGAAATCTCATAAAATCCGGCTTCATTTTTGATGCATTCGATCAGCTCATTTCAGCGGAAGGAGAAAATTTCGTTTATGATGCAGTTGGAAGAAGACTGCAGAAAGGCAATACCTCTTATCTTTATATCGACGATGAGGAGATTGGATCTTTTGAAGAGGGCCAAGCAAAAGAGCTCAAAATACCAGGCCATCAAAACATCGTTGCCATTGAAATTGAAAACCGCGTCTTTGCTCCTATTCAAGATGTACAAGGAACAATCCGATCTCTTGTTAATTGGAACACAAAAAAGATCGTTAAGGAGAACTCTTGCGATGCATTTGGGCTAGGCTTAACAGATGCAATCCCCTATGCCTATGCAGGAAAAAGATACGATGCAAAAACAGGGCTTATCTACTTCGGCAAGCGTTACTATGATCCACAACTGACTCGTTGGCTTACTCCTGATCCCCTAGGGCCTATCGATCATTCAAACCTCTATCAATACGTTTTCAATAACCCATTTCTATATCGAGATCCTTACGGTGAAAGCATAGGAGGATACCTCTTAGGATTAGGAGAGATCATTTTGGGTGGAACCATCATGGCCGGCGGTTTTGCACTTGAAGTGGTTACTGTTGGTGGATTCACTCTTGGCCTGGGAGTGACAACAAGTACTGGTGCTGCGTTGATGGGTCTTGGGCTTGCAACAACTACCTATCATGCTCAGGATATTAAATTGCCTAACATATCTTGGAAAAATACTGATGTATACGCACCAGATAGACCCTTGCCTTTAACAGAAAATGGAATTCCATTACCAGAAACAGATGCTCCTCACACCGAGTTAGGAACTAGAGATGGAAGTAAGGGAAAATATCCACAAGCTAGAGAATTTGATAAGGATGGGAAGCCCGTTCGTGATATTGATTTCACTGACCATGGATATCCGAAAAAACACCCAAATCCACATCAACATAGACCAGAGCCAAATCCTACAGGAGGAACTCCGCAAAGAGGTAAACCGGAGCCTGTTCCAGAATGGAGATATTAATGCAAACTCATGGAATACGAATATCAGACAGCAAAGATAATGTCTTAAACGTGAAAATTTCTGACATTTTAAAATTAATCCAAAAAGGAAACGATTTAAATTGGTGTATTTTGTTTTTAGATGGAACACCTAACCCAGGAAATGCTGACACTGTCAACGACTATAAAAACAAAATAAACAAATCTAAAGAAGGATTGAAATTAAAATGGGACGATGTCTTTTTTATAGGAAATCAGTTATTTCAGATATATGAGACAATTATTTTAGGATGTAAAAATCAAGAATTTCTACATCGTTATGATAAGGATCAAGAAATGTATCAATCTTGTGATGTAGTGATTGAATTAGTAGATTGTGCATTTTGGCAAGTTTTCTCTAAAAATCAAGATTTGATTGACAGGATTAAAAGAAGGTTTAAAGAGGTGGAGTTACTAGAACCAAATTTCGAAAAATGAGAAATAAAATAAAAATTTATCTATAAAAACCAGCATGACAAGCGGAGAAACTAATTTATTTACATGGAATGACCTTATAATAATTAAGCACAACGCACCTCCTCCTTATCCTTCAGGAATAATTGCAGTGGTATGCGGAATGGAACAGGTTAAGTCTGAAAAGCTGTCCAACGAGTTTAACATTCATATTGGGGACTGGCTATATACAATAGAATTTGGCGATGGCAGCTCTATTGAAATCTCTGAGTCATATCTAGAAAAATATATCGAAACGGAAAACGTCGATGAAAATAAAAACTAAAGGCAAATGCCCCAAGTGCGGAAAAATGTATGCTGCGGCGCAAGCAGGAGCTCATTTACTCGCATGCGCTCTGAAATCTTACATCCCCCCACCATCAATGACAGAAGGATATCTGATCCGAATCTCATGGTCTGAACAGCCTGGCATGTATTGGATCTTTGCAACGATTCCAAAAAATGCTTCTTTAGGTCTTCTGGATACCTTTTTAAGAGGCATATGGCTTGAGTGTTGCGGTCACTTGAGTGAATTCACAATCGGGGGCCGCCGCTATATGTCTCACTCTGAATCTGGAAACCCCAGCCAATCGATGAAAAATCAAATAGGCCAACTTTTATCTCCTGGCTCAACATGCCAATATGTTTATGACATGGGATCCTCCACAGACCTAGAAATCCAAGTTGTGGCAAAAATTAACGCTTGTCAGCAGAAAAAAGTAACGATACTCATGCAAAATGATCCCCCTGCTCTTTCTTGTGAATCTTGCAAAAAAGCAGCGAGCGTCATTTGTTCTCAGTGCGGCGACACGACATGCTCCCCTTGCAGCAAAAAACACACGTGTGTTGTAGATGAAGGCGATGATTCAAACAGCTAGTTTTGGCGGATGGAGGTTCAATCCGCACTGTTTTCTCTCTATGCAAAAAGACCCTAAGGGAAAATCCTATACGACGGCTGAGGGGAAGTTTGAACGCACTTATGTCTATGTCGGCAATCCAGACGGGACAATTCTAACCTATGTCGGCTGGCAGAACACTACCAACTCCTTAAAGAAGTCCCTATTTAAAATTGACCCAGAAGGTGAAGTAGCAGGGATAACGAATACCGCTAAAGGAACTATCAGCTGCTGGACAAACCTCAAAAATAACGAACTCTATTTTGATCCCCAAACGAATGGCTTTGAACTGCTTCTCTGTTCAGAAGGAAAGCGTTCTTATAGCAAACATCCTTCAGTTGGGCGGATCTCGACGTAAGAGGCAGAAAAAACCTAGGAAAAAAGCGGCCATCTAGGTTTGTGTCCAGAAAAGTTTACTGAGCAATCGCTGGTTTTAGGGATGAATTTTCCCATTCTTTCAATGCAATCAATTCAGCTTGATGCAGAGCCCATAAGGAATTTAATGATGAGTAAATGCGAGAAAGACCATCGTAACCGATCCCAGCCCCACCTAGCAGACCAAAAGTGCCGCCGCTTATTGTGGCACAGAAAACCGCCGAAATAATCTCTCCAACGCCGAACATAAATTCTCTTATGAGTCTTGCCTGTTCTGGAGTTTTCCCCCACTCAGACTCATAAAGATTATTTCCGCAAGTGTGTGAATAAGGACGTTTATATTCACCATTTATCCGATCGTTCCCCTCTGGGCGTTTGTGGTATAAATCTAGAGAGGAAGCATACGTTCTGTACCATCCAAATAATCTTTCAATTGCTATCAATCTCAGAGGATTTTCCCCAACCTTTTTTGCTTTTTCCCTTGCAACATCAAACTGGTAAAATGCAATTGTGGATTTGCCGTATGATTGGGTAATAAAAGCCTCAAACATCCCTGATGCATAATCTTTTCTAATGGCCTCAGGTACGTTTGAACATCCGCAATACCCCAGATTGAATAAAACAAGTAAGAAAACCATCAGTAATTTGGTCATGCTAATCCAACTAATCTCATGATTGAAATGACTAGAGCTCCCACATAAAAAAACACCATAAACATAGCGCACGCTACGGCATTAGAAAGGTGAGAGACCTTTCCTGTTTTTTTCCATTCCCTCCAAAAATGAAGCCCTTTTGGAAGGAGGATATGAGAAGGAATGGCGAACATCGCGAGAAATACCAAGCTCTTCAAAATGGAAATAGTGTGATAGCCCACATCAGAACTCCGTTAGGATCTGCCATCCTACAGATATGTTTTTTTAGAATCAATCCTTACGCTGGCAACTATATCGATCAGAGGGTAACTTTGGTTTCGTTTTTTGCGGGGATCGGAAAGCTCTCCGAAGGCGAGAAGAAGAGGGGCATTTGCCGGTAATGAAAAACTCATGTGTATCTCCAGGTTATAAAAAACCCGTAAAGTCAGGGCGATTTAACTAAAATTTTTTGATAACAGATCTGGTAACATGGCATAGTAAATACCTCATATTTAAGGAGGTCCTATGTCACGACGTAAACCGATTGATGCCAAAATCCTAGAAGCCAGTAAGGAATTCGACGCGCATATATTTGCAGAGACTGTCAAGGGGTCGTTTTTCGATTTCCCTGATTATCGACGCAACCAAAAACGAGTCTTGTACCCCGTTTGGTACCTATCCCTTGTGATTCTCTGCGGGTTCTTTTGCGGGTGCAATACTATCGAGGAAATTGCCGAATATGCCCATCTACAAGAGGAATGGTTTGCCTCGCTACTAGGAGAACCGGTTTCAGCTCCTTCCCATGGATCGCTTTGGTGGTTTTTAGTCAAAACACCCCCGAACGCTCTCAAGAGCTATTTACAAAAATGGTTCAGTAAAATTCCTAGTTCATTGCGCGATCAACTGTTGGCGATCGACGGCAAAAGACTGAGGGAGGCTAATTTTTTGGGCCGCATTACCCATGTAGTAGAGTTGTTCGCTGCAGAAGATCGTCTATGTCTTGCCGCAGAAAAAGTCCCCGATAAAACGGTCGAGAAGAGCACACTGCCAATTATTTTGGAGCAGGTGGATGTAGAAGGTGCGATTATTTCGGGCGATGCTCATTTTACCGTACCTGAATCAGCAGCAAAAATCGTTGATGCAAAAGCAGATTATCTGTTGGCTGTTAAAGAAAACCAGCCCACTCTTTGCGCTGAGTTGGAAAATTTTTTCGATCAGGCACATGCAGCCGAATGGGAGGAAGTCTCACATTCATTTTACCAGGAAGTCGAAAAAGGTCATGGTCGAATCGATATTCGAGAAGTACAAGTCGTAGAGGACTTGGATTGGCTGCCTAATGTTGACAGATGGAAGAACTTGGTCTGCCTGGTCGAAGTACGATCCACAAGGCAAAAAACCGGATCAACCGCAAGCGAGACGTTAAGACGGCTGTATATTTCGAGTCGTCGAGCATCTGCCAAGCATTTTGCTAAGTGGACCAGGCAGCATTGGCACGTAGAAAACAATTGCCATTGGGTAGCTGATGTGATCTTTAGAGAGGATGATGTGTTGATGGACAGAGGAAATAGCGCAGAAAATTTGGGGTTGTTTCGTCGCTTAGCTATGAATATGGCTGCAGTTGCAGATCCGGATAGAGGGCTTGCCTCTGTGAGACGAGCAGCGACTTTCGGTAGCGGATATCTGAAAGGAATATTGGCAAGATTTTTCTGTTCAGGCGTATCAAAAAATTTTAGTTAAATCGCCCTGGATAAGAGGTGGCGCACCAAATACTTCTTTAATTGGTCCAATAGAATGAATAAAATATGAGAAATATATGAAAATTGAAAAAATAGACATCCAAGCCGCGGGAACATGGGCAAGAGATTGTGAACTATTATGTTTGTCTGATTGCAAAGGATTTAAACTAAGTTATCACAGAGATGAAGATGATACTTATTGGAGTCTGCAATGCAAAGGAATTGTAGCGTACAAGGTATTTGGAGAAGAATTTTCGAGAGCAAGCTATTTGATAAATTTGCCCAGTGATGGCGCATTTTTTGAGATATTGGATTCACCTTGGATACGTGAATTTGGGCAAGAACAAGCTAGGATTCTAGATAAATGCAAGCATTATGTCCTTCGGTTTTATGATGAAACAATAGAAATTATTGCCCAGGATTTTGTTTTTGAGAAATTGAAAGAAAAGCCAATTATTAACTGTTAGAACATGGAAATTCTCGAGCAAAAAATTAATAGTAATGGAAGTAAATGAAACCTGATATCTATATCAAAGTGAGATTCAAGACAAGCGAGGAAGGAGGCCGTAAAACATCTGTGAAGCGTTCTATGAGTCTCCCGAAGGGCTGGCCCATTTACACGGCATATTGGTAGGGGCCTATCTTGTATTCCACGCAACAGGTGGTTGTGGGCTACCGTCCCTACAGAAGTTCTTGGAACTGAGCAAACTCAGTGCATTCGTCGGATCATCCATTGGCGCATTGCACGGTGTGTCCGCTCAGATTAACCAGCAATTGATTGAGTTCGGCAAACAGGAGCGCGTTCGCATGGTCGAGGGCATGTCTTTGAAGGAGATGACCGCTGCTGTTGATGAGAACTTCATCATGGAGAACATGACTCTTATTCTGATGGAACCAGATTCTGGTTTTATCCTCGCAGAGCAACAGGAGGATAAGCGAGATGCAGCGACCTGGATGAGAGTGTCGCAAGCAGCCACCAATGGGCTGAATGTAAAAATCGTGCAGGTTACGGGCGATGAAGCAGGCGGTATTATAAAGTATGCCCAAGAACTCTTAGGCGCGAGTAAGGCATCGGATTTATTCCACGTTCAGCAAGATATCACAAGAGGGCGAACAAGTGTGCTAGCCCGAAGAGTGCAGCATGCTGAAAAAGCTCTCAGCGACTCCACGGCAATGAAACAAGAGAGGTTCAAAAAACTCACAGAGGTCGTGCAGACAACGGGCTCTTCGCTCGACAACCCCACTCCGCAAGTTGCAAAGATCGGCAAACAATTGCTCGAGAAAGACAGCCATGAGCAAGAATGTCGGAAAGTCTTAGAGGAGGCTAAACAAGATTACCAGATCGTGAGGGATGCCAGAAGAGCCATTACTACCTGCTACCATCCTTACGATCTCAGCACGGGCACCACCCGATCTCCTGAACAGCTGCGGAAGGAATTAGTAGAGGTCCACGAGATCCTTGAGACAGTATCCGAACGGATCGACAGTACAGATGGCCAAAGGAAAAAGCTCGGGAAAGCCAAAGGCGCGACTGAATCAATGGTACAAACTCTGGCGTTTTTTTTCCGATGTTTACTCCAGGTCATGCAGGGACTCGCATTAGACGAGCAGGGCCGTCAGGCGTTCGAGTGCCTTGTCGCCATAGAGTAGCTCCAGATGGTTTTGAAGCGATGCACAGACAAAAGCCAAAAGGTCGTGATGATTCAAAGCATCTCGCGTTTAGTGGTCCGCCAAAGGGATGGTCCCTGGGCTAACCTTACTCCCCGCGAGCAAGCGGTTTGGGGCAAAAAGGCCAGGCAATGCGCTGCTCTATTCCAAAGGTCCAGCTCGTGTGTCAAAGGGAGGAACGGGGTCTTATCACTGAAACATCACGCACTCCACAAACTGAGTGCCAACAAATTGCTAGCCCTCACCGTGTTGCACAATTTTTTACCTCACGAAAGGACGGCGGCACAGCTGCGGAGAGATTTTTTGGAAAAAAGCAACGAAATGTGTTCGAGTGGCTGCTGAGTACTATCGACTTGCCGGTCAGGGCGCGCAAGCGGGCACAGACGCAGGTGCAAAAAGCGCCGGAAAATCAAGCGGCTTGATCACCACCGATGGGGTGGCGAATGATGAAGTTATGAAAATGGCCAAATTTTAAAGGGAAATTCTGAATGACAAACGACCAAGAGAATGTAGCCACGCCGTCGCAACAATCTCCAAGATAGCGATAGGTTGCTGGGTGGAAGACAGTTTATATCGCTTATTTTAAATGAGTTGCGATTTATTTGAAAAATAGTACCAACCTGCGGTACCATTAAGGATAGAGAAGATAGATGAGCAAGAAACACGAACGAACCCTCGAAGCAATTTTCAAGGTTCCGATCCAATCGAATGTAGTCTGGAAAGACTGCGAAAAGCTTCTAGAATCTTTAGGAGCGGAGATTTCGGAAGGTGAAGGATCTAGAGTCAGGGTTCTTTTGAATAAGCGAAAGGCCGTCTTCCATCGGCCTCACCCGAAAAAGGAGACCGACAAGGGAGCATTGGTCTCCCTCAGAAAATTTCTAGAGAACGCAGGCGTAAAACCAAAGGAGAAAAAGCTGCCATGATGAAATATAAAGGATATATAGGACACGTCGAATATGATGACGACGCCAAAATATTCCATGGTGAAGTTGTTGGACTTAGCGATATTATCACCTTTCAAGGCAAAAGTGTAGATGAATTGGAGCAAGCTTTTAAAGATTCTGTCGATGATTATCTAAATTGGTGCAGAGAACGCGGTGAGAAACCTGAAAAAACTTTTTCTGGCACTTTCAATCTTCGAATTCCTCCTGAACTTCATGCAAAACTGGCATTCCAGGCAAAAACTATGGGAATCAGTCTAAATTCTTATGTGACTGAACAGTTGCGACACGTCGTGTCATAGGGAGAGTTTATGGCACGAGACTTAAAACCCATACGGACGATTCTAAACGCATTGCTTGATGACATCCAGGAAATAAAACACGTTCATCAACACATCTCAGCTCCTCAAATGGCCACTGCCTTTTCAGTGCCCGACCGACAACCCATTCTCGATAGTTATGATTTCGGGGAGTTAGCTGCTGGGAAGGGGCGCGAATACTGCGGACTCATAAGGAGAGAGTGGGTGCCCCTAAGGTTTGAAGAGTTGATTCCTCTTTGTCTTTTTCAGAAGATTTTTTGCCCTGTGCCTCATGACAAAGAAAAATTTTAATTTATGCGGCTACCCAGAAAATGGGAATGTGCCCCTTCGATGGTGTGTTTTTCATTGGGATCGTTCATATTGTCGACTTTTATCGATGATCTCAGACATCCTAAGTCAGATGATTTTTATTGGGCCTTAGACCCAATCGGCTGGGTCACAATTCTGCTCTTCATTTTGGGTGCTCTTGCATTATTCAAAAAAACTAACGCGTTAAAAAAAATCAAAGAACAGTCTCAAGAGATTTCCAATTAGGGTTCCGATATTGCTCACAAATCAGCGATATCGATGATACGGTAAAAATAGCGACTACTTAAGAGAGCATCGGAAACTGGGCCCAAATGAAACAGAACAGGCGAAATCCCGAAGCCTTTTGGAAGAGTAAGAGAAGCTATTTTGGTTTTCATTGCATCGATCACTTCAAGTCCCAATTCACGACGGCGCATTTTGACTTCACAGACAAAAAGAGTGTTGGAATGCATTTGAATCAGATAATCAATTTGGCACCCTTTTTTGCGACCTGAGGCTTTTTGAAAATAGGGATTATCAATCACGACATCCTGAGCGTGAATTCCAAGTGCCTGGTAAAGAAGAGATCTGTTTTTCAGCAAAAGGTTTTCGAGTTGGAAGCCGAGCATAGGTTCCCATCCAGGCAAGCTAGAAAGCGGAACTTCTAAAAACGACCCTTGTTCAATTTTCGTAAGATTGGGTTCGATATAATGGATGTAGAAGCGAAGATAATTGTCGGAAAGCCGATACAGGGTCAGTTTTCCAGACTTTCCTGTTTTTAAAGACCAGTCTGGATGTTTGCTGACAAATCCACAGATTTCAAGAGCTTTAAGATGATGGCTCAGTGTGCCGCTCGGTGAATAAGCCATTGTTTTTTGCAGAGTAGCCCGGTCTTTCATGCCTTGGCTTAGTATTGTGATGATCTTTTTATAGATCTCACCTCTGGAGCTGAAAAGATCATTAAAAATCCGGTCAAATTCATGCACCAAAAGGCCGTTTTTTTCAAAACAGAGCCGTTTAATATTTTCATCAGCGTTTTGATGGGTCTGAATCTGTTCGAGATACCAAGGCACTCCTCCAGTCACACTCAAAATTTTAAAAAAGTCGAGATCTGATCCTTTGAAGCCTTGAAGATTCAGTAATTGCCTGCATTGTGGAATCGATAGTTCTGTAAGTTCCTGATAGAGGGAAACGCGACCAAAAAAAGCTGTGCTATTGATGATGTTTTTATCGATCCAAGTCGAAATAGAGCCACATAAAATAAGGATAATCGATGGATGGTGTTGCAGGACAAGATCCCACCAAACTTTTAACTTAGAGATAAATGTTGGATCTTTTGAACCCATCCACGAAATCTCATCAAAAAGAATTACAGTGGATTTAGCTGTGAGATGTCTTGATAGATGCGCAAAAGCATCACTCCAATCTGTGAAAGTAAAAGGGGGAAGATTAAACAAAGTCGCAAGTTCGCGCGCGAAGGCATCACGCTGATTCTGCGCCGTTACCCCTTTAACCGGAGCCAACCCACTAAAAGGCAAAAAAACCTTATCTTTTCCGAATTCTTCGGCAAGACGACTTTTCCCTATTCGACGACGCCCTTTAATGACAACAAGACAGGCTCGACCTGACTTTGATAGGTCTTCCAGTCTCCGTAACTCGTTATCTCTTCCGACAAATGGTTTCATATAATCCATATTAAATGAGCAGGATGTTTATGTCAATCTATTATGCTCAAAATCGACATTTGTCAGTTTTGAGCATAATGGAATCTTAAGTGGCTGGTTATAAGTCTAGTAAAAATAAAAAATATTTTTCAATTTCAGGTTTTCTTGTAAATGCATTTTAAATCTAGGACTCTTTCTGCCATAAATTCGGCCTGTTCTTGTCCACGCAAAGGGAAATGGTGGGGTGTGACAAACTCGCTACGAACGATCAAAACGCCGCCTAACATTGCCCCCTGATTTTGGTTCAACTGCTAAACATAAAATTTTCACCAATATCCAATAAAATCTTGATTAGTCAAAACACTTTCGCTAAAATGGTCGACTATTTTTTGTGATGAGAATCAAATGAAGAAAGCACGGCCAGGAGAACTAAACCAAAAAATCAAACGATTACAAAAGTCCAGGGACAACCTAAAACGGCATAATCACGAGAAAAGTCTGCGGAACAAAGCGCTCCGGGCCAGAACTGTGGCACTTACTGAAAATCGCGACCAGTGGAAAGCTCGCAGCAAAGAGCTTGATCGTCAACTACAAACAGCTTTGGAAGGGATAGAGAGTGAACGGATACGGGCAGACAGGGAATGCGAGCGAGCAGATAAACTTCGGGCTGAAATTGAGACGGTGCGGGGGAAAAAATCGAGAGCTTGAAAAACTAATTCCTCAAATGGGAGAGAAAGCACCGCGTCGGTGGTATCCCATCTTGATGATCGTCATGTGCATTAAGTTAGTTTTGCAAGCAGCCATTTCATTCCGAGCAGCGCCTAAATCCATACACATCGCATTCTCTCAATTCGCCACCGTAAAAAACCAGGCAATCCCCACATATAAAAGTATTAGCAGATGGCTAACTCAGGTCGGTCTATACAAGTTAACAGGTTGCGATGGTATGCGCTGATGATGGTCCGGATCTCCGAGGGGGAATTGTTCTTTTTTGCGAAAAGTACGATGTCGGCCGAATTTTTGACATTACTCACAAAATCGGCACATTCTTGAAGAAGCTTTTGGAAAAAGATCCCGAATGGCACGCATTTACTTCTGTCGCGGCAGAAGCAAAAAGGAAGATGCAGCAGACACAAGCAGCCCATCTTGCGCCTCCTAATCAGAGGACAAAATCCCGATTTCTTAATATCGAGATCCTTGTTCATTGGGGAATCGACATTTTAATGGCTCTTGAAACCCCAAAACATCCCGACAAAACACTGCTCGAGAAATACTGTGGCTGGATACGCCAGCATAAGGAACTCCTTGAACGGCTGAAACAAATGGCCCTTATCAGTCAGAAAGTGAGGCAGCATATTCGTGAACATGGCGTTTGCACCACTACGGGCGATCAAATTGATATTGTGCTAGAAAACTCCAAAACCTAAAATGAAAAACCAGCGCATAAAAATTCCTAAAAAAGAGGCCATCCTAAGACAGTCAGGAAATTGTGTAAAGAGCCACCAGCCAGATATCCGGAAAATAACCCCTGATTTCAAAACACACTGGAGACACAGTTAGACCCTATTCTAGTTAACTCTTGACAGCAGCCGATAGTTGAGCGAAAGGCGTCAAATAAGGTACTCTACTGCTGTGAGCAGCGGAGGAAATGCTGCTTCTACGGGCTTATTACAAGAGCGGGCGTTGGAATCTGTTAAAAAAGATGGCTTATGAGGGAGGTTTGTCCTATGCAGCGTAGCTTTTTAGGCGGCTACCCAGAAAATGGGAATGCGCCCCTCAGTAGGTTAAGTAGCATGAAGCAAACTAACTAACCTGTCCAGTTTTCGGGGTCCACTTCATTTTTTCATTCAGTTGTCCGAATACCCCACATAAAAGGAAACTGAGTAGCGCGATATTCTCTAAGCTCAAAAATCTTATTATTCTTGATTTTTGCAAGCGAAACTCCTTCAAAAGCCTCCCTGTTTTTTTTGCCTTTGTAAGCAAAAACCCATTCAAACACAACCAGATCCCCACAACCATGACAAGAAGTAATCTTCCATTTTTCCACTACATTTCCTTGCCTATGCCAGTCTTCAATCCACTTCTTTACGATTTTTTTGCCGTGGTAGGTAGCACCATGAGATTCAATGATGATGCAATCTTCAGTAAGAGCATCTAGAATTTCTGATTCATTGCCTTTTTTCCAACCATCAACATAGCGCTGTACAATAGGGTTTATCGATTCCATAGAAAGTCCCTTAAAATAATAGTGTCTACTGTAGCACATCCTTTCATTTTTTGAACGGCAATAACCCCGGCTCAATCACCCTAAAATCCATGGCACGCTAGCCCGAATTTCTCACACATCCGCGGAAAATTGGCTCAATCTGTCACGCCATCTTTCGCCAATCGCTCGTCGCTAATAGGAAGAGTCCTATTATGCTGCGGCCACCCCAAATTCACACTTTTGGGGTGGCCGCAGTATAGATACATTTTATGAGCCCAGTTTCCAATTTGTTTTGGTTCGTAGCCGAGATCGAGTTGGGCTTTTAAATCTTTTGCACATTCTCTTTTTGAGTAAGTCATGGCACCATCTCCTGTGCAATTAATGGATAATGTGGGCTAGTCAGGCTTTGGCCGTTTATATCTTTCGGATGAACCCCTTTCTCGACCATGCGTTGAATCGTGGCCAAATCCCCTTTAGCTAATTTCAATCCCCAAAACACAATCAGCCAATTTTGGGATGTAACAAATCACTCCAAAAACTGCCCAAAATCAATCACCTTATCAAAATAACATTCGTCTAAAACAGCGCTTTCTACTCCATTTACATGAATAAGAATGGGTCTAATTGAAAATCGCTTAGGCGTTTTTAATCGTTTTATTTTTTCCTCCATTTCCTCTATGACCTTTCTTCCTACCGGATCTTTCGAAAACTTAACTTCTATGAGATATAAAGTATGGAAGCGCGTTTGGATCATGTAGTCAATTTGACATCCAGGAAGTTTCTTTGTTGCTTTTTGAAAAAATGGACCGTCCATCACAACCTCTTCCGATGGGACCTCTATCAATTTCAAAACTGCCTTTCGATTATGAACGACAAGATTTTCAAACTGAAGCCCCATGCTTCCCTCCCACCCTGGGAACTTTGTCAATATGGATGGAGTAAAGTCCCCTTTTTGAATCTTGGAACGATTACGCAAGATGTACTTCAAGTAAAACCGAAGATAATTATCACTCAATCGAAAACGACTTATTTTACTCTCTTTCCCATCTTGCAAGTTCCAAGAAAAATCTCTTTGAATAAAACCGGCCTTTACTAGGTCATCTAGATATTTACTCCATAATCCTCCACGAGATTGTTTAAGCTCCTTACAAATTTCTAAAAGCTCTCTTGGTCCATCTGCTAAACACATAACTATTTCCTTATAGATTGTGCTACGTCTAGAAAATAGGTCGGAAAAAATCTCATCGAATTCACGTACAAGGAGCCCACCGCGGGTGAAGCAGAGATTTTGGATGTTTTTTTCTGCCGACAACTGAGGATTGATCTCTTCAAGATAACGGGGAACACCCCCTACAACAGATAAAATTTTAAATTTCTCATAAGCAGAAATAAGCTTTTCTTTAGGACGCCAAAAAGCATTACAAACATTTAAAGGAAGCTCTTCTAAGACAAGATCTATAGTAATCCTGCCCACAAATCCTGTGCTGCTAAGGATATTTTCTTCGATCCATGCAGATATTGATCCGCAAAGAGCCATCATCAGATGAGGATTCTTGCTAAAATGCATATCCCAAGCAGTTTTCAATTTTCCTAAAAAAGCAGGGTCTTTCCCTCCCATCCATGATATTTCATCAAATACAACAAGCGTTCTCCCCTTCTCCGTGTGCTTGGATAAGGACCAAAAAAGGTTGCTCCAATCATCCGATTTAGCACCAGGCAATCCCATTCTTTCCATTTGCCCTGCGAATTCTTCTCTTTGCAGTTTAGCATTCGTTTTCTCAACAGGAGGCATTCCCGAGAAAAAAAAGCTTTTCATCTCTTTCCCAAATTCTGCAAGTAGTCTGCTTTTGCCGATTCGCCTTCTTCCTCGGACAACAATGAGACTCGCGCTTTTTTTACTCAAAAGACCTTTCAGTCTAGAAATTTCTGGTTCACGACCTATGAATGGAGGGTTTGTCATTTTTTTACCTGATGTAACTGTACATGTTAGGATAAAGAACCCTACCAATAAAATCAATCCCCAAAATGGTAATTTCCATTCTAGGGATCTATTTTTAATCGCATTTTATCATCCCCAAAAAGGAAAATGATCTTTTAGGGATTAATATTTGAAGACTAAAAAGTAGCAGCAAAAAGCAAATGCGCTAGCTACTGCTAAATTATGAAGCCAAGCAAATTCTATAAAAATTTCTTTCCTATTTTTGTAAGCTTCTGATTATCAGTTTGTTTGCAAGGAATAAACTGCATTAAACTCAGCGGCTCAGCAAGGGTTTGGTGTGGAAGCGCTATTTGAATCTGAATATTAAGGTGCCTGTCGGAATGGGAGATGGCCAAGGAGAAACCAGATCAGAGACTAACCCGCATTTCTCACACAGACGCGAGAAAAGGTACTCAAGATGTTACGCCAGATTTTCCAAATCGCGAGGAAGCTATACTGCGGCCACCCCAAAAGTGTGAATTTGGGGTGGCCGCAGTATAATAGGACTCTTCCTATTAGCGACGAGCGATTGGCGAAAGATGGCGTGACATCTTGAGCAGATTTTTGCGATACCTGGCTGGATCTCTCTCAGACAATCGCTGGGTTCTCTCATGGACTGCAAGGGATGCGGGTCGGGGAAAAAACGGACTCTATATATTCACCCGGCTTACGGCTACGGCGCGCTCACGACTTTACCTCCTTGCTCTGGATTGATTATCAAAGCTGATTTGATCGAGTTGGATGAAATAATGGCTGGGCTTCTTCCTGCGCTGATCCCGTTGGATATCAGCTGGCTGCAGGAATCGGCTCTTATGGCAGATATCGAGTCTTCTCTTGAACAGCAACCACGGTATCTTGGCTTTTTGTATAGGAATATGATGGAGCGGGTAGAGGGTCTGGATCAGTCGGAGATCATTGGGGAATTGTATCACTTTTAGTTAAGAACCTTCCGCGGAGCGGAATTACGTCAAGTGAGCAGATGGCTCGGCAGATAGAAGCCGTTCTAAAAAATAAGTGGATAAATTTCTTAACTGTGGCATAAGTTCAGTCTCCTGTCAATCAACCAACAAGAGGATGGGTCTTGGGAAGTTACTACAACAATCACATTCACACCTACGGAAGGCGATTACAGGTCAAAATTAATTGACCCCGCAATTTTTCGATGGCCTTTTAAAGTAACATCAGACACATATTCTATTGGGAAAAATTTAAAAGGTTTACATTTTAAACATTCGAATAATTCAGAAAGATGTTTTTCGCTAAAGCCTTTAAGATTTCCGTTAAACAGAAATTTTTTACGATCCCTGAATATCACAAACCCATAAAAAGTAATACCACCCATTAAATATCCATCAAATTCGTACGAACATGATTTAAATCTAGCTTTAATAAATAAATCTACATAATCCTCCGGAGCTGGCTCGGATTCTGAAAGAGGTTGAACATTTGTCATTTCATCATCCCAAGTCCATACAGGATATTCCATAAAATCTTCAAAAGACAATGTCCTCCTTTTAGGCCTATCTAATCTTACCATACTGCCTTAATATTTCTGTGGCTTCTGATCGCATTAGCGCGTTTGGAATAATTACAATATTTGCACCTTTATTTACTGGGTTATATTTTCTAAAAAATTCCTCTTCAATATTTGGATCTTTGAAAGAAACTCGCCTGATCGGGATTCTCCTGACCCCTGCATTTTGAAAGGCCACAAGTCTCCGATTGTCGAGGGTATATATCTTTCCATCGAATTCTACAATACGGATGATGGGGATGTCTGTAATTTTTATTTTTCCGGCACGCAATCCAGCCGCTAGATCATTGATTTCGCCTCCGCTACTAAAATTCTGGCTGACCGTGGGCTGTGTGAACCGAATCGTATGCGGGTCGATAAAGTGCTTTGCGTTGAAAGCCAGTTTCTGAGCAGGCTTGAGAGCAGAAGTATTGCAAAACACCCTATTCACTGCAGATAGAACTCTGGACGTCCCAGACATGACTCCGCCAGGGCCGAAGGGAATACCGACTTGAGCAAATTCCAATCGAGATGAATGTCTGTCGGCAGTGGCTATATTGGTTCCAAAAAATCGGTCAATACCCAGCTTGTTGTCCCAAATTTTTTGTTCCGTATCTCGAGTCTGATTCGCAAACCACGCGACTGAACGGTCAAACTCTCTTTGCATCGGCGCTACACATTGGTCGTACAGCTCGTGGGTCATTCTGGAGGCCAGATTTCTCCCAAAATGCGAAATAGCGCTCCAGGCCCTTTCTCCTTCCCAAGGGGGTCTGGCCCGCATTTCTCACACATCCGCAGAAAATCTGCTCAATCTGTCACGTCATCTTTCGCCAATCGCTCGTCGCGAATAGGAAGAGTCCTATTAGCTTCCTCGCGATTTGCAAAATCTGGCGTAACATCTTGAGCACCTTTTCTCGCGTCTGTGTGAGAAATGCGGGCTGGTCATTTGCTGGGCTGTTTTGTTGTCCCAGCCAGTCATGATCAGTCCATATTCATCAAAGTGGTTGAGGGGATCGTTATGAACATATGCGTAGAGATTCATCCCGTCGGCGAAGCCTGCTGGATCGGGGGTGAGCCACCGGCCAAGGGAGGGAATGTAGTATCTTCTGCCAAAGTTCACGAGGTGGGTTTGGCTGTCGGTCCGTTTGGAGGAAAAGCGCCAGGGGCTGACCGTTTCGCCCAAGATCTTCTCGTCACCGAAGGCGCTGTAGCGATAGATTGTCGGCTCCAAGCCTATGGGTGTGAGGAGTGCGAGGTTTCCTTGCAGATCGTGGATGGGGGTGTGGACTATGCCGTTTAGTTCAATGGCGATGGCGGCGCCGATCTCTGCGTGGGGTGCCTCTCCGACCGGAATATTTTTCCGAAAAATTTGCGCGCTAGCGCAAAAGTTTACACTCCAAGCATTGGGTGTACGGTTAGTACTAATCAATTTCAGGAAGTTGGTTTCTTTTTGCTCATAAGCGCCTCTGAGTTAGTGAAAAGCGCTATTTTTGCAAAAATCTATTTTCCATCAAATCTTTTTAATGAAAAGCCCCTGTTTTAAATGTAGACTCGCACATTTGATTCTCAGGGTAAAATATCAGATTAAGTAATTTTCAGGCGTAATTTTTTAAATGGATTGGCCGCTGAAAGAAGTTCCTCATATTTATCTATAGAGATGCTAGTTTTACCTCGCTCATATTGAGCATAGGCATTAGGAGATTTGGATCCTAATCTCTCAGAAGCTTCTCGAACAGTTGATCCACTTTTTCCTCGCTGTCTTCTTAAAGAGAGTGCTAAAAATAATCGATTATCATTAGCCATTACTCCGATTATATCTTTTTTATAGTCGGTAATAGTGATAATAAAATCTGTACCCACTTCATCGTCGAAATAGCTTTTGGTCATCTCAAGAACTAAATCTTCTAGCATCTCCAAAGCCCCTTGACGAGTTTTCCCCTGAGTCATTGCGTCAAGGGCGGGAACTTCGACGAGCCAAAATTTGCCGTCTTTCCAGACTCTTCCTTCCATTTCCATATCCATTCTCCTTGGGAGGGTTGGCTTTAGCCTTTTTTAGGATCTTCTTTGCCAGCATCTCGTTTACTTCAGCATGTCTAGGGACAAATTCAAATAGCTCGCCATTTGTCCAAGCGTCATGATTACCCCCGTGTCTTGCAAACCGCCATCCAGCCTCACGGAGTTGCTTTTCTAGATCCCTTTTCTTCACTGGGCTTCTTTAAATTATATACGAGTTTATGTACAAAGTCAATTGAAAGCAAGAAATAACTTTAACAGGCTCTAATTCAATTGGTTGAGAATTTTTAACTTGGCGTCTAGGCAAAGCATTAGCCCGCATTTCTCACACAGACGCGAGAAAAGGTGCTCAAGATGTTACGCCAGATTGAGCAGCTTTTCCGCGGATGTGTGAGAAATGCGGGTTAGGTGGACGAGGTCGTGGAACAAATTTGGCACACTGGGGCCCAAAAGCAGGCAGCACTAGCCAGCACCTGTCAGCAGTTCAAAAAATCCTAAACATTTAATCCGGCTCCGATAAGTCGTTCGCAGGAAGCCTCATGTGGACACAAACGAGCTACTTTTGTTCGCCGTCTGATTTCTTGATTAAGCCGCTCTACTATATTAACCGTGCGGATCGTCTTCCAGTGATTTCTTGAAAGGGCGTAAAATGTAAATTCTTCATTGAAATCCTCTTGCATCCACTTGACGAGTCGTGACACTCTTTCCTTATATTGCTAAACTGTATGCTGCAAATCAGACGAATGACCCATTATTTATATGAGCTGGCAGAGAAGTGCAACGTTTTTTTTCGAGATTGCAGAGTAGAGAGGATCTCCGAGAAAGAAAAGCGGCTCCTCCACTCCATTGCCTATATAAAATTTCTTGCATCTAAATAAATATTTTCCTAACATGGTTGCTTCGCATTTTTCGGGGCAGCTATGTTCTATATTCTGGCGCTTCTTTGTCTTTTCATCCCGCTCTCTTCGGATGAATTTTCTCTAGCTGTCACCGAAAACGATCCGTCGACCCTAGATCGGCTAAAGCGGGTCGAAACCGAAGATTGCATTCAAACCTTTACCTACGATTGCCTCCATCGGTGTCTTTCAAAAACCGTTATCCAAGAAGGGACCCAAAAGACCACCTACTTCCTCTATGACGGACAAAATGAAATCGGCGGTCTGAATGAAGAACAAAAGGTCACAGAGCTCAGGATTCTCGGAGAGGCCCCCCACGCAGAGATCGGTGCCGCCATCGCCATTGAACTAAACGGCATAGTCCACACCTCCATCCACGATCTGCAAGGAAACCTCGCACTCCTCACACCCGTAGGCTCGGAACCGACAATCTATCGCTACAGCGCCTTCGGTGACGAGAAGATCTTGGGCGAAACGGTCAGCCCCTGGCGCTTTTCCTCCAAACGGACCGACAGCCAAACCCACCTCGTGAACTTTGGCAGAAGATACTACATTCCCTCCCTTGGCCGGTGGCTCACCCCCGATCCAGCAGGCTTCGCCGACGGGATGAATCTCTACGCATATGTTCATAACGATCCCCTCAACCACTTTGATGAATATGGACTGATCATGACTGGCTGGGACAACAAAACAGCCCAGCAAATGACCAGACCCCCTTGGGAAGGAGAAAGGGCCTGGAGCGCTATTTCGCATTTTGGGAGAAATCTGGCCTCCAGAATGACCCACGAGCTGTACGACCAATGTGTAGCACCGATGCAAAGAGATTTTGACCGTTCAGTCGCGTGGTTTTCGAATCAGATTCGAGATACGGAACAAAACATTTGGGACAACAAGCTGGGTATTGACCGATTTTTTGGAACCAATATAGCCACTGCCGACAGACATTCATCTCGATTGGAATTTGCTCAAGTCGGTATTCCCTTCGGCCCTGGCGGAGTCATGTCTGGGACGTCCAGAGTTCTATCTGCAGTGAATAGGGTGTTTTGCAATACTTCTGCTCTCAAGCCTGCTCAGAAACTGGCTTTCAACGCAAAGCACTTTATCGACCCGCATACGATTCGGTTCACACAGCCCACGGTCAGCCAGAATTTTAGTAGCGGAGGCGAAATCAATGATCTAGCGGCTGGATTGCGTGCCGGAAAAATAAAAATTACAGACATCCCCATCATCCGTATTGTAGAATTCGATGGAAAGATATATACCCTCGACAATCGGAGACTTGTGGCCTTTCAAAATGCAGGGGTCAGGAGAATCCCGATCAGGCGAGTTTCTTTGAATGATCGGCTGGTTTTTGACGATTTTTTCGATAAATTGAACCCCGTAAACGAAGGAAAAAACGTCATCGTCATTCCCGGGTCTAAATACCGCAAGGAGATGGAAAATATTTTAAGAGAACATGGAAAAATTAGATAAAAGACAAATTCTTACAGCAAGTGATTTCTCTGCATGTCCCATTTGGGTGTGGGATGATACAAGAGAATACAAAATTCCATTAATAACTCAAGATGATAATTTAGAGAATTTCGATGTTTTTTTTATAAAAGCTGAGTTTAAAACAAACGATCATTGTTTTGATGGATATTTAGTAGGTAATAATGATTTCTATGCTTTCACATTGTTTTGTTGTGGCAATGTGAAATTTAATATACATGCTGCGGAGCTAAATAGAAGCAGTGTTGAAGAAGTATTTCGGGCATTGAATTGCGAGCCTTTTAAGTTTTTTCCTTTGGAATATCAATCCGAAGTTGTGTTGAAGGATAAATGCAAAATCGCAGGAGTGCTTAATTTTCCTACATAATTACAGGCTGCATGGCAAAATCCATTTTTTTGGAACCAATATATACTGCGGCCACCGCTCACTGAATACTCATACCGAATCGATATCTTGGGAATTTAGAAAGGATTTGTCTTCCGTGAAAAAAGCTCGCACAAATTCTCATTTGGCGGGATAGATGTCAAATTGAGCAGATTTTCTGCGGATGTGTGAGAAATGCGGGTTAGATCTGTCGTTAGATTAATTGTTAACAGCAGGTTGCAAGGCTGTTTGCTCCCCTGTTTTTAATGCTTGCAATTCAGCTTGATGGTTTGCACATAGAGACTTTAACGAGAAAAAAATTCTGCTCGCTCCCTCACTCACTCATCCCATCCTGCAAAACAAAGATTCTGTTATTGGGCGTTGGCATTCCTTTCTTTGATGAGCAGAAAGGAACCTAACGATAAAAGCGCAAAAATCAGTAAAATCCAGCAAAATGAACCCGTATCTCCACTATACCTCAATATGTACAACCCTAGTACCGGCGTAAACCCCCCAACTATCGCATCCGCCAGGTTAAAACTTGTAGCCACGCACGTAAACCGACAACTCGTCGGAAATAAATCGCAAGATATGTACGGAATCAAAGACGTCATGCATGAATAAAATAAAAAAAATAGAATTGTGGTAAAAATAGTCGCTGTTAAATTATTTGTCCGAATCCCGTAATACAATGGGTATAACAACAAAATCATCCCAATCGTTGAGTAAATAATCATCCGCTTGTAGTTGTACTTGTTTGCCATTTTTCCAAAAAATGGGAGCGGAAACGTCATAAAAATCAATATAGCTGAAAGAATAAGTAGATTATTCGCGGCGCTCACTTGAAATACATTTGTAAAATAAATTTGGAAATTAGCAGTAAATAAATAGAAGCCCGAAGAACATAGCAGAGAAAAGAAAAATCCCAAAATAATCCCCCTCTTCTGATGGAAAATTTCCAGGATGGGTTCCTTTACAATTTTGGAGTGTTCGGACATTTCCCGAAATAGGGGGGTCTCGTGCAATCTCGAACGTAAAAATAGGCTGAATAGGCCAATTACTCCCCCCAAACCGAATGAAAGGCGCCATCCCCAAAGGATCAAATGTTCCACAGACATAAACCTCTCGAGAAAATAACACTCAATGGTACTAAGCAAGATGCCCAATTGATATCCAATAGGCCCCCAACTGGTCATGTACTTTCTTTCAGCATACCTAGAACTTTCATATAAATAACAACAAGCCCCAGGTAGCTCCGCTCCGGCAGGAAAACTTTGTAAAAATCTCATGATGCCTAGTATCCACGGAGCATATGCACCAATTTGAGCATATGTAGGTAAAAGCCCAGTTACGAATGTCGGAACTGTCATCAGAAGGATAGAAATAATCAAAACCTTTTTCCTCCCGATTTTGTCCCCTAGCTGCCCAAAAAAAACGCCGCCGATGGGTCGCGCTAAAAAACCTAATCCAAAAATCCAAAATGTATGAATCAGATTGGCAAACTCGGAGCCAGAATTGAAAAATAACTTCGAGATAATCGGCGCCCAATAGACGTAAAGATAGATTTCATACCACTCAAGCAAATTCCCAAGGGTCACCGCCAAAATAACGGTCCTTTCCTCTTTCTTTGAAAAATCGATTCTCGATGTGCGCACCAAACATCTCCTTCGAAACTATTGATAGCCGTTGAGATCTTTTTTAGGAAAGAAATTGATGACTCAAGAATCGGTATAATCGCTAAAATTTAAGTTTGCATATTTTGGAGGCATTTTTGATTATCCTATAGATCGTTTGACGGCCTTGTTCATAATAACCATAATTCCTCCGATTCGGACTTGGTACTATTGCTGGAATAATGCTTTTTGTGGTGTTTGGAGCGAGTGCATGAATGTTGTGTTTGTTTCTGGTAATTGAGATTGTAGATTTATTTATTTTTTGTGAGAATATAATCTTATGCTGTATCCCATGCACGTCAATATGGATTTTGCTGGGGGGCGGTTGAGAGATGACGCCTAAAAGCTCGAAAATATTTTTCAGGAGATTATGTCGCCCAGTGTCTGTTCGAAGGCTTTTGCAAGCTTCAACTTGGGCAGGAGGGACTTCAGCTTCAACGACCTCTATATGAGGCCCTACAACTACAGCCTTGGCGCCTGATGGGTAAATTCCGTAAGCCGCAGCCATCCATTTTTCTTTCAGTTCTTTTGGATCGCGAACCACTGGTGAATTGTAGTAGGCCATTGGAATAAGCCGAACCATATCTCTTGCTTTCGATGTTGGTGTGTACTCAAAACGCGATCCTCTATGCCAAAGGGACATAAATTTTTGGTTCTCGTTAGATTGTAAGGATACAATTTTTCGATTTGCGAGTTCTCCTAACATTTTATCCGTTTCGATAGGGTACACTGCTGTATTGGCAACCAAAGGTAATAAGCTTAATTGAGTAATATTATGCTTGTTGATCCCGTTTTTTGATAGATTTGAAAATTGATCGCACATGATGTTCGCTCCGGCGCATTGCCCGAGTACATTTAAAAAACCCGATTCCACCGCATTCACTATTAGAGGGTATATACATTTGAGGTCTTCCGCCAAAAAAGGTGTGTACCCTCCCGGTAATATCAGGATCTTTTTTTGCCTCAATCTAAGTTCCTGTTCTAAAGAATGTGAATCGGAAATTACATTGATCCTTCCAGGCTCTACATGAAAATCGTTTGTCAAACGGACAATATTTTCGTCAACAAGGCCGGGATCTGTTCCATAACAACCATCTTTTTGGAGTAATGAACGATAAATAAGAATCTCTGCATTAGTAAATTTTGTACTGGTTGCCATAACTCATTTTATTTTATATTAATGTTATGAGCGCTGAAACCATCGAAGGCTTCTGTGCAAACAATAACTCAGCAAAATTCCCCCAGAAAAACCAACCAATAGACCTGATAATCCTAGGCTTAAAAATCCTAATACTGTACCGCCTATGATAGCAGTCAGGCTATATGCCGTTATTATAAACTTTGTTATTAACTCGCATTGTTTAATTTTCATAAAGCAATTATATTACAATTGTTTAATAACAATCAACAAATAAACATTAAGCATTTATTTTAAATTTGTTTATTATGCTTAATATCAAGTGTTTATAAAAAAAATAGCAGACTGGGAAATGGCCCATGTCCAGTGAAAAGCCCCTGTCAGCCCCTTTGGTATATTGCCCTCAATGATCGGAAAATTCCCTGGAGCGAGGCGCCCCAATATAAAATTTTTTGCATGATTTGGGAAGAGCTGCTAGTTTGTTCCTATGAAAGAATACTACTATGTCTTGATGGCCTTGGTGGCCGCACTGTCCGGCATCCTCTTCGGTTATGATACTGGAGTGATGTCCGGAGCCATTTTGTTTATCACTAAAGATTTTCCTCTCACCCCAGGGATGAATGGAATTGTCATGGGCGCTGTATTGCTCGGAGCCCTTTTAGGGGCGATCTTTAGCGGCAGGCTGACCGATCACTTCGGGAGAAAAAAACTTCTCCTTTTCGTCGCCTGCATCTTCATGTTCGGTTCGGTTGCCACTGCGATTGCGCAGTCCGTTTTGGAACTCATCCTAGGCCGCATCGTGGTGGGAATCGCGATCGGAATCGCCTCATACACTGCGCCGCTTTATATCTCCGAAATCTCGCCCCAAAAACACCGCGGCGCCCTCGTCGCTCTGAATCAGCTTGCGATCAGCATCGGCATTCTCCTCTCTTACATGGTCGACTATGCCTCCGCTTACTATGAAGCGTGGCGTTGGATGCTAGGACTCGGCTTTGTCCCAGGCCTCTTCCTCTTCATCGGCATGTTCTACCTTCCTGACAGCCCCCGGTGGGTTCTCGCTCAAGGGCACGAGGCTCAAGCGCGTCGCATTTTGCAAAAAATCCGCGGCCCCAAGACAGATATCGATCATGAAATCGAAGGGATTAAGCTCGCTGTAAAAAAAGAATCGTCTCATTGGAAGGCGGTCTTCTCCAAATCGGTCCGCCCGGTCCTCTGGATCGGCTTCGCATTGGCCTTCATCCAACAGGTCACTGGCATCAACACCATCCTCTACTACGCCCCTAGCATCTTGGAGATGGCCGGTTTTGGCAGCTCCACCACCGCGATTCTCGCAACCATGGGGATTGGCGGAATCTTCGTCATCTTCACCCTCATTTCGCTCCCGATGATCGACTGGCTTGGGCGAAGGCCCCTCCTCATTACCGGCCTCATCGGCATGACCATCGGGCTCGGCTGTCTGGCATGGCTCTTCAGCGGCTCGACGGAAATCGCCCCCTCCCTCCATTGGCTTGCGCTGGTGAGCATGCTCCTGTATATCGCGTGCTTTGCCTTCAGCTTAGGCCCAATCATGTGGCTCATGATCGCCGAAATCTACCCGCTAAAAGTACGGGGCGTAGGCGCAAGCCTCGCAACGTGTGTCAATTGGGCAAGCAACCTCCTCGTCACAGCGACGTTTTTAAAATTGGTCCAGTGGCTCGGGGCAAGCGGCACTTTCTCCGTGTATATGATTTTTAGCATTTTATCGATTGTCTTTATCCATTACCTCGTTCCTGAGACGAAGGGGATCTCTCTAGAAGAGATCGAAGAAAATCTCTTCTCTGGCAAGCGGTGGCGCAAAATAGGAAAATAAAATGAAGTACTTCTCTGATATCCCTCCAGTCAAATACAAATATTACGAACCGAAAAAGATCGTCCATGGGAGAACCATGGAAGAACAGCTCCGAATCGCCGTCTGCTTCTGGCATACTTTTTGCTGGCCCGGCAACGACATGTTCGGATGGCCCGTTTTCGAGAGGCCTTGGTTCGGTAAACCCGAAGAAAAAATTAAGGCGGGTTTCGAATTTATCGAAAAAATGGGATTGAAGTATTTCACATTTCACGACGTCGATGTAGCGCCGGCAGGCGTCTCTTTGCAAAAAATGGCCCGTTTGATCGAAAAAGAGATGGCGAAGACCGGGATTCAACTTCTCTGGGGCACAGCCAATTTAACAGGCCATCCCCGCTACTTGGCAGGCGCTTCCACCAATCCCGATCCAGAGGTGTTCGCAATGGCCGTCCATCAAGTCAAAGAGGCAATCGATGTAACGCATCAACTCAAAGGAGAGAACTATGTCCTTTGGGGCGGCAGAGAGGGATACGAGACCATTTTGAATACAAATATCGGTCAGGAGTTGGATCAATATGGGAGATTTTTGTCGATGCTCGTCGATTATAAGCATAAAATCGGCTTCAAAGGGACTCTCCTGATCGAGCCGAAGCCGTGCGAACCGATGAAACATATGTATGATTACGATTGCGCGAATGCGTACGCCTTCTTGCAGAAGTATGGACTCGAAAAAGAATATAAATTCAACATTGAGACGAACCATGCGACTTTAGCAGGCCATACCCTTGCCCATGAAATTGTCTATGCAATGGCGCATGGGGTCTTTGGGAGCATCGACGCAAACGAAGGAGACCCTCTCCTGGGTTGGGATACCGACGAATTCCCGATCCATGGAACCGAGTACACGCACGCTCTGTATCTGATTTTGCAGCACGGAGGCTTTGGATCGGGGGGATTCAATATCGACGCCAAAGTAAGAAGGCAGAGCATCGATCTGCAGGATTTGTTCTCAGGCCATATCAATGCCGTCGATACGCTTGCCAAGGGACTTTTACATGCAGAAGAGATCATCCGAAACAAGCAGCTCGAGGCGTTTGTCAAAGAGCGCTACAAAGGATGGCAGGGAAAATTCGGGAAGAAGATATTAGCGGGAGAGATGAGTTTTGAGGAGGTCGCGAAATATGTCGAGAAAAATAAACTCGATCCTAAACCTTGCTCCGGAAGACAGGAATTCTTAGAAGGACTCGTACATCGGCTTAGATAAGAGATGCAATAGAAGATTCAAGCACTCAGAAAAAGATAAACCGCACGCGATTTACGCCTATGATGTGGGTGCAGAATGAGCGCGCGCATCGCCACCCTCTATGCTCTCGGACTCATTCAGAGTAGAAAAAAATATTTGATTCGTCTACACATAAGCAGAATATGCATTACGACGTGATCATCATCGGTTCAGGAGCAGGCGGCGGCACTTTAGCCAGACGCCTCGCCCCTTCCGGGAAAAACATTTTGATTCTCGAACGGGGAGATTTTTTGCCGCGCGAGGCAGAAAACTGGGACGTCCGCTCCGTTTTTGTCGAAAACCGCTACATCTCTCCAGATACTTGGTATGACAGCCATGGCAAGCCGTTCCAACCCCAAGTCCACTACTTTGTCGGCGGCGCTACAAAAATGTACGGCGCAGCTCTTTACCGATTAAGAAAAGAAGATTTTGAAGAACTCTCTCACTACGATGGGATCTCTCCGGCTTGGCCGGTCCGCTACGAAGAGTTCGAACCCTACTACACCGAAGCCGAAGAGATGTACCAGGTTCACGGTCTCCGCGGCGCCGATCCAACAGAGCCACCCTCAAGCGCCCCTTACCCATACCCCCACGTCTCCCACGAACCGAGAATCCAAAAGCTCTACGACAATTTGACAAAGGAAGGCTATCACCCCTTCCCAGCTCCATGCGGCGTCATGTTGAACGAAAAAGAGAGGGGCTTCAGCCAATGCGTAAGATGCAATACCTGCGATGGCTTCCCTTGCCTCGTCCAAGCCAAATCAGATGCCGAAATGATGGGGGTTCGCCCTGCGCTGACATTTGCAAATGTCCGTTTGATCAGAAATGCCCAAGTCACACGGCTGAACACAAATGCCAATGGCGCTTCCGTCACTGAAGTGATCGCTGAAATCGATGGAGAACCAGTAACGTTTAGAGGCGCTATCGTCGTCGTCTCCTGCGGCGCCGCCAATTCGGCCAAATTGCTCCTCCAATCGGCCAATGAGCGCCACCCAAACGGCTTGGCCAATCGCTCCGATCAGGTAGGACGCAATTATATGTTCCATAACAGCCAAGCCGTCCTCGCTCTGTCGCGTGAACCCAATTTAACCCGGTTCCAAAAAACAATCGCCCTCAACGATTTTTATTTCGGCATGGAAGAGTTCAAGTATCCAATGGGCAATATTCAGATGATCGGCAAAACGATGGGGCAGATGTTTAAAGGGGAAAAACCGATGCTGACAGCGCTCGCCCCCAATCGGATGCTTGACGCCATCGCGCGGCACGCAGTCGATTTTTGGCTGTCAACCGAAGATTTACCCGATCCAAATAACCGGATCACTGTCGATCGCGAAGGAAAACTCACTTTGAGTTATACGCCGAATAACCAGATCCCCGCCCAAAAATTATATGGTAAACTCAAATCGATGCTCAACCATTTGGGGATGTATTCGAATTGTCTGATTCCACACAAAGCTTACTTGAAAACCTCCATCCCGATCGCAGGCGTCGGTCATCAGGCAGGCACATGCCGCTTCGGCCACGACCCAAATACCTCAGTCCTCGACACAAACTGCAAAGCCCATGAGCTCGACAACCTCTATGTCGTCGATACCAGCTTTTTCCCCAGTATCGGCGCCGTCAACCCCTCTTTGACCGCGATCGCAAACGCCTTGCGTGTCGGCGATCACTTAATCCAAAGGCTGCAAGGAATCTATTGATCCTTCAGTCGATGACCAGCGAAGAGATGAATATGTCGTGATTCGGGCTGATCTTCAATGGACTGAGCGTCTGGAAAAGGCAGCTATGCCCAGCGCGCTCGATTCGATATTCATGCACCCATTTCCCCTCCCTCTCTAAACGAGCCGCCTCAGCCCCTATTTCCTGAACCGTCAGCCGAAATACCTCTCCATCTTTCGCCGCCTCAATCACAAGCTCCCCCGCCTCATTGATCCAGTAAACCGGATCTGCTGGAAATCGAACCTGGATTGTTTCCGATCCAAACTTTTTGACAAAAAGGACCCAAATCGAGGGATCTTCTTCCCACTCCATCTCTTCAGCCTGGAGCTTTTTTTCGACGGGAAACCACCCATCTCCCTCCCCCGTTGCTGCAAAAAACGCAAACAAAACACGTGCAATTAAATTTTTCAAAGTAATCCGAAAAAATACATTATTTTTGCAATACTTTAACAAAACACAAAATTAACAGCACAACAATTCCAAAGATCGACAAAATAATTTTTGAGGTCAAATAATTCCAACTTTGCTAAAGAAGAGAATAGAGGGAGGATTGCAAAAACTCGCTCTAGAGGCATTAAACAGGAGCTATCTCTATGTGTAATTCTATTTTTTATGCCCAGGTCATTGGACTTTGGCTGACTTTACTGGGTTTGGCGATGATCATCCATCACGCCCGTTTTAAAAAAACCCTACATGACACGTTAACTCACCCTGCCGTATTGACCGCTACAGGTCTGATCGCTTTGGCTTTAGGTCTTTTGATCGTTGTCAGCCATAATATTTGGGTTCCAGCCTGGCCAGTCGTAGTCACTCTCTTCGGATGGGTGCTGATTTTCCAAGGAATCATGAGAATTTTTTGGCCTGAATCATTGGCTAAAATGATGAAAGATATCTTGGCAGGATCTGGCTATACCGTGATGTCATGGGTATGGCTGATCGTCGGCGTCTATCTTCTTTGGGCTGGATTCATCAGCTAAGGCAGATACACACATGGACGAATCCCCCATAAGTCCCAAGAAAAAAAATTCTTGGAAGACGCCCCTGGCTGGGCTGGGGGTTCTCCTCCTTTTGGCCGTTGGCATCATCTGGTTTATCCACTCAAAGAGATTTGTTTGGACGAACGACGCCTATCTCGACGGCTATCAAATTTCAATCAGCGCCGACATCGAAGCGCGCATTATCGAGCTTTTTGTCGATGAAGGGGATCTCGTTGAGGCGGGGCAATTGCTCTGTCAGCTCGACGAGAGCATCTTCAATTCGCAAAGAGCCGATGCTGAAACAAACGTCGATTACCTACAAAAAACCGTTGCGCTACAAAAAATCGAAATGGAAAAACTGCGCGATATTTATATTGTCGCAAGGCAAGAGTTCGAAAATCAGATCATCTCCTATATCGATTTTGATAAAATTGAAAAAGATTACCTTTTTGCTATGGCCAATTACAAAGTAGCAGAGGCCAATTTAGGCAACGGGATTGCAAAACTCGGTGTGATCGACGAATTGTTGCGCCATACGAAAATTTTCGCGCCTCGAGATGGAGCGATCTCTAAACGTTGGGTTGTAGCAGGCGATGTGGCCCAAATCGGCCAGCCGCTCTTTGGCCTCACCGACGTGAAGAACATCTGGGTCACCGCTAATCTAGAGGAGGGCAAAGTAGGCCACCTCCGGCCAGGAGACAAAGTCGACATCCGGATTGACGCCTATCCGCATGAAAAATTCATTGGGACGGTCTACGTCGTCAGAGCTGCAGCAGCCTCCCAATTTTCTTTGATTCCTCCGGACAATGCGACCGGCAATTTCACGAAAGTCGTTCAAAGAGTTCCCGTTAAAATCCTCTTGGAAGTGCCGCCGTCGAAATATCCCCTTTATTTGTATCCCGGGATGTCGGCGGAGATCAGCGTGAACATTCGATGAGTATTTTTGCAGAGGAGCGATCTTACTACCCGGCCATCATCACGGCCAACGTGATTCTTGCCACCTTTCTCGCTGTCTGTTCTGCCATCACCACACTCATCGCCGACTCTGCCATTCAAGGAGAGCTAGCCCTCAGCGATACGGATGCGATTTGGCTCACCACCCTCTATCTTCTTGGGATTAATTTGACCGTACCGACTGGCGACTGGTTTGCGAACCGATTCGGCTTTAATCAGATGTATACCTACGGGATCATCTTCTTTGTTTGCGGCTCGCTTCTAGCCGCTCTAGCGCAGAATTTTTGGATGATCGCCTCAGCGAGATTCATTGAGGGGGTCGGAGCCGGATTTATTTTTCCTGTCGGACTTTCCCTCATCATCAAAAATCTTCCAAAATCGCGGATTGCATTGGGGATTAATTTGTACATTGCCGGAGCCTTTGGAGGGGGGATTGGGCTAGGGCTTCCTCTGTCGGGCTATTTCACCCAATTTCAGAGTTGGAGAATGCTTTTTTTTCTCATCGCTTTTGGAGGCTCGCTGGCAGGAGCCGCCTGCTGGCACACCAAGCCCTCACACTCACAACAGAGCAAGACACCCTTCGACGTTCTTGGCCTGATTACATTTGCCCTCTTCGTATCTACACTGCTGATCGCGCTCACTTTGGGACCCATCCCAGCGACCGACGCAGGGTGGAGAACCCCCTATATCATCGCCTTTTTTGTGATTGCAGTCCTCTCGCTTTTTGCCTGTATTTTTGTCGAAAACCGCCATCCCGATCCCCTCATTCCGATGCCGCTTTTCAAAGACCCCATCTTCAGCGTCAGTTTAGCCGCCATGTTTCTTTTAGGCATGGCCACCTTTGCCAGTGTAGCCACCTCCGTTCAATACATGCTGAACGGGCTGCTGTATGAAAAATTCATTACCGGACAAACATCTTCGATTTACGGGATTGTCATTGCCATTTTTAGTATTATAGCAAGCTACCTGGTTCGGTATATACCGCTCCCGATCCTCACCTTTGTGGGACTTTCTTGTCTCTCCTTTAGTTATTTTTACAATAATGAACTGAGTTTTTTGACCGGAGCCGATCAAGTGATCCCTATCCTCACAATCCGCGGGATCGGCATTGGCTTGTCCCTCGGTCCCACGACAATTCTCGCCCTTTACGGAGTTCCACACGAGCTAAAATCGGCCGCCGCCACGATCCTCACCTTCTTTCGGCAAGTGGGCGCCACCTACGGAGGCACCCTCATCTCCATTTTCAGCATTCGGCAGACAATTTTCCACGCAGCCCGTTTTGGAGAACAGGCAAACACCCAACTGCCTGGCTATAAAATGACCTTCCATAACCTTTACAACAAGTACCCCGACGCCGCCCAAGCCAAAGCCGCAATCGTAAAGAGCATCTTGAACCAGGCCTACATCCAAGGCCTGAACGACGCGCTGATCGTATTTGGTTACGTAACAGGCATCGTAGGCGCTATCTTGGCAATCTTAATCTCCATTCGGATGTGGAAAAACCGAAAGAGAATACGCTCATAACGGGACCGCCTCAACGGGAAGCAACCGGATCTCGCGTTCTATGTGTCGAACAGCATTCGCAATAACTGTACGACAAACCGCCAAATGACCCTCTTTCAATTCACCCTTATCGATTCTTTGCATACAAGATAACATTAGATGCCTGTTATGAAAAATCCAAGTCTTTGCTGAGCCCTGCGACATATCTCCAGCACGCTGCAGCATCTCATCGAGGGCGTTCCACTGCTTTCCCGTCACGTTCAAGCGAAGATAACAATCGGGATGTTCTACAAAGGGAACCCCCTGGATTATTGTTAACCACATTCATATAAACTCCATTAATAAAAATCTATTTATTGTTGGACAACCCCTTATTCGGATCTGGAAAACCGCCCCAATTTTTAACCCACACAGAATGCTCAATACGATCACTACTTGGAGCTGGTTCCACCATAAAATCCCTATTATTTAGGTTATCCAATAGAGTACATTCTAGCATTAAACGATCTAATTGTCATTGGTCGACTATCCCTTTAGCCATTTATCGGCGCTGCGCGGTTGACTTTTTGCACATAAGAGGTTATACTGCGGCCGCCCCAAATTCACACTTTTGGGGCGGCCACAATATAACTGAACTTGCATCATGATATGGGCACACCCGATCACTCTCGAAGAGATCAATCGCCGCTGCCGCAATACGCTGTGCGATCATTTGGGCATCGAATTCGTGGAGATCGGCGACAACCACATGACTGCCACCATGCCGGTCGATCGGCGAACTCATCAGCCCCTCGGAACCGTTCACGGCGGTGCGACGGCAGCTCTAGCGGAAACAGTGGGAAGCATAGCAGCCAATGCCTGCGTCCCTAAGGGCAAAGTGTGTTTAGGGCTAGATCTCAATATCAACCACATTCGAACCGTTAGCTCCGGCTTTGTGCGAGCCATCGCAAGACCGCTTCATCTAGGAAAAACTACACAGGTGTGGGAGATTAAGATTGTGAATGAAGCCGAACAGCTCATTTCAGCTGCTCGGCTAACTATAGCAGTGCTTGCTAAAGATTAATAACGGTTGAATCCGCCACGGTCTCCGCGCGGTTCCCGTTCACGGCGCTCGCCGCGATCTCCGCCGCCGCCCCAGCCGCCGCCAGCGCCGCCTTCACGACGTGGCCGGAATTCGCCAGCTGGACGCTCACGACGTTCGCCCATCGGACGGTCGCGCTGTTCTGTACGCGCCCAGTCGATCACAAGAGCTTTGCCTTGGAAGGGCTGCCCATTGAGGGCCTCTTTTGCTTTGCCAGCATCATCGGCTGTCGCCATGCGGACAAAAGCAAATCCACGAGATCTGCCTGAAAAACGGTCCATTACGATTTTAACTTCCTGCACTTCCCCAAAACTTCCAAAAAGTTCGCGAACTTGATCTTCAGATGCATCAAAGTTGAGGTTTCCAACATACAGTTTTTGATTTTGTTGATTCATTTATTTTACTCCAAAAAAGATAAAAATTGACCCTAAGAGTCAGTGTACTACGGCCAAATTTTTCAGGATTCATTTTCTGATAAAGACAGACCAAGACAAGATTCTGGGCTAAGGTTCTAAACACCTAAAGCAATCAAGCCTATGCCTGCTATGCCTTAGATGCATCTATTTTACAGCTTGAGGCTAATGAAGTCAAAAAGGTTTTTAAAGACGCGCAAATAACTAAAAATAAAACACTTAAATAGAATGCTTGCCATATCTAGATAAATGATTTAACATAATTTTAAAAAACTCTGGTTTTTTTCAATGTTATTCAAAATGCAATATTGGGTATGTTTTGAGAGATGACTGATCCATGGGAAGAACTAGCTACTCGTATGGAAAGACTCGGGATCAAAGAGGGCGATCTGCTCGAAAAATTCATCCTTGGGTCGGGGAGCGGCGGCCAAAAAATCAACAAAACCTCTTCTTGCGTCTATTTGAAGCATATCCCGAGCGGGATCGAAGTCAAACGGCAAAGCACTCGCTCAAGGGAGTTGAATCGGCTCTATGCCAGAAGGGAGCTTTGCGAAAGGATCGAAGAGGGTCTTTCTAAAGAAAAAAGTAAACGGCAGCAAGAGCGGGAAAAAATTCGACGGCAAAAAAAGCGCAGGTCGCGGCGAGCCCAGGAGAAAGCATTGGCTGGGAAAAAAAGGGTTTCTATAAAAAAGATTTTAAGAATGCCCCCTTCCGAATAACGGCCCGCTCCTCTATACTGCCTCGCATGGAATATATAGTGCCTGCCGATATGACTGTAGCCGAGGCCCTTCGGAACCTCTATCCGGATAGCTCGCGGAGAACCTTGCAGTCGTGGTTGAAAAACGGCCGTTTTCGGCTCGAGGGAAAACGGATCCAGAGAGAAGATATCCCGCTTGCAAAAGGGGAGAGGTTATCTGTCAAAGAGACTTTTAAGGCGCCGAAAGTGCCTGGCTTGAATATTTTGTACGAAGATCGCCATATCATCGTCATCGACAAGCCGGTCGGCCTTTTGAGCGTTCCCCTCGATGGAGCCGACTCTCAGCGGCATGCCCTTGGTCTTTTGCGCCAGCATAGCGGAACCGATCAGATTTTCGCAGTCCACCGGATCGACCGGGAGACTTCAGGGATCCTCCTATTCGCCCGAGGCAAAGAGTCGGAAGAGCGGTTCGACGTCCTATTTGAAAATCACGATATTTTGCGGGAATACTACGCCATTGTCGAAGGGCGTCTGAAAGGGGCCGAGGGCTCTTGGGAGAGCAAGCTGCTGGAGCTCCCCTCCCTCCATGTGATCGAATCTCCAGAAGGGAAAGATGCGATCACCCATTACAGAGTCATCCGCCGTTCGGCCAAATATACCTACCTCAAATTGCGGCTCGAAACGGGCCGCAAGCACCAAATCCGAGTCCATTGCCAAATGGCAGGCCACCCTGTGGTCGGCGACGAGCGCTACGGCTCTGTCGAAAATCCCCTGAAGCGGCTTTGCCTTCACGCCTGTACGCTCGGCTTTAAGCACCCCTTCACAAACAAAGAAGTCAATTTCTCCTCTCCGCTCCCAGGGATTTTTCAAGCGCTTGGCGGCTCGTTAAAGAGGTAAACTTTTCCGCGCTGCAGCCGTTTCCCAATCTTTCGAGAACCGTTCCACCCGTTTCATGGTCTCTGGATGGTTGCCGATCAAGGACAAAAACACCTCTTTATTCAAAGTGACCGCATCGGCCCCTATTTCTGCGCACTCTCTCACATGTTCTCCCGATTTCAAAGAGGCGGCGAGTATCTTCGCCGGGTAGCGGTGCTGCTTTAACACATGGAGCATGAGCTTGAACTGATCAAATCCTGTCATTTCGAGCTCGCAAATCGTCGAAAAATAGGGGGCGATGTATTGAGCGCCGGCCCTTGCGGCAAGGAGAACTTGGTTCAGGTCAAACACCGTGGTGGCCATGACCGGAATCTGCTCCATACTCAGTGCGTGGATCGCCTTGAGCCCCTCTTGGGTCACCGGCACCTTGACCAAAATCCGCGGAGAAAACCGGTGGAGCGCCGCCCCTTGCCGAATCATCGTTGAAGCCTCTCGCGCTGTGACTTGAGCTGTGACCGGACCTTGCTGGATATCGAGAATCGTTTCCAGAAGCTCTTCCATCCCAATTTTCGATTTCGCTACGATCGACGGATTGGTCGTGACGCCATGGAGAACTCCCATCTCCCTTGCACTCTTAATCAGCGCATAGTCCGCCGTATCTAGCCATATTTCCATTGTGTCCGATTCTCCTCTACATCGACGGGTTCATGAAACTCAAATTCAAAAGGGACCGGGCCGATCACCCCTCTTCCATATTTTATATCGACCTCCATTGTATAGCGTTGGGTGATCACCAAATATCCATGTTCTGTCCTGATGATCTCTTGAATCCTTCCCGCGCTGCCCAACGCGTCATAAAACCGCCCATCGGCTAAGAGCGCCTGCAGCTCCCGTATGCTCTGGGCCAACGGCGGCAGCGCCCCAAATGTCGTCGACGCCAATAAAATAAAAATCCATTTTTTCATACTTTACCTCGCGGCCCGAGTATATCTCAAAACAATCTTCTTGAATATTCCAAAGACTTTTTCTAATGTAACCAAAAAGGAGAGAGTCTTCCATGAAATGGATTTTTCTGATTGCAGCCCAGTCCGTATTGACTCTAAACGCAATGATGAACGCTTGCGAAAGATCTCCAAATATTTGCTGCTATCCTAAAGAGGATCCTTGCGGCCCTGACCTATTCAAAAGATACGATCAAATCTTCTCCGGCAGCGCCGAATTTCTCTACTGGAGCGTTGCGGAAGGAGCTCTCGATTACGCTCTCAGCATGCGCCATAACGCGTGGGGTCCAAGCCCCTCTTACGCCCAAGGGAAATTTGAAAATGCGACCTACGGCCTCGATCCAGGGTTTCGGCTCGGACTCCTCTATTTTCGAGCGACCCACTACTGGGAGGCAAGATGGCAATATACGCGGATGACGAGCCGCGGAAGCAACCATGCTTCTAAGCCAGGTCCGACGGAGGAATACCTGACCGGCACTTGGCCCCAAATTACGACGGAACCCCTATCGGGCGCCCACAGCCGAATCCATCTGAATTACAACGTCTTCGATTGGCTCGTCTCGCGGGTCTTTTTCCCAAATCCTCACCTGAGATTCAGACTCCTCGGAGGCGCTTTCAGCGCCTGGATGAGTCAGGATTGGAGATTCCACTACACCGATTCGGTTCCGAATACGACCTCCGTCCGAAACCGGTGGAAATTTGTCGGCGGCGGACTGAAAAGCGGAACCATCGTAGATTGGTATTGGACCGGCGAACTCTATTTAACAGCGCAAGGGTTTCTTGGCTTATTGATGGGTAGCTACAACAATCGGGTTCGGCAAAACACAACTTTTCAGCCAACGCCCACAGACGATCCATCCGTTCCCGTCCGCGACACGTCGTACAGGGACGTCCGCCCCGTGGCAACCGCCCAGATGAGCCTCGGACCGTCTTACCAGAAAAACCTGACCTATAATCGGATCGAAGTGTTCGTCGGTTATGAAGCAAATTTGTGGTGGAATGTGCAAGAAATTTACAGATCCAGCGCAGGGACTCCGTCAGAGGCCAAAGAGACACGGATCAATTCGAGCCTCCTAGCGCTCTACGGATTGACTACGCGCCTCAGCGTCGATTTCTAGCCCCCATTTCTCACACAGACGCGAGAAAAGGTGCTCAAGATGTTACGCTAGATTTTGCAAATCGCGAGGAAGCTAATAGGAAGAGTCCTATTAGCGACGAGCGATGGGCGAAAGATGGCGTGACAGATTGAGCAGATGTTACGCGGCTGTGTGAGAAATGCGGGCTAGTGTTTGGGCTTCGCGGAAAAAGCTCCATAAGGGTGCATGAGCAAGACCTCTGTCACCTTCTCGCCGGGATCAAGGACAAAGCGGACGGTAGATCCGGTCATCGATTTCACAGCAAACTCATTCTCGGCGGCGGGGGTGAGTTCATAGATCGGCTGTCCGGGAATGATCGCGAGCAGAGTGTGATTGCGAACCACCACTTCAACCGTGTAGCCATAAATTTCATAAACTCCAGTAAACTTCCGTAAATAGTTGAGCGTCGAGAGCGACCCCTCCGTCTTCCGCTTGAAGACAATGTCATCGGCTTTGGGCTCAAATGGGACGGCCACCTCGCCAATATCCCCATTGGGGTTATTGCAAAAAGTGAATTTCGTCCCTTCAACAGAGACGACCATGTCCTGCATTTCTTGCACCACTGAAAACACATCGTAATGCCAGTGGTCCAATACAAAGATTAGATCATTGTAATTCGCTTGGAGTTTTCCATCGACTGGCTCAATCGTCAGCTTCCCATATCCAGGATGCTCGTAAACCCCTGCATATTCCTCGATCGGATGGCAAGGAGAGGTCCCCTTTTTACGCAAACCGTCTTCATTGCTTTTGCTCTCCTTCATGGCTAGCTTATTTTTCCTGAGACTCTCCAGCCCCTCGCTAAACCAATCGTGATACGGCAGCTCGAGGATTTGATCGATGATCTCAAGAGAGAGAAAACGGGGAAACCCTGTCATATTTTTATTGGCGAGGACGACGACGCCGATATTTTCGGTCGGGAAAAAACCGACCATTGACGTGAATCCATCAGAAACACCGTCGTGGCTGACAAAATATTTCCCTTGATAAGAGAGGACATGCCATCCAATCCCATAGGCGAGAAGGAGGCTCTCTTTCGTTTCAGGGGCGCCCGGAATGATCACTTGCGGCGCATAAAGCTCCTGCAGCGTTGCAGGGCTGATCAACGTCTGGTTTTTATACACCCCGCCAGCGAGCAGCATTTGGAGCCAATGGGTCATCTCCTCAACATTTGAATTGATCGCACCCGCAGCGCTGATGAGCGAGAGGTTGCGAAAAGGGATTTTTTTGAGCGCATCGTTTTTTTCGAGATAAGGCCACGCAAAATTATCCGACGCCTCCGTCTCCTCCACTGAAAAATTGGTATGGGTCATTTCAAGAGGGGTCAAAATTTTTTCTTGAATCAACTGCTCCCAAGGTTTTCCGGCCACCTTTTCCATGGCAAGTCCCGCCGTGAAATACATCAAGTTGCCGTATTGGTATCTCTCGCGCACCTCGGAAGAGGGCTGCAGATACCGGATCCGCTTGAGCATCTCGCTCTTGCTGATCTTGGAATTATAGGCGACAAATTCATGGCGCGGCAGTCCCGTTCGATGCGTGAGCAAATCGCGCAGGGTCACATTCGTCGTTGCATATTGATCCCAGAGCCTAAACTCCGGAAGAAGATCGATCACCGGCTGATCCCACCCCATATATCCCTCATCGACTAAATTGCCAATGGCAAAAGTCGTGAACGCTTTCGTACAGGAGCCAATGGCGAAAAGAGTCTCTTTAGTCATCGGGAGCTGCCGCTCAATATCGCGGTATCCATAACCTTTTGCATAGACAAGATGACCATCGACCACAACGCCGATCGCGACCCCCGGGACTTGATAATCTTTCAGCGCTCTCTCTATGCATGGATCGAATTGTTCCAGAAGATCTCTCGCCCTCGCCGCCTTCGGCGACATTTCAGCGTACAACAGATAAGGAAGAAGAAATAAGAGACAAATATTTTTTTTAATCATCGGCTCCCCATTGATTGAGTCAAGAGGTCAAAGATTCTACAGGTTGGAACCACAAAATGACAACTTCGAATTTTATTGCCCAAAACCTTGCATGGAAGACGGGAGCTGATTATAATGTGTGCCCTATGAAAAACAATTCTTTGACATTTTCGACGGGTCTCGCGATGTTTTCGATGTTTTTCGGCTCTGGCAATCTCGTGTTTCCTCTAGTCGTCGGACAAATGAGCGAAGGCCATTTCGGCCTTGCGTCGATCGGAATCCTCCTCACCGGCGTACTAGTCCCGTTCCTCGGCATCCTTGCCATGCTCCTATTCAACGGCAACTCCAAAGATTTTTTTGGCAGACTGGGCCGCCCTGCGATATTTTGGTTCCCCCTCATCGCCCTATCTCTCATGGGTCCTTTTGGCGTCCTGGCCCGCTGCATCACCGTCGCACACGGCGCCTTCCGCCTAGTCCTCCCTGACACTCCTCTGTGGCTTTTCAGCATGGTCTGCTGCGCCCTTACTTTTTTCCTTGCGATCCGAAAAAATAGGATCGTCCCCCTTCTCGGCACGATTTTAACGCCCCTCCTCCTCCTCGCACTGAGCGCAATCGCCCTCTTCGGCCTCCTCTCTGCCGATCTTCCCCCCGTCAGCCCCAACGGCAGCTGGAGCAGCTTTAAAAACGGAATCGTGCAAGGCTACCAGACGATGGATCTCCTGGCCGCTTTCTTTTTTTCAGCCTTCGTGATTAAGCATCTCAAAGAGCGGGGTCCCACGGCCCAAAGCTCTCTACCCGTCTTCTTGAAATCTTCCGTTATCGGAGCCGGCCTTTTATCGATTGTCTACGTCATTTTGGTTCTCCTCGGCGCCATCTACGCTCCAAAGCTCGCCTCGGTTCCCCCACAAGAGATGCTTGGCTTCGTCGCGAATGAGGCCCTCGGCTCGTTTGCCGCCCCGATCGTCTGCTGCACCGTCGTCCTCGCCTGCTTAACGACCGCCATTGTCCTCGCCTCCCTCTTTGCCGAATTTTTCAAAAAAGAGGTGATGCGAGAAAAAATCAACTCAGGGACAGCCCTTATCGTCACCCTCGCGATCGCCTTTGGCATATCGACCCTCGAATTTTCTGGCATCGCAAGATTTTTGGGACCCATCTTAGAGGCGGTTTATCCTGCATTGATCGTCCTCACAGTCCTCAGCATCTTCCACAAATTGTGGGGATGGTCGACCGTCCGGATGCCGATTGCGATCGCATTTGTCTTAAAACTGCTCTCAAGAGCCATCTAAGAAAAATAAGAGGTGGAAAAAAACGATTCGAATCTTATATTTCTAGGTTTGCACCTGCAGGGAGAAAAAATGAACGCCGCCACGACACGCACTCCGACCTGGATCCAACACTATCTCATCCCCCTCATCCTCCTAACCATTTGTCCGCCAGCTGTTTTCGTATTTTGGTACACAGCGACGGCGCTAGACGGCTCTTTCGCCGCCTTTTGGCAGATCGTCCTCTCCCAAGGACTTTTTTCCACCATCGCCTCGATCTGGTTCCCAGTCTTTTTCGGCACCCCCATAGCCTGGAAAATCATCGGCGCCTTCGCTGTTTTTCAATTGTTCTTGATGAAATGCGTACCGGGTAAACCGTTCGTCGGCCCCATCACCCCCAAGGGCAATGTCCCTATTTACAAAGCCAATGGGGTCGCCTGTTTTATCATCACGTTTAGCGCCTTTTACCTGGCCAGCTTTAAGTTCCATCTTTTTTCCCCGACCCTCATCTACGACCACTTAGGAGAGATTCTTGGCGCGCTGAACTCCTTTAGCCTCCTCCTCTGTCTTGGCCTTTATTTTAAAGGCATTTACGCCCCCTCCAGCACAGATTCTGGGATCAGCGGCTACCGCCTCTTCGATTACTACTGGGGAACCGAGCTCTATCCCCGCATTTTCGGCTGGGATGTAAAACTATTCACCAATTGCCGCTTTGGGATGATGGGATGGCCCCTCATTATTCTCTCCTACGCAGCCAAACAGGAGGAGCTTTACGGACTCACCGACGCGATGGTCGTGGCCGTCGCCCTTCAACTGATTTACGTGGGAAAATTTTTCTTTTGGGAAACTGGATATCTCCGCTCGCTCGACATCATGCACGACAGGGCCGGCTTTATGATCTGCTGGGGCTGTCTTGTCTGGCTCCCCTGCATTTATACCTCGCCCACTCTCTATCTCATCCACCATCCGCATCACTTAGGAACCGGACTGGCCACCGCCATTTTCCTCGCAGGTCTCGGCAGTATTTTGATCAATTACCTCGCCGATCGGCAAAGACAGCAGGTGCGGGCTAAAAACGGCGCCTGTCTCATCTGGAGGAGCAAGCCAAACCTGATTCACGCCACTTACAAGACGCAAACTGGCGAAACCAAACAGACCCTCCTCCTCAGCTCAGGCTGGTGGGGCCTATCACGCCACTTCCACTATATCCCCGAACTGATGGCCGCTTTTTTCTGGTCTGTCCCCGCACTATTTACCGATTTTCTCCCCTATTTCTACGTACTCTTTCTCACGATTCTCTTAGTTGACCGAGCCTTCCGCCACGACAAGAGATGCGCAGATAAATATGGGAAATACTGGGACCAATACTGCAAAGAGGTCCCCTATAAAATCATCCCTTATATTTATTAACTATACTGCGGGCTAGAAATCCACCAGGTGTTCTTTGAAAAAGAGAGCGAGAAAATCGCCCACTTCTTTATGGACAGTGAGCCGGTCTGTCTGAATCGTCTCTGTTTGGATCTCATCGGAGGCCAGCTCTTTACCCGCGTCTGAAACGCGGTTCAGGAAGACATAGTGGGAGACTTTGTCTCGGAGGAGCTTGAGCTTGAGTCTGGCTGGGGACAAATATTCGATCACCTTAGAGGCGTGCTCTTTGAAGGGGAGCACCTCGTCCCCTTCCGATGCGACCAGCGCAACTGGCACTTTGATATTTTTGAACGATTGGGGCGTGTAGACAAACGCTGCGGGAGAAAGGAGCGCCAGGGCCTTAATCCGTTTATCGGCAAAACTGCCCTGCGCCTCAGTAAAATCGACCTCCTTGACCAGATCGAGCTGGATGTCTTTGAACGACTCCTGCTGCTTGATGACGATCTCTCTGACATTTTCGGCCTTCGCTCCGCCGAGAGCCAGCCCAGTCATCCCGCCCAATGAATAGCCGACAAACCCGATCCGCTTAGGGTCGATATATCTGCTTAAAGAGGGATCCTTCAATATTTGAGTGATCGCAAAACTAATATCCCGCGCCCTTTCCCAAAAGCGGAGACTCAAGAGAGGGTTGTAGCTGCGCCACGAGTTGCCGTAGTGTTCCACAGAGGCGACAATAAATCCATTTTTAACGAAGGTCTCGACCAGCCAGCTCCGATCGCGCCGATCGCCGAAATGGCCGTGGGACATGACAATGAGCGAGTATTTCCCATCGGCAAGCTCCCCATCGCGCACCTCGCTCGGGTGAACCCAGGCGAGATCCTCAGGCTGATCGATGGGCCCTGTCCGGTGGGTCGGATACCACACCTCCACCAAAACAGGGCGCTTACGACTTTCGTCTTGGTATTTTTCTGTGTGGACCCCGATATGAATCGGGGCGGTACGGGACGGCTCTGGGGCTTTAGATAGAGCTTGCAAGGAGCCGCAAAGGAGAACAAGGCAGAGGACAAATTTCATGGTTTTCAGCCTATCAAAACAATGAATTGATCGAAAGGGAGAGAAATGGGACAATAGTTCCCTTTGGGAGGAATATATGAATCGGTTAGGGACAGTTATTTTTTATGTAGAAGATGTGGCAAAAACAATCGCCTTTTTTGAAAAGGCGTTCGGGCTGAAAAGATCCTTCATCGACCCAACGGGCCACTACGGACAGCTAGAAACTGGATCGACGGCGCTCGGCTTCGCTTCAATGGAGCTTGCCAAACAGAACCTCCCTCAAGGATTTAGACCCATCGGACTCAAAGAGCTCCCTGGCTGTGAAATTTCCTTTACCGCCAAAGACATCCGCCGTTCGTTTGCCCATGCAATCAAGTCGGGCGCCGAGCTCGTCGCCTCTCCAGAGGAAAAGCCGTGGGGCCAAACAGTGGGCTATGTGCGGGATTTCAATGGCATTCTCATCGAGATCGCAAGCGACATGAACGCCTGCGCAAAGGATTCCTGCTGCTGTCATTAGGGGGTTGCCAACTTTCGGGTCGTTTGCTATACCCCAAAATATGCCGAGCCAGGAATACGAAGCCCTCTACCCCAAACTCATTAGCAAGGCTTTGCCTGCCGATGCACCCATCGAGGAGATCCGCGACGGGTTTGCCAAGTGGATGGCCAGTTATCCGGTTCCGCCCGAAGTCCGTTTTGAGGAATTCTCTATCGGGAAGATCCCCGCCTGCTGGGCTTTTGCTCCCCATGTCAAAAAACAGCCGGTCGTCCTTTTTTTCTTTGGGGGATCCTATTGCGCCGGATCGGTTCGCTCCCATAGAGGGCTGATCGGACGGATCGGCGAGGCGAGCGGCTGTGCAGTCCTCGGAATCGACTACCGCCTCGCCCCGGAACATCCGTTTCCAGCGGCGCTCGAAGATGCGCTCACCGCCTATCAGTGGCTCCTCCGCCACCCCTTCCCCCCCAACCAGATCGCCCTCGCCGGCAATTCGGCAGGCGGCGGACTCCTCCTCTCCCTCCTTTTACGCCTTAAGCTGGAAAACATCCCCCTGCCCGCTGGAGCCGTTTGCATTTGCCCTTGGGTCGATCTGTCGAAAACACACTACGCGGATCGCAAAGACATTCTTCGCCCCGAGCGGCTCATTGCCGCCGCCCAACTGTATCGGGGCTCCCGGGATCTGAAAGATCCGTTCATCTCCCCTCTTTATGGCGATCTATCGGGCCTCCCCCCTGTCCTCATCCAAACAGGGACTCAAGAACTCCTCTACGAAGAGGCCATTGCACTCGCCAGCCAGCTAAAAAACAGCAAACTGGAAAAATGGCCCGACATGATCCATTGCTGGGAACTTTTTGCAAGCGAAATTCCCGAAGGGCGCCAGGGAATCGGGCAGATCGGCCAGTTTCTGAAAAACCTCTTCAAATAATATTTCTTGCATCGTTTTCATTTTTCGCTATCATATTCAGCATGATTCATCTACTTTTGTCTATGGCCCTATTCTCAGCCCCTACAGATCCTCATCTCAATGAAGTCTCGACGAACATATGCCCCTGCGATATCTCCTCGGAGGAGATCCAAGGGACGATTGAGACAATGTACCAAGTTGCCTTCGGGGAGGGACCCTTAGTAGGCCTCGCCGCTCCTCAAATCGGGATCCAAAAACGGATCATCTTAGTCGATACCGCGGCCACTGCCGTTTGTACTCACACTCCCCCCACTGAACTCAAAGCATTTATTAACCCGGAAATTTTGTGGCAATCCGACGAACAGCTCCTTTGGTGCGAAGGTTGTTTTTCCACAGACCGCATTTTCGGCATCGTACCCAGGGCGCAAAAAATATTGATCTCCGCCCACGACCGCGAAGGAAATATCCTCACCGAAGAATACGAGGGGTATGTGGCCCGCATTTTTCAGCATGCCATCGACCATTTGGACGGGATCCGATTTCCCGACCGAGTGGTCGATGAGAACTCCCTCCATTGGGTAGAAGATCACGAGATCGCCCAATACCGGATTGATTGGACTCATTGGCCAAATAAATATTCGCGCGAAAAGTGGTTAGAACTAAAGAATGGACATCCTTTCTAATGCCCCTTGGTGGGCCTATTTGGGGTTTATGATCTCAGTCGCTATTGGAATTGCGTCGACCCGCCCTCGGACGATCTCCTTCCATCGGCTCGTGATCCTACCCGCTCTATTCACCCTCCTCAATATCGCTTGGCTGGCCGAACGGCTGCAGGGGAGGTACTCCTTATTGAGTTTCTGGATCTGTACATTGGCCATCGGTTCCTATCTCGGTTGGCAAACCGTTCGGAATTGGGAAACGGAGGCCGACCATCAGAAAAAACGGCTCTCGCTGCCTGGATCTTGGAGTACGCTCTATTTAATTCTCGCCGTTTTCGCCACCCGCTATTTCTTCACCTACAACTACGAACTGCATCCAGAGGCCTACATCCACCTATTTTTGGCCGACGCGATCGTTTCTGGATTGATCACCGGAATTTTTATCGGAAGATCCGTCGAGCTCTATAGAAAATATCAGAAAGGATAACGGATGCGTTTCATTTTTTTTCTTCTGCACCTCTCGCTTTTTGCCGCCGATTTCGACTGCATCCTGGTCGGGAGCAGCCCCTTTTCTCTGTTCGAGGCGCTCTATCAATGCCATTCAGGGAAAAAAGTGTTGATTCTAGAAGCCGACTCCAGGTGCGGCGGCGCTTGGAAAGGGATCGACGTCTGCGGGGTGGCCTATGCCGATCTGGGGTGCCATCAAGTGGGCCAAAACGTCCACTTGAAGTCCTTCATCGAAGAATACGCCGGCTGCCATATTGTCTCGATGGATAACCCACTCCTCCCCTTCGAATCGGGAAAAAGTAAAAACGGATGGTATTTTTCGAAGGGATGTTATGAGTTGATCGATCATTTATTAACGCTGATCGCTCAAACAGACATTACCCTCCTCACTGAACATAAGGTCGAGAAAGTCTCTGTGGATCTCGGACAAAAAATAGCAATCGTCCAGACAAAAAATCGCCTCTTTACAACAGATCAACTGATCCTCACACCGATGAGTTCGCTCTCTTTTCATCCTTCCATTGAAATGCAAAACTTCAAAAAATCGAAATATTTTCATCTCTACCTTTTAGTCCAAGATCCAACAGAACCCCGATTTACCTACCGCGCAGGAGGCGCCCAAGGAGTTTCCAGAATGATGAACTTGAGCCATTTCACCGGATTAGCGGGCACTGGGAGGCACTTAATTGTCATCCAAACACACAACGAACAGAGTCTCGCGAACGGACAAGCGTTTCTCGATGCTTTAAAAAAAAACCATTTAATAGATCAGACAGCCTATATCCTGAAAGAAGAATCCTATATCTACGAAACGGGAACGCTCCATCAAGGGCTCATTGCGCAAATGGGGGCCCAAGAGATCATCCAAATCCTTCAGACTGGCCACTTTGATACTATCAGCCAGTACATCCCAAAATGGAAGAAAGCAATGAAGCCATACAACTCGATGTTCTAAAAGGAATTCCCGCTGACTTAAAGATCATTCCCATGAACGAGATCTTGCGCCCTTAAGCATGCCTTCCAGGTAGAAAATTGCGGATTGCTTTCGTCGGTGAAATAGAGGTTGTCAAGGCCGATCTGCTTCACCAATCCCGCCCGATGGAACACATGCCACACCTCTTCAGTCAGGCCGCTGATGATCAGAAAACGGCCCGTTGAACGGAGAGTTTCATAGAGATGCAAAATCGCAAGGCACATAGACGCATCCATGTGATACACATTATTGAGACGAAGGACGATCGCAAGTGTTTTGCGATCTTCGGCAACCACCTGAAGAGCGCTTTGGAACACATCGGCGGAGGCAAAGTAGAGCTCTCCCGCAATGCCGATGATCCGGACCTTTCTATGGGTATCCTCTTTAGGGTTCACAATAATCAGACGCCCTTTGGAATTGAACGCATACTCCACTAAGTGAGGCGTCGCCGATTTACGCAAGTACGTCGCGATCGAAATCACAATGCCGATGAAAAAAGCGAGATCGAGGCTGAAGAGCAAACAAGAGAAAAAAGTGATCAGAAAAACCCATGCGTCTTCACGAGTTGCATGAAAACAGAGCTTGATCTCGTTCCAATTCATGAGGGCCGGAACCGTAGCGATTAAAAGGGCTGCGAGGGCAGCCAAGGGGATGTGCTGAACTAGCGGCCAGCAGAAAAAAATGATGACCGCAGTAAATAGGCTGCTGAGGATCGCGGCCAAGCGGGTCTTGGAATGGAACCGAAAGCTGAGACTCGTCCGAGTCGCGCTCCCCGATGCAGGCAAGGAGCCATAAAGGAAGGCGAGAAAAGCGTTGCCGACGCCAAGTCCGAACACATCTTGGTTGACCTGTACTTGATGGCCTGATTTCGCGCCAAACGTCCGTGAGATGGAAAAGACCTCAAGAATGGCCAAAAACGAGATCGCAACGGCGGCAGGGAACACTTTATTCAGCATGGAGAGATCGATGACAGGGAACGTCAACTGAGGGATCGGCTCTCGGGCCAATTTATAGCTCCCTAAGCGGAGTACAGCGGATTCTTTCAGCCAAAAATCGAGGCTGTAAGCGGCGATTGAGGCGACAATCAGCATGATCAAAGCGTCAGGCCAATTTTTTGCCGTTCTCTTAAAAAAAAGGAGGACCGTTAAGCTGAGAGCCCCAATGAAAAGGGTCTCCCATTTCAAAGAGAAAAGGTGCGAGAAAAACCCAAATCTTCAAAAGGACCGAATCGGCCCCTTTGTCTGGGGCGATCCCGGTAAAATAGAACAGTTGCGTGACGATGATTGCGACCATGATCCCCGCAAAATAGCCGAGAACCACCGGGCGGCTCACGAACTGCAAAAGCTTGCTCACATTAAAGAAGGCGGCAGCGATCTGGATCAATCCGGCAATGATCACGATTTGAGTGAGAATATGGAGAACAAGCGCATCTTTTTCGGCGCCCGCCGCATATTCGTAATAGCTGGAGAGGATCTCTGCGATCGAAGTTTGGATCAAAATCGCAATCCCCGTGCTAGGTCCCGAAATGAGGTGGCGCGATGAGCCGAAAGCTGCGACCAAAAAGGTCCCGAAAATCGCCGAGAAGAGCCCCGCCGTCGGAGGGAGCCCCGCCAAAAGAGAATAAGCGATCGATTGGGGAATCGTCATGAGGGCGACGGCGAGCGCCGCCCAAACATCGCTCCGCAAAAGAGAAAAGTTATACTCCCTCCACTCAGTGAGGAACGGGGCGAAAGAAATAGCTCTTGGATGCGGCACTTTCATAGGATGAGTGTAAATTGGGAAAACAAAAATTACTAGCCCGCTTTTCCGCGGGCTAGCCCTTAGGCTATAGAAGACGAGGAACCGACGGCGCCGGAGGCTCTTTTCCCCTCAATTCAAGAGTCAGCGGGCAGCCGCTAAATCCATATACTTCCCGAAAATTATTGATTAAATATTTTTTGTAGCTCTCAGTCATCAGCGTTGGATTATTGACAAAAAGGACAAACTTCGGCGGGTCGATTTCAACCTGCGTCATATAGTAAATGCGGAGTCTTTTTCCAATGATGAGGGGCGGGTGGTATTTCTGCAAACACCCCTCGATAAATTTATTAAGCCCCCCCGTCGTGATCCGTTTTTGCCGCTCGGCATAGACCTCCTTGATCAGCGGGAAAATTTTGTCCAGATTCCTCTCCTTGATCGCCGAGATAAAGAGCGTCGGACAGTGATTTAAAAAGGGGATCTCTTCCTTCACTCCTCTCATCGCATGTTCCATCCGGAAGTTTTTCATCAGATCCCACTTATTGAAAACAAGGATGCAGCTCTTTCCATTCGCCTCAATTTCACTCGCAATCCTCTTTTCTTGCGTCGTAAACCCCTCGAACGAATCGAGCACCAGCAAGCACACATCGGCCTTAGCGACCGCCTCTTCCGTCCGGATCGCCGCGAACTTATCGACCACCTCTTTCTCTGCCTTCTTCCGCCGAATCCCCGCCGTATCGACCAAGACGTAATTCTGTCCCTCGTAACTGACCGAAGCGTCGATCGCATCTCGCGTTGTCCCTGCAATTGGGCTTACGATGGAGCGCTCCTCATGCAAAAGATGGTTCAAAAGCGTCGACTTCCCGACGTTCGGCCTTCCCACAATAGCCACCCGAATCCCCCCCGGAGGGGCCGGAGCCGCCTCCCCTTCATCAGGGACAAACCCCAGCACTTTTTCGAGCAACTCTGCGATCTGAAACCCTTGCGCCGCCGAAACCCCGATCAAATCGCGCACCGCTAAAGAATGGAAATCGTGGATCTTCACCTCATCGCTCATCTGATCGATTTTATTCACAGCGACAACGATCGGCTTTTTGGCGTGCAGCAAAATTTTGGCCACCTCTTCATCTAACGGATGAGGCCCCACCTGACCATCGACCACTAAAATCACCGCGTCGGCCTCATGAATCGCGATCTCAGCCTGACGCCGAATCTCCTGATTGAACAGCATTCTCTCCGAAGGGTCGATCCCTCCGGTATCGATCAAAGTGAAAGGGCGTCCGAACGCCTCCGTCTCGGCATAGAGCCGATCGCGCGTGATCCCCTCTTGTTCATCGACAATAGAAATCCGCTTTTGGCAAATCCGATTGAAAAGGGCCGATTTTCCCACGTTGGGACGTCCGACTAAAGCTATTTTTGGCTGCATAATTTTCTTTTGTGCCGCAGATTATATTAGATTTTCTCCTCCACTGCAACTCTTTTATTAGAGTAGAAAAAAACGGAAAATCGAAGTATAATCACTGGGGGCGATGAAGGGAAGATTTATTTATGTCTATAGAAACAAATCCAAAAAAAAACGTGGAAGTTCATAAAGAAATACACGATTTAAAAAAACAAGCGTACCGAAAAGCAATTTTAAAGAGCCTTCTTGCTCTTTCGGCGCTGGTAGCTGGCGTGGCGGCAATCATTTTTTTAAATATAAATTTTCTACCGTATGGGATAGGAATTATTGTGATGTCAGCCGCAGCGATGTATGAATATTTTACTCATCACCGCCACACCGCCAAAGTCTATACCCGCGCGGCGAAAGCGATCGAGCGCGCCCCCTAAATATTTTCCATTTTCATAGAATTTTTTTTTACAAATTATTGTAGTGCTGATATGTCTGTTTTTGACTAGACGTCGGCCATTTATGGAATCGGGCGAAATGGACTATAAATTAGGAAAATTCAAGCAAGTCATCGTGGAAGAAATGGTCCAAGCTCTGGCCCAGGTTTCAGGCGTCGAGTGCATTATTTTAGGCGGATCGTACGCACGGGGCGCAGCTGACGATCATTCAGACATAGATCTCGGCCTTTATTATTTTGAAAACAGGTATCCAAACATTGAACATATCCGCGAAATTGCGCGTGATTTCACAATTTTTGAACCCCGGATTTACGATGTTTATGAACGTGGACCTTGGAAAAACGGAGGCGGCGCACTGATCACCGAAGCGGGCGTTATCGAGTGGATCTTAATGAGTATCGATCAAATGCATCGGGTGATCGGAGAGGCCCGTCAAGGACGCTTTACGAAAGACCACCCATTTTTGAGCGCGAATTACCTAGCATACCCCTATTATTCAACGCCTCTTTATGACCCCCGAAAAACAATGGTTCTCCTGAAGCAAGCCGTCCAAGAATATCCAGATCCGTTACGACAAGCGCTGCTCCGGGATTTGCTTCAAGACGCCCGCCGCTCTTTGCATACCGGGAAAAAATGCGCTGAGAGAGATTGCGTCTATGGAGCTATCGAGTCGCTCACATCCGTCGTGAGAGATCTGACATATATCCTCTTCGCCCTCAACCGCGTCTATTTTCCCACTCAGAAAGGGTCCATCAAAATGACCGAGTCTTTCCTCATCAAGCCCCGCGAGTATGGGACGCGAATCAATCGACTTTTAACCCATCCTGGCAGAGGATCTGCCCTGATGAAATCATGGAACCAGTTAGAAACAATCACAGAAGAGGTGGCCGTTTTGGCCCACTCTAAATAAGAAGGCAAGGTATGAATATGAAACAAAACAAAAAATGGTCTCAAATCGTAGTCAAGGCATGGACAGATCCCCAATTTAAAAAGGAGCTGCTGACACACCCCGATAAAGTGTTGAAGGAAAATGGGATCAATACCCAGGGGAGAAGGGTCAAGATCAGGGAAAATAACGAGCAAGAATTGAATTTTATTTTACCCATACAACCAGAAGGCTTATCCGCAGAGGAACTCAAAAAGATCGCAGCGGCTGGCGGCCCCATCAGCCTGTTTGAATCCTAAAATCGCCCTACAAATTCCATCCCCCTCTGGATGCACGCATCGACCGAGACGCCCCTCGCTATGCATCCAACTTCGAATTGGGGGATGGCCTCTTTCGCTAAAAATGTGGAGGCAAAAAGCGGCTCTGCGACAACCCCTAAGTGGCGCTTAAGAGCGCTGAGAGCGGTTGGCAAGGGTTCGCTCTCTTCGCCGCGGATCATCGCGGTGAGACGCGTTTCCCCTGACCGGTTCTGCTGAGGAAAGATCGCCGAATCAAAAATAACGCCAAGGAGCCCCTCCTTCTCTTGAGTCGGAACAAGATAGCCGAACCCTTTTTTGGAAAGGACGTCGTCTGCAAAGGCGAGATTCACGACCCAAATCGAGCGGGTGGGGCATAGAGGAGGCAGTGCAGAGAAGACCTGGTCGGCATGCCATGTTTGGCCCTGCGCAAAGACCTCATGCGCGGTGATTGTCTCGGCCGGACAATCGAAGACGATATCGATCGGGAGCTGTTTTTGCAATTCGTGAATCAAGGTTTCCATCCCATTTTTAAGAGTGAAGAGCCCTTTTGCTGTTTTTGGGGACGAGAGGAGACCGCGGAGAAGAGAGCCTTTTTCCCGTTCCCATTTGTAGAAGGCGGGAAAACAGGCGCGGATCGAGAGTTTCCGGATATCGCCGGCATAGACGCCGAGCGTGAGCGGATCAAAAAGGGTCTCGGCAATGTGCGGGCTGAATCTCCTTGCGGCAAAATCGTAGATCGATTCGTCTGGCGCGCTTGACGGAGGGATGAAAAGTTCGCGAATCAGATAGGGGATCAGTTTCGGCAAAAACGAACCGGCAGAACGGAGACTCCCCTTGTGCAGGATGAACCGCTTGGCGGCCGCGGGATCGGAGGGGATGATCTCGAGTTTTAGATCCCGGATGAGGGCAAGGAGATGGGGACTGCGTCCCGACTGGAATGTGCGAGGGCCCTTTTCAAAGAGAAATCCCCCTTCAATCACAGTGCGAATCCAACCGCCGAGCCGCCCGCTCTTTTCAAGGAGGGTAATGTGAGCGTCCGGATACCGCTTATGAGCATACCATGCCGCGCTGAGCCCTGTAATCCCTCCCCCGATGATGAGAATTTTCATACGACCCTCGAAAATTGCCCTTTATCGATATAGGAATCAAAGGCCGATGCGATAAGCCGGATAAAGAGACGGCCAAGGGGCGTCGCAATGAGTTTGTCGTCCGTCTCCATGAGAAGCCCGTCCGTTTTGAGAGGTTCAATATCGGCAGGCGGAAGGCCCTCTTTATCGACCTCAAAATGGCACATGAGGGCTTGGATGATATTGCGGCGGCGAATGTCTCCCATGTTCAGAGCATATCCTCTCTCCACAGGCAGACGGCCCTCTCCAATGGCCGTCTGATAGGATAAGAGGTCTTTGTTATTTTGGAAATAGGTGTTTTCTAAAAAGCCGATTGAGGTGAGGCCGAACCCGATCATGTCCTCTGCAAGCTGGACGGCGTAGCCCTGAAAATTGCGGGTGAGCGTTTTGGCAAAATAGGCTTTCGACATCGGGTCGGCAGCAAGGGCAAAGTGATCCATGCCGATCGCTGTATAGCCGCTCTTCATAAACCGGGCCCTCGCATCGATATAGATGCCAAATTTCTCTTCCGTAGAGGGCAGGGTCTCTTCGGAAATCGCTTTTTGATGTTCTTTGAGCCACGGGATTTTCGCATAGGAATAGAAAGCGATCCGGTCGGGCTTCAGCTCGATGAGTTTATCAGCCGTCTTAGCAAACCGCTCGATTGTTTGATGGGGCAAGCCGTAAATGAGATCGATATTGATCCCTTCAAAGCCGAGCTCGCGAGCTTTATAATACGTAGAAACGGTCATCTCTTCGCTCTGCCGACGGCGGACCGCCTCTTGCACAATCGGATCGAGATCTTGAACCCCAAAACTGATCCGGTTGAACCCAAGCTGCTTCAAAACAGCGAGCTTGCGTCCCTGATCCGCATAGACCGTCCTCGGATCGATCTCGATCGACACTTCCGCCCCCGGCGCCAGGACAAAATAGCGCTCAATCGTCCCCATCAAAATCTCCAGCTCCCCTTCCGTCAACGATGTCGGGGTTCCTCCGCCAAGGTGGAGCTGCATGACGGCGCGTCTTGAGGAAAAATGGTTTGCGACAAGTTCTATTTCCTTGAGGAGATGAGCTAAGTAGAGGCTTTGCCTTTCCGGTTTCCGATTGAGAACAACCGAACAACCGCAAAATAGACACATCGTCTTGCAAAATGGGATATGAAAATATAGAGATAAGGGTTTGCCGGCCGCGTCAAAAATTCGCAATTTCTCAATCAGCAACCCCTCCTCCACAGGTTGGAATTGGGGCGCCGTCGGATAGCTCGTATAGCGGGGCGCTGGACGGTTCCACTTCGCCAAGAGAGAAAGGTCTACTTGAATGAGGTCATTTTGCATCGATTTCTAGAAAAGGACGATAGACTTTTGTCTCTCTTTTGGGAAGACATTTTCTGGATATCCATGAGACTATCCGCACAATGTCGGGAGAAATAGATAACCTGACTTTACCCGTTCATTATAAAGATGATATACTGCGGCCACCCCAAATTCACACTTTTGGGGTGGCCGCAGTATAAGTAATTTCATTTATAACTTTAAGATAATTCGCGAATAATATACAATACTTGAATATATTAAAACAATTAATGAACATTATGAATGTACAGATAGTCACACAACCCATTTTAAAGATCGAAAGATGGTGAAAATATTTAACAGTGTAAAGAAAAAAAACAATCAAAGGAATTTTTATTAACATCACTCATATCGCCCCCTCAAATCAAATAAAAAAAACCAATGATGACTGCTGTCGCCAGATTGGGCTATCCAAGGAAGTCTGGGATAACATTGAATCTGTACGCAGATTATCTCTAGCCATTCCCGCAAACGGGCAATCTTTGATCTGTTCTTATAGATTTGATATCCTGCAGATGAATATAAAAATAGGTAGGCTGGAGCGGCAATTGTCCCCTCTAGATCCGGAAATCGATAAAGAGCAAATAAATCGCATTAAAACGGCAATACAAGCTTACCAAACAAGATGTGTAAAGACGTTGGCGGTCATGATACAAAAGCTCCGTTTGGTCGATATGGAGTCTGATCTTCAAGGATAGCGACAGAGTCTCGCTGTATCGACGAGGCATTGAACAGCCTCAATAGGGACATCGGGCTTGACGCCATGGCCTAGATTCACGATAAATCCGGGATCCCCTTTCATCGAATCGATCAGTTCAATTGTCTTTTGCCGGATGACAGGGAGAGGTTCGTAGAGCAAATCGGGGTTTAGATTCCCCTGCAGCGCCATTGGAACTTCCCTGCGGAGCTCTGAAAGGGACTTTTCCCAATCGAAGCTGATGGCGTCGGGCCCGAGCTTCACAAGCTCTTCGATGTGCTGACTCGCTCCTCGCATAAACAGAATCACCGGGACGTTTGTCGCATCGATGAGCCTTTTTAAATAAGGGACGCACAAGCTCCGAAATTCTCTTTTTGTCAACCGCCCTGCCCATGAATCGAAAATTTGGATCGCATCGACGCCCGCGCGCTCCTGCATGCGGATATACTCAATAGTCACTTCGGTGATTGGCTCCAAGAGGGCCTCATCGCCATTGATGTAGCTTGCGACCGTGTAGGGGCCGCCGCAAAATCCGATGAGAGGGACCTTCAGCTGAGGCCGGATGAGCCGGATCGCCTCGGCGATCGGCTCGAGCGTCTCGATAGAGCGCCTTTGGAGCTTCCCTTGAATGGCGGGCCCTTCCGCAAAATCGAGGGTGAAGCCGAGGGGCAAGGCGACGACCGAAATGTCGGAAAAAAGGATGGCCGCGTCAACGCCTAGCTGTTCGACGGGCATGAGGGTCACCTCTGCGGCAAGCTCTGGGGTAAAAAAAAGCTCCTTTAAGGAGTGCTTTTGTCTGAGCTTCCGATAGGAGGGCATATACCTCCCCGCTTGGCGCATGAGCCAAACGGGGGGTCTTCCCCGGTTTTCCCCTTTAAGAGCCGCGAGGAGCATTCAGGAGCCGTTCTACGATGGCGTCTGCGGTAAAACCAAACTCTCCTGCAAGATCGGCGGCTGGAGCTGAGTGGCCAAACCCTTCCATGCAGATCGCAATACCGTGGCGGCCAATATATTTGTGCCAGCCAAAATCGGTTCCCGCTTCGATGGCCACGCGGACGCCAAGATCCCCCTCCATAACCGTTTTTTTATACTCCTCGGGCTGCTTTTCGAAAATCGCCCAGCAAGGCATCGAAACAACGCGGACATGTTTGCCTAATTTTTCTAAACTGGAGGCGGCCTCCATAGAGAGGAAGAGCTCAGAGCCGGTCGAAAAGAGGGTAAAATCGGGGCGCCCTTTCTCTTTTTTGATGATGTACGCTCCTCTGCCGACTCCTTGATCATAGGGGACATTGGTCTGCTCAAGATCAGGCAGCCCTTGCCGCGAGAGGATCAGGGCGGTTGGCCCTTTGTAGCGGAGGGCGGCGATCCAGGCCATCCGCACTTCATGCGAGTCGCCGGGGCGGATCACGTGCAGATGGGGCATCGCGCGGAGAGCGGCGAGGTGTTCGATCGGCTGGTGGGTAGGGCCGTCTTCGCCGAGAAAGATCGAGTCGTGGGTAAATTGATAGATCACATGGTAGGGAGAGAGGGCAGCCAGCCGAATGGCATTGCGCATGTAATCGCTGAACGTGAGGAAGGTGCCGCAAAACGGCTGTATCATGCCGGTTAAGGAAAGGCCGCTCGAAACGGCCGCCATGGCAAATTCCCGGACGCCGTATTTCATATTGCGGCCATGAAAATTGCCTGGCGTGACGATGGGGTACCCTTTCATCATTGTGTCGTCAGAGCCAGAGAGATCGGCCGAACCGCCGTAGAGCTGCGGGAGGGCTTTCGCAAGAACCTGGATACAGGCGCCGGAGGAGGCTCTAGTCGCCATGGGCGATTTCATTTCGATCTTTTTCAGCATCTCTTCCAAATCGGCTGGCAGATAGGATTTCTGCATCTTGTCATACTCGGCAGCGAGGTCAGGGTAGGCGTTTCCCCACCTCCGAAACATCTCTTTCCACTCAGCTTCTTGAGCGGCGTCTTTCACAACCTTGTGTTCAAAAAAGGCGCGGACCGATTGCGGAATGTAAAATTCCTCTTTGGGAAGTCCGAGCAGCTCTTTCGTCTCTGCGAGCTCTTCGGCTCCAAGCGGAGAGCCATGAACCTTGTGAGTCCCCGCTTTGTGGGGCGAGCCTTTGCCGATGATCGTGCGCAATACAATGAGGACAGGCCTCTCTTGGCTCTGCCGGATCTGGCTAAAAATGGCTTGCATTTGATCGAAATCGTATCCGTCGCACTCGAAGACGTCCCAACCATATGCCTTGTAGCGGGTTTTGGTGTCTTCAGACATGCATTCCGAGAGAGGGCCGTCCAGACAGATATTGTTGGCGTCGTAGATGAGGACAAGGTTGTCGATTTTGAGGTGGCCGGCCAATGAGGAGGCCTCGGAGGAGATCCCCTCCATCATGCACCCGTCGCCGGCGAGGCAATAGACCTTGCTGTTGAAGAGGGGGTAATCTTCACGGTTAAATTTCGCGGCGAGAAGCTTGAGCCCGAGCGCCATGCCGACTCCGTTCCCGATCCCCTGTCCGAGGGGGCCGGTGGTCGCCTCAACCCCGTCAGTCAGGCCATATTCGGGGTGGCCCGGAGTATGAGAGTGAAGCTGGCGGAACCGCTTGATCTCGTCTAAAGAGAGCTTAAAGCCGGCCAGATGAAGGCACGAATAGAGCCACATCGAGCCATGCCCGGCAGAGAGGACGAGCCGATCTCTATTTGGCCATTTCGAATTTTTCGGATTGTGTTTGAGGAGGACTCCGTAAAGATAGGCGCCGATCTCGGCGCACCCCATCGGCATCCCAGGATGGCCCGAGTTCGCTTTTTGCACGGCCTCAATCGAGAGTTGCCGGATTGTATTCGCTATTTTGCCAAGCTGCTTTTTCAAATCTTCGTCCATAAGCGTCCTTTTTTATCCATTTTGACAGATCGAACGATATCAATCTAGCCCGCATTTCTCGCGTCTGTGTGAGAAATGCGGGCTAGAAATTCCCTCCATTGACTTTTCGTCCTCTTCCCTCTAAACTTAGTTCAACTTTTTGAGGACTGTATGCTTTCACAAAGAATCCGGCGCGCTTTTTTGCACTATTTTAAGACCCAGGGGCATACCGTCGTCCCTTCCTCCCCTGTTATCCCTCATGACGATCCGACGTTGCTCTTCATCAATGCGGGAATGAACCAATTCAAGGATGTGTTTTTAGGCCATTCAAAAAGAGATTATACAAGGGCGGCGACGACGCAAAAATGCATCCGGGTCGGGGGCAAACACAACGATCTCGATAATGTGGGGCACACTTCGCGGCATCTCACCTTCTTCGAAATGCTGGGCAATTTCTCGTTCGGCGACTATTTCAAAAAAGAGGCGATCGGCTTTGCGTGGGACGTGACCCGCAACGTCTTCGGTTTCGATCCTGAAAAGGTGTGGGTGTCCGTCTATAAAGACGACGATGAGGCGTTCGCCCTTTGGGAAAAGCATCTCCCTTCCAAGCGGATCGTCCGGTTCGGCGAAAAGGAGAATTTTTGGGCGATGGGCGATACGGGACCTTGCGGCCCTTGTTCGGAGCTCCTCTACGACCGGGGCGACGGGTACGGCCCGGCGAAGAGTCCGAAGGAAGATCTCTCCGGAGAGAGGTATCTTGAATTCTGGAATTTGGTCTTCATGCAGTTTTCACGGGATGCGTCGGGCCAGACGACCCCGCTGCCCAAACAGTCGATCGATACCGGGGCGGGGCTCGAGCGGGTCGTCTCGATCAAGCTGGGGGTGGACAATGTGTTCCAGACCGACATTCTCCGGGATCTGATTGCGGCAGTCGAGCAGATTTCAGGCCAAAAATACGAGGGGGAGGCCCCTTTCCACGTGATTGCCGATCACATCCGGAGTTTGTCGTTCGCGATCGCCGACGGGGTGCAGCCGAGCCATACAGACCGAGGCTATGTCCTCCGAAAGATTCTGAGACGGGCGGTGAGGTATGGGCGAATGCTGGGGTTGCAAAAGCCGTTCTTGGCGGGCATTTTGCCGCGGCTCGTATCGCTGATGGGCGAGGATTTCCCTGAACTCCGAGCGGCCGAAGGGCGGATTGGGGAGGTCTTGACGCTTGAGGAGGAGGCGTTCATCCGGACGCTGACGCGAGGGGGCCAGCTGCTCGGTCAAGTGATCGAGCGCTCCAAAGAGGGGCGAAAGATCTCTGGCGAAGATACGTTCAAGCTGAAGGATACATACGGGTTTCCGCTCGAGGAGATCCTCTTGATCGCAAAGGACGAGCATTTGGAGATCGATCTGAGGAAATTCGAGCAGCTCGAAGAAGAGGCAAAAGAGAAATCAAGGAAGGCCCACAAAAGCGCTGCGCAAACATTCGACCAGAATTTCTTCAATGATTTCACGAGGACGCATAAACCCTGCCAATTCGAAGGATATGCAACGCTTGCGCTCGAGGCGCATGTGATGGGAATCGTGGTCGATGGGCGCTTCACCGATGAGATTCATGAAGGCCAGGAGGGGCTGATCATTTTGGACCGGACTCCGTTCTACGCCGAAATGGGCGGCCAGGTGGGCGATACGGGGGCGATTGGGAAATTCCAAGTCTACGATTGCACAGCGCCGTTTCCAGGGGTGATCGCCCACTTAGGGAAAATGGGCGCTGGGACGATGCGCAAAAATGAGAAAGTTCGGGCGACGGTTGACGGGACAAGACGCCACGAGATCGAAAACAACCACACGGCAACCCACCTTCTCCACTGGGCGCTGCAGAAAGTGTTGGGCGGGCATATCAAGCAGGCGGGTTCATTGGTGGATGAGAAGAGGCTCCGGTTCGATTTCAGCCACCACAAATCGGTAGGAGGGGAAGAGATCCGGGAAATCGAGAACCTGGTCAATGAAAAAATCCGGACCGATCGGGCGGTCGAATCCTATGAATTGAAATACGACGAGGCGCAAAAACGGACCGATATTAAGCAATTTTTCGGCGAGAAATACGGAGAAAAAGTCAGGGTGGTCGATATCGATTTCTCGAAAGAGCTTTGCGGCGGGACCCATGCAAAACGGGTCGGGACGATCGGACTCTTCAAAGTTGTCAAAGAGAGCAGCATCGCAGCCGGGGTGAGGAGAATCGAGGCGGTGACGGGACGCTACGGAGAGATGTGGGTGCAACAGGAGGAGGATCTCTTGCAAAGCTTAGCTCTCCAATTGAAGTCCCCTGTGCAGATGCTGCCTGAAAAGCTCCGAGCGCTGTTGGATGAGAATAAACTCTTAGCGGGAGAATTGAAGGGATTGCGGAAGGGCTTACTCAAGCAATGGGTGGAAAAGTGTCTCTCGCATAAAGAGAAAGCGGGGGCGATTTCGCTCATCGCGGAAGAGCTCTCTTTAAGCGCCGAGGAGATGAGCGAGTTTGCAAACGATCTGATCCAACAGATGAAATCGGGAGTCGTTGCGCTCGGCGCGACCATGGGCGAGCGGTGCCAGCTATTGATTGCGGTCAGTCCCGATTGGATCGAAAAAGGGGTCAGCGCAGCCCATTTGATCAAGGAGACAGCCCCCTTCATTCAGGGCGGCGGCGGAGGGAAACAAAATCTAGCGCAAGCAGGAGGTAAAGACCCGCAAGGGATTGCCAAAGCATTCGCTAAAATACGGCACATGCTCAAAGATGCTCCCCTCTGAATCGATTTTAGTAGAGGGGCTTTGGGAGTCTCCCAAAGCCCTTCTCGCGAGCGAGGCCGTCAAGCGGCGCTCCGTGCTGCTCGTCACGGGGGGAACGCGCGAGGATCGGCTTTTCGATAATTTATCCTATTTTTGTCCAGGCGCCGCCGTCGAGTTTCCCGCCTGGGAGACGCTGCCGGGCGAGGAGATCCAGCCGAGTCCCGATATTATTGGGAAAAGGTTCGAGGCCCTCGACGCCCTGATCCGAAAAAAAGAACCCTCCATTGTCCTCTGTCCTTTAGCCTCGCTGCTCCAAAAGGTGCTCCCGAAAGAGAGGCTCGCCCCCCTCTTGCGCCGTTGGAAAAAAGGGTCGAGGGTCGACTTTAGCACGCTCCCCGAATTTCTCGTCTCTCTCGGCTACAGCCGCTCTCCGGTTGTCTCTGACAAAGGGGAATTTGCAGTGCGAGGCGGAATTCTCGATCTTTTCCCCGTCGCATCGAGCGATCCGTTCCGCATCGAGTTTTTCGGCGATGAAATCGAAGAGATCCGCACCTTTGATCCGGTCGGGCAAAAGTCGATCGCCAAAGCAGACGAAGTGTTTTTGTGCCCCGCGAAAGAGCTCCCGTTACTCCAAAAATCCCCCCGATTAGTCAATATCGCCGATTATCTCGACGATCCGATTCTTTTTTGGGACGATCTGTTGGCCATTGAAGACGCCTACGTCGGCATTCAATCGATGCCAGCAGCGAAATCCGCCTTCCTTTTTTCCTTCGAGGATCTATTGAAGCGGTGGGATAAACAGCAACATATTTTCTGCACCGAGTTTCATCTGGAAGAAAAATTCGAAATGTTCGGCCACCCGTTCCAAGCCAGGCAATTCAAGCACCGCTTTCACAAAGTGGAGCATCTCTTCCATCCTGAAGAGTCGCCTGATCCGAGTTTGCAGTTCCTCTTTTTAAATGCGACCGACACTGAAGAGGCGGAGGTCAAAAAACAGCTCTCCTCGATCACCCTTCCTAAAAATACCCGCTGGGAAAAAGGGTTTCTCACCTCAGGCTACTGCCTGGACAACCTCGTCGTCGTCCCCAATGTCGAACTCTCCCACAGATCCCGCATCCGGCGGCAAAAATGGCGCAGCACCTACCCATACGCCCGCCGCCGAATTCCATGAACTGACCCCTGGCGATCTGGTCGTCCACTATCACAGCGGGATCGGCCGCTATCTCGGCATGGAGAAGAACACGCAACCACCTCGGCCAAGAGACCGAATTTTTAACCCTTCAGTACGCAGATAGCAGCAAGCTCTTCGTCCCCCTTTCGCAAGCCTATCTCGTCTCCCGCTATATCGGCTCGAAAGAAGAGCCCCCAGTTTAAGCCAGCTCGGCGGCAAGAGGTGGCAGGCGACGAGGGCAAACGCCCAGGCGCAAATCGTCGGCTATGCGAACGAGCTTTTGCAGCTTTATGCAGAGAGAGCGGTGCAAGGAGGCTTCCGCTATCCCCCCGATAGCGAGAGGATGCTCCAGTTCGAGCGGGATTTCCCTTATTCTGAGACGCAAGATCAACAGCTCGCTATCCAGGCGCTGAAAGAAGATATGCTCTCCGATAAACCGATGGATCGGCTCATCTGCGGCGATGTCGGCTATGGGAAAACCGAAGTCGCCATGCGAGCCGCATTTAAAGCCGTTGCCGACGGAAAAAGGCAAGTGGCGGTTTTGGTTCCAACCACTGTGCTTGCCATCCAACACTTTGAGAATTTTTGCCAGAGGATGAGCGGTTTTTCCGTTCATATCGGCGTCGTCTCTCGATTCCATTCGGCCAAAGAGGTCAGAGAGACCCTAGAAAAGGGACGGACAGGCCAGATTGATATTTTGATTGGGACCCATCGACTTTTATCCGGAGACGTCCATTTTAAAGACCTCGGCCTCATCATCATCGATGAAGAGCAACGGTTCGGCGTCAAAGCCAAAGAACACTTGAAAAAATTCAAAGCCAACGCCGATTGCCTCACCTTGTCTGCCACCCCAATTCCCCGCACCCTTTACATGTCGCTCGTCCACGCCCGCGACATGTCGGTCATCAACACCCCGCCCCAAGACCGGCTTCCCGTCAAGACGATCATCGCTGAAACCGACCCAGAACTGATCCAAAACGCCCTTCTCAGAGAACTGGCCCGCGGCGGCCAAGCCTTTTACATCCACAACCGGGTCGAATCGATCTACACCCGCGCAGACCACATTCAAAAACTCGTTCCCAACGCCAAAATCGGCATCGTCCATGGCCAGATGGATCCGGACGCCGTCGACGAGATCTTCCACCGCTTCAAAATGGGAGAACTCAACCTCCTCTTCGCAACCACCATCGTCGAAAATGGGATCGACATCTCAAACGCCAACACCATCCTCATCGACCGCGCCGACACCTACGGCCTCGCCGACCTCTATCAACTCCGCGGCAGAGTCGGCCGCTGGAATCGAACCGCCTACGCCTATTTTCTCGTTCCCAAAAATACCCGCCTTCCCGAACCTGCGCAAAAAAGGCTCAACGCCCTCGTCGAAGCAGGCGGCTATGGCGGCGGGATGAAAATCGCCATGCGAGACCTCGAGATCCGGGGCGCCGGCGACATCCTCGGCATCCAACAATCAGGTCAAGTCTCCGCCATCGGCTTTCATCTATACTGCAAAATGCTCAAAAGGGCCATCGACGCCCTCAAGAAAAAACAGCCCGTCTCCTTTAACGAAACGAAAATGGAATTCCCCTTCGACGCCAAACTTCCCGAAGACTACATCAATGAAGTATCGCTCCGGATGGAGATCTACTACCGGCTCGGAGAAGCCACAACATTGGCCGAAATCGATGAACTTCTCGCCGAAATCGCCGACCGGTTCGGCCCTCCCCCGCCCCCCGTCATCTGGCTCTACCACCTGACCCGCATCAGAGCCTTCGGCGCCATCAACCACTTCTCTCTGATCAAATTCGGGAATCTCTCTTTCTACGCCGAACAGCAGATGGGCAAACAGATCCATAAACAGACGATCTTACTGCCGAAAAAAGCGCAGACTCCCAAAGAACTCGAAGAACATGTGATTCGGGAACTCATGAAACACTTTTCTTGTACGACCCTTTAGCGATACACTTCACAAGGAGAGAGATCCAACTCCTCGGGGCCTGGACGGATGATCCAATAATTCCGGCCATAGTCATAACAAAGCTGTTCCCCTATTTCAATCTGCCGGAGCGCTATAAAGATCAGATGGTAAAAACCGTCTAAAAACGCATAGAGCGGCTTTAAATTCGGCCGGTAGCTGTGATTGATATAGCGGGTGAAATTGCCCTCAGTCGCATCGATCACAAAACTTCTCCCCATCTCATCGGGAACGGGATATTCATAACAATAATTGTTTAGGGGGACGAAATAGATCCGGACATTCTCGCGGACAACTCCAGTGTATTCGCCGACGTAAGATCTCGCCTTCAACACCTCTTCGGCAAAAACTCCCTGCCCAACCCGTTCATTGATAAAACGGATAGAGACCTTGGGGCAAAAACCTGACAGGATCTTCTTCCGGTACCGCACCCCTCGCTGGATTGCGTTTTCAGGAATCTTTCCCTGCCGCATCAGCTCAAGCCCCCGTTCTAAAATATCGCGCCTCTCTTCTTCGCTTTGAAAATCGATCTGAGGGAGAGATCGCGACATATTAACTGGTTGCAGATGGAACCTCGCCGCCATTTAAGTTGCGATGGTAGGCCCCTTTGATTTTCTTCGACTGCATGACGCGGGCATGCTTGAGGATTTTGATCCCTTTTTCAACGTGATCCGCTGTGTAGGTGTCGTACACCCACTGAGAACTCTGCTTAGTCTTGATCCCGTCTTGATTGAGCGGCAAATCGGAGACCAGAAGGAGGGCCCCGAGAGTGAATTTCCTCTTGTAGCTTGCGGCAAATAGGGTCGCACACTCCATCTCGATCCCCTGCGCTTTGGTATTTTTCAGCCGAGTTTTGAATTCTTCATTGAATTCCCAAAAACGCATATTTGTCGTGAAGGTAATGCCAATATGATAGAGCGCCTTGTCCTGATCGAGCACTTCAGTCACAGCCCTCTGCATCAGAAAATTCGCTAGGGCAGGCACTTCGATCGGAAAGTAAAAATCGGAAGTCCCCTCCCCGCGAATCGATGCGACCGGAACGAGATAGTCGCCCACTTGGTAGCGGCGGCGGAGCCCGCCGCACATCCCCAAGAGGATGCTCGCCCTGATGGGGAGAAAAGAACAGACGTCGACCACAAGGGCTGCCGCTGGCGAGCCGATTTTAAAGTCGAGGATGCTCACATCGTCCTCAGGGCTGTGGGCCACCTTAAACATCGACCCTTCGTGGATGGGAATCTTGCGCGTTTTAGAAAAATATTCTACGTAACGGGGGAAATTCGTTAAAATTAAATTCGAACAGAACTGGCTCGCCTCGCAACCAGAGTAACGCTCGAGGGTCTGGCGGGCGATTTCCGCTTCTTGAGGATTTTTCTCCATACAGAGTCCATTTTAATAGGGAGCGGATATTTAGTCTATTGCATTTAAAATTGGAGCTGGTATACTGGAGCCTTTATTTTAAGCGGTCAGGGAATATGTCTTCAGTCAGCACGAATGAGATCAAGATCGGCATGAAGGTAGAGGTCGATAAAGAGCCCTACATGATCATTGCCAATGAATTTGTTAAACCTGGGAAAGGGCAAGCCTTCAACCGGATTAAAATGAAAAATATGAAGTCGGCCCGCGTGATTGAGAAGACATATAAGTCAGGAGAAAAGATCGATTTAGCCGATGTGGAAGAGGCCGAAATGCGCTTCCTTTACAAAGAGTCGGACGGAGCGGTCTTCATGGACGAAAAGACGTTCGATCAGATCACAATCAACGACGAGTTAATTGGTTCGAATCGGCAATGGCTGATGGAAGAGACGGTTTTCCATGTCGTCTTCTATAAAGGAGAGCCGATCGAGATCGTCCCCCCCACCTTCATGGAGATGATCATCACCGAAACGCCTCCGGGCGTCCGCGGCGATACCGCATCGGGCAGGGTTTTGAAACCGGCGACCACCCAGACGGGGGCTAAGATCCAGGTTCCGATCTTCGTCGAGGAGGGGGAAAAGGTGAAGGTCGACACCCGCACTTGCGAATATGTCTCGCGCGTCTCTCCTTAAGAGTAGAGCCCAAATGCTTGCCCGCTCAAGGGCCTTCTTCGCCGAGAGAAATGTTCTCGAGATCGATTGCGGCGCTCTTGTCCGGCGCCCTCCTCTCGACTCAAATATCGAGTGCATAGGCGTCGATCAAGATGGCGGTTTTTTACACACCTCTCCAGAATATGCGTTAAAGAGACTCCTCTCGGAAGGGATCGGCGATTGTTATTTTCTCGGCCACGTTTACCGGAAGGGGGAATTAGGCCCTCTTCATAACCCTGAATTCACGATGGTCGAGTGGTATCGGCTGAATATCTCCTTCGAAGCGATGATCGAGGAGACGTGTGAGTTTTTGTCCCTTTTTTTCGGGGTACAACCGATCCGCTATCTCGGGTATCGGGAAGCGTTCGAGACCTATGTGGGGATCGACTATGCCGGGGCCCCGCTTGAGGCGTTGCAAAAGCTCACCCAGAGCGCTTGGCCGAAGGAAACCTGCCTCCAATATCTCATCTCCCATCAGATTGAGCCTAGACTCGGCCAAGGCGAACTGACCGTCCTGACCGATTTCCCTCCCCATGAAGCAGCCCTCGCCTGCGTCAGAGAGAAAAACGGAGAATGCGTCGCCGAGCGTTACGAAATTTATCACGAAGGGATTGAACTGACGAACGGCTACCATGAACTGGCCGATCCGGACGAAATGCGCTCCCGTTTTATCCAAAAAAATAGAGAGCGGACAGCCTCTGGGAAGGCCCCTTATGCGCTAGATGAAAAATTCCTCGCCGCCCTGAAGACGCTCCCCGATTGCTGCGGCGTCGCCCTCGGTTTCGATCGCGCTCTCATGCTCCGCCACAAACTCCGCTCGATCCACCCGATCCTCCCTTTTGGGTGGGACGAGTTATAACCATTTTTGCACGATGGGGACAATACGCCCTTTACTGAACGCCTTCTCCGTCACCCGAATGCCGATCGGAGCCTGACGCCGTTTATATTCAGCCAAATGGACTCTATGGGCGATCGACCGGACGAAGGCGAGCGGCTCTCCCCGTTTTGCGGCGATCTCCTCCAAGCTCAGCCGTTTTTCAATGTAATCCTCCAAAATCGGATCGAGGATCTCAAAAGGGGGTAGCGTATCTAAATCGGTCTGATTTTCCCTGAGCTCAGCGCTCGGAACCTTTTTTAAGATGGCCTCAGGAATGATCCCGATTTTTTTCGCCAATTGATAGACCTGCAATTTCATCACATCGTGCAGAACCCCGAGTCCGCCCGCCATATCTCCATACAAAGTGCAGTAGCCCATCGCCATTTCAGTCTTATTCCCCGTATTTAAAAGAATATAGCCGAATTTATTCGACAAGGCCATGAGGATCATCCCCCGGATGCGCGACTGAAGATTTTCCTCCGTCTCATCAAACGGCCGCCCTTGAAACATCGGCTCTAAGAGAGCCAGATATTCCTTATAGATCGGCTCAATCGGTATTTCCCGCATCTCAACGCCCAAAATTTTCGCTAATTCGATAGAATCCTCTACACTCCCCTTTGAGGAAAAACGGGACGGCATCGTGATCGCTAAAAGATTGTCCGCCCCAAGAGCCTCCTTCGCAATGCAGGCCACCAGCGCCGAATCGATCCCCCCTGAGAGTCCGACAAGAGCCTTTTTAAAACCCTGTTTATGGAAATAATCGCGCACCCCGAGGACTAAAGCCGCATAAAGATCTCCGATCGCATCATCCCCTTTCAGTATGGGTCTCCTCTCTTCAGCCAGATCGACCACTAAATCTTCCTCAACAAATCCTCGCCCTCGCTGAATGAGCTCCCCGTTCCCGTCCACATACATACTATGCCCATCAAACACCAACTGATCGTTGGCGCCCACCTGATTGCAGAAAATCACTGGGCAGCGAAGAGCTTTGGCTACCGTTTGGAACACAGCCAGACGCATATCTGTTCGACGGAAGTAATAAGGAGATCCAGAGAGATTTAAAACGAGATCGGGGCGATGGGCCTTGAGTTCCTCCACCGGATCCCGATGATAATGGGAATAGCCGCCCAAAGCCCCCGCATGCTGCCACACATCTTCGCAGATCGTTACAGCAATCCGCTTGCCTTTATATTCCCAAATCGGCTCCTCCCCTCCCGGTTCAAAATATCTCCGCTCATCGAAAACGTCATAAGTGGGCAGGAGCGTTTTATTTTTGTAGCCGAGGAGCCGCCCGTCGGCAAAAATAGCGGCGCTATTAAAAAGCGGCTTTGCCTGACCCGAAGGATTCCATCGCGGCAACCCCACAGCGACAAATAGCCCCTTCGTCTCAGGCCCTATGAGATCCAGCTTCGCTTGGATGGCATCGATAAAAGAGGGGTCGAGCAGAAGATCGTCAGGAAAATAGCCGCATAGGGTCAATTCAGGGAAAAGAACGACGTCGATCCGTTTCTCTTTCGCCCGCCGCAACACATCGATCACTTTGCGGCTATTGCCCGGAAGATCGCCAAGGGTCGGATTGAGCTGAGCTGCTAATATGCGCATCTTGTTACTCTCCCCAAATTTCTCTATAGAGCCGTCCAGAAGCGTCATATTCAGACGATCGCTGGGTGATCGCGATGGAAGTGAGTTTAGCAGGAAAAAGGATTTTAAAGAAAGCGCGATTCATCGCATCCAGCAGCTCCCGCTCCAGCGGGAGCTGCTGGAAGGCGAAGGTATGCGGTTGACAAAAAAAGGGGCCTTGTTTTTCAATATACAGCACTATGAGAAAAAATAGCCTATCCATCCATTCAGAGAACATCTTACCGATCATCAAAAAATGGCTTTATTCCGATAAGGACATTTTTATCCGCGAGCTCGTTTCGAATGCCTGCGACGCATTGAACAAAGTGCGCATTATTTTGGGCGACGAAGGGGCATTCAACATCTCGATCCAGGTCGACAAAGACCGTAAAACCATTTCGATTGTGGATACGGGCGTCGGCATGACCGAAGAAGAGGTGGAAAAATACATCGCTCAGATCGCCTTTTCCGGCGCTGAGGAATTTGTCGCCAAATATCAATCCCAAACAGAGAAAGATCCGATCATCGGCCACTTCGGCCTCGGTTTCTACTCGGCCTACATGGTAGCCTCCAAAGTGGAGATCGACACCCTCTCCTATCTGCCGGATTCCAAGCCCGTTTTCTGGAGCTGCGACGGGAGTTCCTCTTATGAGATTGACGCAGGGAGTCGAGCAGAGCGGGGAACCAAGATCACCCTTCACGTGGACGAGGCAAGCCTTGAATACCTAGAAGAGTCCAAATTGCGAGAATTATTGAATCGGCATTGCGCTTTTATGCCTTTCCCTATCGAGCTGAACGGCAACCCACTCGGCAATCAAGACCCCCTTTGGCTCAAAGCCCCCAGCGAATGCACCGAAAAAGAGTACCTTGAATTTTATAGAAGGCTCTTCCCCCGCGATCCAGAACCGATTTTCTGGATCCATTTGAACGTCGACTACCCGTTCCACTTGCAGGGGATTCTCTATTTCCCCAAAATCCACCGAAGATTTGATTCCAATGAAAACACAATCCAGCTTTTTTGCAACAGGGTCTTTGTCTCCGATCATTGCAAAGAGATCCTTCCCGATTATCTGATGATTTTGCGCGGAGCCATTGATAGCCCCGATATCCCTCTGAATGTCTCCCGCTCGTATCTGCAAGTCGATAAAAATGTCAAACAGCTCAGCGCCCATATCTCTAAAAAAGTTTCCGATCGGCTCAATCAATTCTACAAAACCGATCGAGAAAGATATATCGCCTCCTGGCCCGATATCGAAATGATTGTCAAACTGGGCATTTTGCAAGATGAGAAATTTTATGAACGGGTGAAGGACGTCTTAATCTGGAAGAACGCCAAAGGAGAATGGGCGCCCGTCACGGGAGAGAAAAAAATCTTCTATTCAGTCAGCGAACACTCTCCCCTCCTCAAGCTCTACAAAGAAGAGGTTCTGTTCGCAACCGCCCCGATCGATACCGCAGTCATCCAGTTTTTGGAAGACAAGTTGTCGGTAAAATTCCAGAGAATTGATGGAGCCATCGATGAGAGCGTGATCGATGCGGCCCGAGAAAAAACTTTGTTGGACGCCGATGGAAAAACCGAGGCGGCCCGCATCGCTGAATTCATTCGGAATTCGCTGAGCGGCGTCGAAGTCGAGGCCAAAAGCCTCGCCTCAGATCGATTGCCAGGCTTGGTCGTTTTAGATGAAAATCAACGCCGTTTTCGGGACTATATGACCTTAACTCAAGGAAAAAAAGAGAGCGGAAACGGGATCAAAACCAAACAGACGTTTGTTGTGAATACAAACAGCAAACTGATTCAGGCGATCGCCCGCCTGAAAGATAAACAGCCCGAGGCTGCCGCCTCCCTCGCGCAAGGAGTCTACGATTTATCCCTCCTTTCGCAACGAGAAATGGACGCCCGAGAAATGGAACAGGTCGTCATTCGACAAACGGATATTTTGGAAAAAATCGCCGCTCTGTTAGCTTGAGGAAATGTGGCGTATCCTCTTTCTCCTTCCTAGTTGGATTTTATTTGCCGAGGCGTCGGCCGTCTACCTCTCTTGGTATGGCGATCCGTCCACCACAATGACCATTCAGTGGTTGAGTTCTGTTGAAGAGCTCGGCGACAAGGTGGTCTTTGAGGACGCCGACGGGAACTGGTTGGAGGCGAGCGGACAGCACGTCAATTTAGAGCAAATTCTAGTTCATACAGTTGCATTAGAAGGTCTCGCACCAGATAGGGAGTATCAATTCAAAATTGTCGACGACTCCCGCATGTACCGGTTTAAGACAGCGCCTGATCAATTGAATGAACCGCTCCGCTTTGTCATCGGGGGCGATGTGTACTTGAGCAAAAAATTGTTCCGAAAGATGGGACAAACTGTGATGAAACGGGATCCGCTCTTCGCCGTTCTCGGAGGAGATCTCGCCTACGCCCTCTCGCGCCACCCTTTTCAAGGTTCTCCACTACGCCGCTGGATCTCTTTTTTGAACGAATGGAAAGAGACAATGATCACGCCAGAGGGCCGGATCGTCCCGTTTTTAGTCGTTCCCGGAAATCACGACATCGCCACAGACAACTACGAACTGTTTTTTAACCTCTTCGCCTTTCCTCAAAAACAATTATACCGGGCCATCGATTTCGGCAGTTATATGACCTTGTTGCTCCTCGATACCGGCCACTTTCAACCCATAGAGGGACGCCAAACCCTCTGGCTCGAAAAAGCCCTCTCCACCCGAACCGCCACCCCCTACCGCTTTGCCGTTTACCACGAGGCCGCCTACCCATCCCATTACCCCTACCAAGGAGTCACCCCAAAAAAAATCAGAGCCCATTGGATCCCCCTTTTCGAAAAATACAACCTCCTCGCCGCCTTCGAAAACCACAACCACGCCTTCAAAAGAACTTATTCCATTAAAGCCGGTCAGATAGCCCCTTCCGGGGACAGCGGCGTCATCTACCTCGGCGATGGAGGCTGGGGCGCTCAACCACGCACAACTAATGACTTATGGTACCTCGCCAAAAGATCCCGAAAAGCCACCGTCCTTTGGATCGAGATGCAGGATACAGAGACCCATGTAGAGGCCTTGGATCTTGCAAATCAGGCTATCGATCAAATAACATTATATCCAAATAATAAGTAATGTAGTTCTTTTTAATAATAATTCGTATATAATTCGTATGATTCATTAAACTATAAATGGCGATATATGGCATCAGTGGGATCATCACATCCACCAAAGGTTCACAGTTATTTCCAACAAGGGAGTAAGACTGGAGCGGCCTCTAAAGAGACAACAGATCAAATGAAAAAAGTTTTTGACGGTCTTTGTGCATATAACCCATTTCAAGTATTAATTAAGGGTCAGAAGCCTACAGCAATAATGGGGCAAATGACAGAGGGTCGGGTGGCTCTCATAGTAAATATAGGGGGAAAGCTCACATATTACGACATGGTTGACAACTTCCATGATCGAGAAATCATCAAAGCTGCAATCTTCTTCGCTAACCCAAATGCACCTGAACCAGATTTCACTGGGGCATCGCCACAGGCGGGCCAAGGCGGGCAGCCTGCACAGCCACAGCCACAGCCACAGCCACAGCCACAGCCACAGCCACAGCCACAGCCACAGCCACAGCCACAGCCACAGCCACAGCCACAGCCACAGCCACAGCCACAGCCACAGCCACAGCCACAGCCACAGCCACAGCCACAGCCACAGCCACAGCCACAGCCACAGCCACAGCCACAACCACAGCCACAACCACAAGCGCAGCCAGTGCCTGCTCTTCCTCCCGCTCCCCCCCAAACCCCACTACAAATATTGCTTCAGCAACACACAGTAAATTTAGACGCTCGGCAACGCACTGACACATTAGAGCTCGAGCAATCAGATGCAAATCATCAAGTGGCCCTAAACCAAATGTTGGCAGCAGAAATAATTCTTGCTGTACAAATACCCGTTCTACAAACACAACGCACATTGATCGAAAATCAAAAAACCGAGGCACGCAAGCAGCAGCAGCTGTTTCATCGAGATCAGAAAGAGTTACTCCAACAGCAACAACAGGACATCAAGGCGTGGCAAACAGCTACTCACACCGCATTAAACGCCTTCCAAGGGGACCAACAGGCATTACAAGTCCTACAACAGAATCACAATGCGACTTTAACACAGATCCAGAACAGGCATCGCAATGACCTACAAACCCTACTGGCGCAGGAACGAGGGCTTACTGAGGCATTATGTCAAGGACAGCAAATGGACCAGCAACAGCACAATGTCGCCATCCCCTTGCAAAATACCCTCCAAAATTTTCAAGTATACAGACGCAATCAGCAGATAGCTGAACAACAACAGCGATTACAGCAGCAACAGCAACAAAGCAACAGGGAAACCCTAGCACAAACTGCAAATGCTGCAGCGATAGCACAAACCATGTTCCCTCCTCCAGCGCCGCCGGTCGCACCGGTACTAGCGCCGCCAGCGCCAGTCGTCCAAAGGCGTAGCGCTTGCGAACGCTATCTCTCAATCGCATCAAATGTGGTGATAATAGCAGGAGCTATCTTCGCATTCTGGTATAATCGGTAACAAGCTCCGCAAGGATTGCGGAGCTTGTAGTATTAAGACTCGACAGCCGCCTCTTCCGAAGAAGACTGGACGTCGGTAATCGCCGCTTTCACAATCTCCACTTTAGCCCCTTCGACCATCTTCAATATCACCGTCTGCTCATTGATCTTATCCACTCTGCCAATAATGCCCATCGCTGTCACTCGATCGCCTTTCTTCAGGCCGCTGCGCATCTGCTCAGCAGCTTTACGGCGCTTCTGCTCGGGACGCCACAAAATAAAATAGAAAAACACCAGGGCTATCCCAATCATAATCAACGTCTGTGTCAGCCCGCCGCCAGGGCTCGGAGCTGCGTCTTGGGCAAACATGGCTGCCGCAGGGGCAAGAAATAATAAAGATTTTCCAAACATAAAAATTTCCTTTAGAGGGTTTTATCCCACCCAATTTGCCTGAAGAGACCTTTATCTATCAAGCTCAAGATGGGCGATATTCTCAATATGATAAGTGTGAGGAAATTGGTCGACGGGCTGCAGGCGCCTGAGTTGGTAGCGGGCTTTGATCAGCTCGGCAATATTCTCCGCTTGGGTGGCGGGATTGCACGAAATGTAGAGGATGGTCTTGGGAAGTAAAGTTTTTAGGTGGTGGAGGGCGAGAGGATCGAGGCCGGCTCGGGGAGGGTCGAGGATGACTGCGTCGGGACGGGTGAAGGTGGGCTCGGCCATGAGGCGCGTCAACACCTTGCCCACATCGCCTTGATGGAGTTCCATGTTGCCGATTTTATTGCGGAGCAGATTCGCCTCAGCATCGATGACCGCTTCGGGACTCAGTTCAATGCCGATCACTTTTGCGACTCGTCTCGATGCAGCCATCCCCAGGGTTCCTGTTCCACAATACAAATCGTAAACAGTAGAGCTGGGGGGGAGCATCGAGAGGGCTGTGTCGTAGAGCTGCTCGGCGCCCAGGGTATTGGGTTGAAAAAACGAGATGGGGCTGATTTTAAAGGAGAGGGGGCCCTCTTTGAGGTGAAGCTCTTCCACAATATGGTCGGGGCCGGCCAGATGCATCTCAAAAAATTGGGTCGGACGCCCTTTTTTGGTCTGATGAATCCGGAGGAAAATCGAAGTGTCGCCTGGAACCGCGCTTTGGATGGCCTGGGTGTAACTGTCAAGCTGAGGACGGGTTAGAGCGTATTCAGAATTGCCTGAGACGTTGAGGATAGCCATCTTTTGCCCTGTACGGATGGCCTCGCGAAGGGTCAAATACCGAAGGCTCCCTGTATCGGCCGGAGGATGATAGGCTCTGAGGCCAGAGGACTCCCACCAGGCGCGGACAGCAGAAAGGGCGTCTGTAAACCAGCGGTTCGTGAGGTGGCATTCGGTGAGGTTAAATACGTAGGGTTCAGCTTGGGCAATCATGAGACCAAGATAGCGCTGGCCTCCCCTATTTTCAGAAAAAGTAAACTCCATTTTATTCCGATAGCCAAAGATTTGGGGGCTGGGAATAATCGGATCAGATTCCCTCTGAAAGGCTTGTTGAACCCGCCGCTCTTTTTCTTTGAGCTGGGCTGAATAGGCCATCTGCTGCCAGGAGCAGCCGCCACAGGTGCGGGCATGCAGACAACGGGGCTCAACCCGGTCGGGCGAAGGGGTGAGAATCTCTAGAAGACGCCCTTTTTGGGGAAGCCGTTTTTTGCGGGTGAGTTCAAAAAGGATCAGATCCCCAGGAATCACATGGGCAATCTCCACCTCGTCCGCGATCCCATACCCTTTTAAAGAAAAAGTTTGAACAGATCCTTCCATCAGGAAGCGATGATAGCGGTTTAGCGCTTTCTTTTCTTGGCTTTTTTCTTCGGCTTGCGAAGTTTGCCGCTCTTCTCAGCATCCACCGATTCTTTTCGAAATTGCTTGCCTATTTTTGCTAAATGAATCGTCCCAACCCTCGCTCGTTGCGCTGCCGATTTATTGCCACGGATGACCTTGGAGAGATCTTTCACAAGCGCCCCAAGAAGATTTTCCAGTTTACCCACCGTTTCACCTAGCGACATTTCAACGCTCCCCTTTAATTCGTTCCATACCGAAGTCAGGAATTTATTGCGCAACATTTTTTTTTCGAATATAAAGGATCTATGATCCGTGGGCTGGCCTGGTCTCTTTTTTCCCTTCTTTTTTCTCCGTTATCTGCCATGCTCGTTGGCAACCCTGCTCAACCCATTTTGGTTGAAAAGGGAATTTGGACGCCGCGCTATTGGTGTTCTTTTCGGGTCGGCTATCTCGATGATTGGGTCTACAAACAGCGGTTCCGCGATGAATTTAAACTCGAAGGGGTCACCCATACCCGTACTTTTTTAAAACTCTCTACCTACGCAGGGATCGCTACGCTCAATTTTAAAAATCGGCTCGATTTATATGGAATCGTCGGTAGTTCGCGGCTGCAAATCGATGAGGAAATTTTCACAAAAAGGGCCCTGAGTTGGGCTGTTGGAAGCAAATTGGTCTGGCTGAAGCACAAAAATTTGTTTTTCGGCGCCGATGTAAAATACTTTGAGACCAATCAAAAACCAAAATACTTCGTGGTCGATGGGATGGCTTATAATATCGTGAGCAATTACCGTCTCCGCTACAAAGAGATCCAAGGGGCGCTCGGAATGTCCTACCGAGCCTGGATGTTTGCCCCTTATGTGAACGCCACTTATATTCTGACCCACATTCAACCAGACCCGCCTATCGTACTCGTCCGCTTCCCCGATATGGATGAGATTGTCGATCTCGAGTCTAAATCAATCGTGGGGAAAAAACATTGGGGGATGGCGCTAGGGCTAACTTTAGTCGACTCTAGCAAGGCTTCGCTCTCCTTTGAATGGCGCGTCTTTAATCAAAACGCAATCGACGTCAATGGAGAGATCCGGTTTTAGGGCCAATGTCCAGTAAAAGTTATACTGCGGCCACCCGAAATTCACACTTTTGGGGTGGCCGCAGTATATTGGTTGGACGGCTTCTCAGCAAGGAGCCGTTTTCCGTACTCGCAAAGCAGACTAAAATGTCCGATATTTGGGACAATATCCACAGATTGTTGTGCGCGAAGAGTTACAATCAATGCAATCAATTTAGATTCTAGATCCATTGCGGTGATGGCTCCGCCTTGAATCTGCCGTTTGAGCATAGAGGCCGCAATCACCGTTCCAGCTGGCCCTGATTCATCGCTGCCATGAACCCAAACGGGATGTGTCTCTTTACATGCCATCTCTGTTAACTGCTCTAATATGTCAACATCAACCATCCCATGATTAGGCCATGCATTAAAATGGTAACGGGCGATCTCGACTATTCTGTGGCCGGCATGCAAACTGTATGTATATAGATTGTCTTTGTTCTTTTCACAGGTCACTACCATGTCGCCTATGAAACTAGGAAATGTCAACTTTTTTCCTAACTGGGGATAAAAAGGAGGGTCTGATTGGCTTACATCTATAATCACACATTTTCGGTTGTAAATCATATGCCAGGTCGCGAGATATTCATCCGGTCGAGGACACTTTCTGCAAAGAAAAGAGCTACCGCTAAAACAACCGTCTTGCGGGGGGAAGGGGGGGCTGGCGACACATCTGTTCTTGAAGCTGCAACCAGCTTGCTTTGTAAGGAGTCTCACAAATATGTTGATAGCTCCTCTCTTTCCTGACGATACTCATTAATTTTTTGGCAGCCATAACAGCAAAAGTCGCACTCACTCCCAATAAGGCGAGTTCTATCCCAGAAACAAAATCGGAACTGCTTATGATCGAATATGTTACAATAGCGCCAGCAGCAACAGCCGCCCCCTTCTTAACAAAACTCGGACAATAATTACTGACAATTACACGCAATGATTGAATCATTTCGCTATTGTAACAGAACTAAACAAAAAAAGCCCTGATTAAATTGCTTTAATCAGGGCTGGATGAAAATCTGGCAGCTACCTACTCTCCCAGTCTCTTGAGACTAGTACCATCGGCGACGAGGGTCTTGACTTCTGAGTTCGGGATGGGATCAGGTATTTCCCCCTCTCTATGGCCACCAGAAAAAATTTTGAATTACAGGCATTTACTCTTCTTATTCTCTTGAATCGGCTCTTGAAAAAGACTCGAAAAAAATGCGTCAAGTCGCTGGACCGATTAGTATTGGTTAGCTGAATGCATCACTGCACTTACACACCCAACCTATCAACCATGTGATCTTCATGGGGTCTCATTGGGAATTCTTATCTTGAGGGAGGCTTGGCGTTTAGATGCTTTCAACGCTTATCCTTTCCGAACATAGCTACCCGGCTATGCACTTGGCAGTACAACCGGCACACCATTGGTTCGTTCACTTCGGTCCTCTCGTACTAGAAGCAACTCCTCTCAAAATTCCTACGCCCGCAACAGATAGGGACCAAACTGTCTCACGACGTTTTGAACCCAACTCGCGTACCGCTTTAATAGGCGAACAGCCTAACCCTTGGGACCTTCTCCAGCCCCAGGATGCGATGAGTCGACATCGAGGTGCCAAACCGCCACGTCGATATGAACTCTTGGTGGCGATAAGCCTGTTATCCCCGGAGTACCTTTTATCCGTTGAGCGACGGCGATTCCACTTTCTACCGCCGGATCACTAAACCCTACTTTCGTACCTGCTCGACTTGTTGGTCTCGCAGTCAACCTGCCTTATACTTTTACGCTCGTTTCGTGATTACCAACCACGATGAGGCAAGCTTTGGACTCCTCCGTTACTCTTTGGGAGGATACCGCCCCAGTAAAACTGCCCGTCTGACACTGTCCGTGCTCCAGCTTCAGGGAGTCACGTTAGATTCTCAACTTGTTAAAACCAGTATTTCACTGGCGGCTCCATCATGCCTAACGACACAACTTCTTTGCCTCCTGGCTATTCTACATATAACAAGTCAAGAGCCCATATCAGAGTACAGTAAAGGTTCACGGGGTCTTTCCGTCTTATTGCGGGTAAACAGCATCTTCACTGCTACTACAATTTCACCGAGTCTCTCGTTGAGACAGCGCCCAGATCGTTACACCATTCGTGCAGGTCGGAACTTACCCGACAAGGAATTTCGCTACCTTAGGACCGTTATAGTTACGGCCGCCATTCACCGGGGCTTAAATTCAACGCTTTGTCCTTGCGGACTGACGTCTCCTTTTGACCTTTCGGCATTGGGCAGGTATCACACCCTATACGTCTTCTTAGACGAATTAGCAGAGTGCTGTGTTTTTGTTAAACAGTCGCCTGGGCCTTTTCACTGCGACCTCAAGGGGCTCTAAATGTTCTTCATCACCCTTTGTGGTGCCTCTTCTCCCGAAGTTACGAGGCTAATTTGCAGAGTTCCTTAACGTGAGTTCTCTCGCGCGCCTGAGAATACTCTTCTCATCCACCTGTGTCGGTTTTGGTACGGTCGCCATCGACGACTAGAGGTTATTTCTTGAAAGCTTCGCGCTACGCCATCGGTTCCCCAAAAGGTTCCCCTTGTCAATTCCCTAACTTTATGCTGACGGATTTCCCTGTCAACCGGTCTCAGAACTGAACGGACATCCAATAGTCCGCACGCTTAACTTACTTTGTCACCCCATTGTCATTGTCTTAGGCGGCGCAGGAATATTTAACCTGCTTCCCATCACCTACGCGTTTCCGCCTCGGCTTAGGGTCCGGCTAACCCAGGGAAGACGAACTTTACCCTGGAAACCTTGGATTTTCGGCGAGGGGGATTTTCACCCCCTTTATCGTTTACTTATGCCATGCATATTCACTAGTATGCGCTCCAGCACTCCTTACGGTATACCTTCGACGCACATACTACGCTCTCCTACCGCTTGTATCTCGCGATACAAACCCGTGATTTCGGCTCTATCTTTGAGTCCCGGATATTATCGGCGCAGAGTCTCTCGATTGGTGAGCTGTTACGCACTCTTTAAATGATGGCTGCCTCTAAGCCAACATCCCAACTGTTTTAGAAACTCTACTTCCTTACCCACTTAAGATAGAATTTGGGGCCTTAATCGACGATCTGGGCTGTTCCCCTTTTGACTATGAAGCTTATCCCCCACAGTCTATTTCCCGAGCGCTCTTGCAGTATTCGGAGTTTGGTTCCCTTTGGTAGGCCGGTAGGCCCCCGCGTGGATCCAGTGCTCTACCCCCGCAAGAGGTATGCTCAAGACTAACCCTAAAGTTATTTCGGAGAGAACAAGATATCTCCAACTTTGATTGGCCTTTCACCCCTATCCACAGCTCATCCAAAACTTTTTCAACAGTTACTAGTTCGGTCCTCCACAGAGTTTTACCTCTGCTTCAACCTGGCCATGGATAGATCAGTTGGTTTCGTGTCTAGAACTTATGACTCAAATGCGCTATTCACACTCGCTTTCGCTCTGGCTCCGCAACGAACGTTGCTTAACCTCGCCATAAATCCTAACTCGCTGGCTCATCATGCAAAAGGCACGCCGTCAGCCATTCCCCTAAAAGGGGCATAGGCCTCCGACCGTTTGTAAGCTGCTGGTTTCAGGTTCTATTTCACTCCGCTAACAGCGGTTCTTTTCACCTTTCCTTCGCAGTACTGGTTTACTATCGGTTATCGATGAGTATTTAGCCTTGGGGGGCGGTCCCCCCAGATTCAGACCGGGTTTCACGTGTCCGGCCCTACTCAGGTACCTGTCTGACTGCTTCCTCTTTTCGCGTACGGGGCTATCACCCTTTGTCGCTCATCTTTCCAGATGATTCCGCTAAGTCTCCGCAGCCGTTATGACTGGCCCTACAACCCTCAAGGATAAATCCTCGAGTTTGGGCTATTCCCGCTTCGCTCGCCGCTACTAAGGGAATCTCTTTTGATTTCTTCTCCTCCGCTTACTGAGATGTTTCACTTCAGCGGGTCTCGCTTCCTAATCCTATGTATTCAGATTAGAATACTGGAATATTACTCCCAGTGGGTTTCCCCATTCGGATACTTCCGGGTCAATGTCTCTTTCCGACTCTCCGAAACTTTTCGCAGGTTAGCGCGTCCTTCTTCGCCTTTCGATACCAAGGCATCCACCAGCAGCCCTTATAAACTTGACAACGTATTTTTGTTGCCTTCTTCAAGCGCCGACTCAAATTAATAAAAAAAATGATCTATAAAATTATAGTTATCGTGTTAATGCCTGTAATTCAAACTTTCAAGCTTTGACAGCAGAAAAAGAGAAGAGTGGAGATCGGAACAAGCTTTCAACCTATGGGATCACCGAAGTGAGTTCCCATTTCTCTTTAAAGGAGGTGATCCAGCCCCACCTTCCGATAGGGCTACCTTGTTACGACTTCATCCCAGTCATCGGCCTTACCTTGGGCGCCTCCCTCCCTTGCGGGTCGGGTCAGCGACTTCGGGTAAAACCAACTCCCATGATGTGACGGGCGGTGTGTACAAGGCCCGGGAACGTATTCACGGCGTTGTTGCTGACACGCCATTACTAGCAATTCCAACTTCATGTAGCCGAGTTGCAGACTACAATCTGAACTGAGATCGGTTTTAGAGGATTTGCTTCACCTTACGGTTTCGCTGCCTTCTGTACCGACCATTGTAGCACGTGTGTAGCCCTGGACATAAAGGCCATGCGGACTTGACGTCATCCTCACCTTCCTCCTGGTTAACCCAGGCAGTCTCGTTAGAGTTCCCGCCTTGACGCGTTGGCAACTAACGATAAGGGTTGCGCTCGTTGCTGGACTTAACCAAACACCTCACGGCACGAGCTGACGACAGCCATGCAGCACCTATATAGAGACCCTTTCGAGAAACACCATCTCTGATGTCGTCCTCTACATTTCGAGCCCAGGTAAGGTTCTTCGCGTTGCATCGAATTAAACCACATGCTCCACTGCTTGTGCGGGCCCCCGTCAATTCTTTTGAGTTTCACCCTTGCGAGCGTACTCCCCAGGCGGCATACTTAATGCGTTAGCTCCGAAACAGGGGGGGTTGAGCCCTCCTACTTCTAGTATGCATCGTTTAAGGCATGGACTACCAGGGTATCTAATCCTGTTTGCTCCCCATGCTTTCGCGCCTCAGCGTCAGTTTCAGCCCAGTAAACCGTCTTCACCACCGGTGTTCTTCCACATATCTACGCATTTCACCGCTACACGTGGAATTCCGTTTACCCTAACTGTACTCTAGCTCGATAGTTTCAAATGCAGCTCCGGGGTTGAGCCCCGGAATTTCACATCTGACTTATCGTGCCGCCTACGCGCCCTTTACGCCCAGTAATTCCGATCAATGCTTGCACCCTCCGTATTACCGCAGCTGCTGGCACGGAGTTAGCCGGTGCTTCTTTACCAAGTACCATCAAATCGGCCGGGTGTTATCCGACCTCTCTTGTTCCCTAGCGAAAGAGCTTTACAACCCGAAGGCCTTCTTCGCTCACACGGCGTCGCTTCGTCAGGCTTGCGCCCATTGCGAAAGATTCTCGACTGCAGCCTCCCGTAGGAGTCTGGGCAGTGTCTCAGTCCCAGTGTTGGCGGTCAATCTCTCAATCCGCCTAGACGTCTTAGCCTTGGTGAGCCTTTACCCCACCAACTAGCTGATATCCCATAGACTCTTCTCTAACCACAAGGTCTTTCGATCCCCCGCATTGATGATCGTAGGATGCCCTACGACACCTCATTCGGTATTAGCGGCCGTTTCCAGCCGTTATTCCCAGGTCAGAGGCAGATTATCTATGTATTACTAACCCTTGCGCCACTATATGGAGTTGCCCCCATACCGTACGACTTGCATGCCTCATCCACGCCGTCAGCATTCGATCTGAACCAAGATCAAATTCTCAGAAAAAATTAATTACTTTTGACGAGTAAGGTCAGTTGACCTTACACAAGCTTGTTCTTTTTCAAAACACTCTTCTCTTCTTCTGCTGTCAAAATACTAGCGGGTCAGTCTCGCTGTCCCTTTTCGCTTTCCTCGGATTTCTCCTTTCAGCGAAGCTACGAACATACTAAACCTTAGTCATTTTCGGCAATATTTTTTCAAAAACACAAACGCAAGCATATGAAAATTAATAAGATGCGTATTTTTTAATGTTTTTGAAGCTCGCGCGGAGGATTGGGAGCTGTAAATTTTTATTGCATATTTATGGTCAAAAAATTACTGTGGTAAAAAACCAATCCCGTAGGAAAGCTCAGCTGAGAAAAACAGCATTGAGAGCGGACAAAATCCTTGGGGGGTTTTAAACCATGAGGTCTGGCCCTGTGAAAGCTGCCTCTAAACAAAAAACTGGAGATGTCTATGCATTTTAAGTGGAATAGTGCGTTCAGCGGGGTGCTAGCGTCCTCTGTTGCCGCCTTTGTGGCGACGACGAGTCTGTACGCGATACCGAGAGACCCTTGCGAACCTCCCGTGCAACAAGTATGCTGCGAAGAGCCAAAACCCGGCCCGTTCGCATTTGCATACCCTTTTGATATGGATCTGAATTGTCCCAAAGATTTCTATATACACGTAGATGGATTGGCTTTTCAGGCGAAGCAAGATGGGATGGAATTTGTCATCCAAGATTCCTCAACGCCCACTGACTCGAACTCTATTACGCAAGGACGCGTACGGGGATTTTCAGGGAATGGTCATGACTATGATTACAATCCTGGCTTCCGCGTAGGGATTGGATTTTATCTTGACCACGACGCTTGGAATGTCGATTTCAATTGGACTTGGCTGAACATCACCAATTACGAACATGCGAATGCGACCACTTCTGGCGGCGTCGTGATTCCTCTCAACTCGCTGGGGGTAGGTACGCCGGGAGCGCAGATCGGTCCGAGATCAAGCAGCTGTTGGGATAGTTCCTACGATACAATCGACGTCAGGCTGGGTAAGCCGTACTATGTGAGCCGCTATTTGGTGGTCAATCCCCATTTTGGCCTGCGGGGCGGCTGGATCGATCAGCACGTTTCGGCCGATTACAGCGGCGACGGTGCGGATACCCGGACGATTATGCACGCAGACAACAATTTCTGGGGGATTGGCACTCGCGCCGGTCTTGATACAGACTGGATTTTGGGCAAAGGATGGTGCTTATTTGGCAACATAGCCGCTTCGATGCTCTTCGGCAAATTTGAGATCTCACAAAATTACATCCTTCCTGGAGCAGAGGCAGACGGGTATGACATCAGACACGATTACTACCAAAACACGCCGAACCTTGAGATGGCGATCGGCATTGGCTGGGGCATGTATTTCAACAAGAAGAGGAATCATGTTGGCTTGAAAGCAGGTTACGAGTTCCACGAGTGGTTCGATCAACTCAACTTGAGGAAATTCTTCTCTGGCTCTACAGGGACCGGTAGCGCAGGGCCTGGCACATATGCCAACGATGTCGTCAGCCGCGGCAATCTGACCCTGAACGGGTTTTCTCTCAGACTGCAATTCGACATCTAACGATCGGTTGCAATCCTAGTAAAGTGTGCAGAGGCCTCGCATTTGCGGGGCCTTTTCTTGAATACCTTGCGGCTCAAAATTGTTATACTGTGGCCACCCCAAATTCACACTTTTACTTTGGGGTGGCCGCAGTATATGATTTGACAGATTTGCTATCCATTTGAGATACTTCTTCGGCATGCCTCATAGGGGATTCGCAGAAAATTTTTTTTCAACAACTTCAAGAGGGGTTCGCCGTCAAAAGGATCATCCTCGTATTCCATCTAGCGATTGGCGCACATTGATATGTCGACAACGATCTTAAGAGACGGAGAGACTGCCGGACTTTCAGTTTGGAAGGGGGCGATGCTCGTATGTGGAACCTGTATCGGCGGCGGAATGCTCGCAATGCCCATCCAAACCGCCGACTCTGGTTTTTGCATTGCGTCCCTGGTGCTTCTTGCGAGTTGGATCTTTATGTCATATACGGGACTTCTCCTCGTCGAGGCCACTTTATGGCTTCGCGATCAATCGCACTTTTCCACGATCGCCCAAGCGCTCCTAGGCGCCCCGGGCAGAATACTAAGCCTCATTGTTTATCTCTTTATGAACACGGCCTCCCTGGTCGCTTATACCTCCGGCGGAGCCTTATTGTTTGACTACTGGATTACAAGCCTGCTTGGTATTTCACTGGGATACTCAATGTGCTGCGTGTTATTTACGGTCCTGTTTGGAGGATTAGTCTCATTAGGATTGGCGTTCATCAGCAAGGTCAATAGCTGGTTCGTCCTCCTCATGGGAGTTTTTTATTGTTATTTGGTCTGTCTCGGACTATTTCATCTCCGGCTCGACTATCTGACATTTCGTCCTGCGTGGGTGCAAGGATTGAGCTGTTTTCCTTTGATCTTCGCAGCCTTCAGCCATCAGATGATCGTCCCCTCTCTGTGTTCTTATCTGAACTACAATGCAGCCAAGCTGAAAAAATCTATTCTAATAGGCACCGCGGTTCCATTCGCAGTCTATTTTCTATGGCTACTCATCATTCATGGGATCATCCCGTTTGAAGGCGCTGATGGTTTACATGCAGCTTTTGAGAACAACTCTTTGATCGTAGAGCCTTTTAAAGTCCATTTTTCCAACCCTACTGTGTTTGTGGTGATGGATGCGTTCGCATTTCTTGCCCTTGTCACCTCCTATTTGGGGTTATCGATAGCCTTGTTCGACTTTGTCCGCGATATGTTCAAGGGTTTAGGCAAATATCCCCGCAAGGAGACGATTATCGCAGTATCGATTCTGCCGTGTCTTTTCCTTGCGATGTTGTTTCAAAAGGCTCTTTTGAATTTTCTCGACGCGAGCGGCGGGTTTGGAGATGCGCTTCTGTCAGGGATGATACCGGTCAGTATGATTTGGATTGGGAGGTACCGAAGAAAATATATAGGAGAATACAAGGTAGCAGGAGGCAAGCCTGCATTAATTGGAGCGGGGGTATTTGCATTGGCTATTTTTATTATTCAGTGGGTTAAACTATTTTGGTGAAAATAGGGTTGTTCATACAGCCTACCCGCAATTGTCCATTTGAACTGGACATTAACTGTACTGCGGCCACACTTTTGGGGTGGCCGCAGTATACCTCAAAACCTATCTAAGGAGCGCTTCTTGCAAGATGAGCGCGCCGACGCCGACGAGGTAGCTTGCGAGCGCGATCAAACTCACTTTCTTCAAGTACCAAAGGAAATCGACTTTTTCGAGTCCCATGAAGGCGACGCCGGCTGCCGAACCGATGATCAAAATGCTGCCGCCAGTGCCTGCGCAATAAGCGAGCATTTGCCAGAGGTAGGAGTCTTGGGGGTGGGTCTGCAGATCGTACATCCCCATGCCGGCTGCGACGAGCGGGACGTTATCGATGATCGCGGAGATGAGTCCAATGAGGGTGGCGATGATCGAAAGATTGCCGATCGTGGCGTCGAGGAAGTGGGCCAATTGGTTCAGTATGCCTGCGACGTCGAGCGAGCTGATGCAGAGCAATATCCCTAAGAAAAAGAGGACGCCGGAGGTGTCGATCCGTGTGAGGATTTGGGGCAAGCGGAGGTGCTCTCTCGTTTCATGAGGCGCGTGCATCACGTCGGTGATGAGCCAGAGGGCTCCGAGCGAAAGGAGGATCCCCATAAAGGGAGGCAGTCCAGTGAGGGCTTTGAAAATGGGGACGAAAATCAGCGCGCCGATTCCGCAGAAAAAGACGATTCTCGCTCCTGGCTCGATCTCTTCATCGTGCGCGCGGGCGGTGGCGTGGGGATATTCCCCTTTGAGGCGCCATCCAAGGAGGATCAATGCGGAGACGAGGGCAATGAGGCTTGGGAAAAGGAGGATTTTCATCACGTTGAGCGAGGTGATATTCCCGTTGATCCAGAGCATTGTTGTCGTCACATCTCCGATCGGCGTCCAGGCGCCGCCTGCGTTTGCGGCGATGACGACCGTCGCGCCAAGGAGGAGCCGATCTTTTGCATCGGGAACCAATTTGCGCAGTAAAGAGATCATGACAATCGTCGTCGTTAGGTTGTCGAGAACAGCCGACAGAAAAAAAGTCGTCAGTCCCATAATCCAGAGCATTTTTCTCTTCGAGTTCGTATGGATGAGATCGGTGATGACTTTAAATCCTTTATGGACGTCGATCACTTCGACGAGGGTCATGGCCCCAAGGAGGAAAAAAATGATCTGGCTGATGTCGTTCACCTTTTCGCCAAGCGCATGGAGATTCGGGGCGTAGAAAAAGAGGAACATCCAGGTGAGGACAGCCATTAAAAGGGCAGAGGCAGTTTTATTCACATTGATTTTATGCTCAAAAATGATGGCTAAATAACCTACGATAAAGACGAGAATAATCATGAGAGTTCCTTTTGAAGTATATCGTGCATGCGGACAAGTCCCACGACCCTCCCCTCTTTCAAAACCGGCAAAACGGTAATGGGGCGGGCTGGATCTTCTTCCATTTTTTTTACAGCTTCGATAGCAAGCTGCTCTGGAGAGACGCTCTTTGGCGAACAGTTCATCAGCATCGAGAGGGGCTGGCGTAGGGCGTCGGGACCTTTTGCTTGGAGGGCCCGCCTCAGGTCTCCGTCCGTGAAGATCCCCAGCAAAACCCTCTGTTCATCGGCAATCAAAAGAGAGCCGCACCGTTTGAGGGAGAGTTCATGCAGGACGTCGAGGAGCAGATCGGTCGACTTACAGAGAGGTAGGTCGTCCCCTTTCAGCATCAGGTCGGCCACTTTGAAGGTGATTTTGCGCCCCAAAGAGCCGCTCGGATGGTTGGCGGCAAAATCGGCTAACGTAAAGCGCTTGGCCTGCATGAGCGCAATAGCCAGACAATCGCCAAAGATGAGCTGCGCTGCGGCGGAGGTCGTCGGGGCCAAATCGTAGGGACAGATTTCCCTTTCAATGGGGAGGATGATCGAAAGATCGGAGAGTTTAGCCAGCCTTGATTGGGGAGCCGCCACGACTGCAATAGTCGCAGCCCCCTTATTTTTGACATGGGGTAAAAGGTCGACGAGCTCCTGGGAGGAGCCGCTTTTGCTGAAGAAGAGGAAAATATCGTCCGGCGAGATGAAACCGATATCTCCATGGAGGGCATTAGCAGGAGAAAGAAAAACGGAACGGGTGCCCGTGGAGAGGAGGGTCGTCGCTATTTTTTCAGCGATGTGGCCGCTTTTCCCGACGCCGGAGAGGATAATGACGCCTCTACAGGCGAGGAGCCGCTCGAAAATTTTTTGAGTCTCCCTATGATCGATCCGATCGAAAAAATCATTGAGAAGCGCGCGCTGGTCGTCAAAGAGCTTCTTTACCATAACCGTTAATTTTACAAACTGCTACACTTAAACGAAAAGGGTTATTTATGGCAAAGACACCGATTGCAGTGGCCGAAGGGGACGGAATCGGCCCAGAAATCATGAAGGCGACACTCCATATTTTAGAGGCGGCAGGGGCCCAAATCGAGGTGCATCGGATCGAAATTGGAGAGAAACTGTATCTGAAAGGCTTTATGACCGGAATGGATCCAGAGATGTGGAATATCATTCGGGGAACGAAGGCCTTCTTGAAGGCGCCGATTACAACGCCTCAAGGGGGGGGGTTCAAAAGCCTCAATGTGACGATCCGGACGACCCTCGGCCTGTACGCAAATGTGCGCCCTTGCATCTCCTACTACCCTTATGTGGCGACCAAACATCCCGAGATGGATGTGGTCATCGTCCGAGAAAATGAGGAGGATCTCTATTCGGGGATCGAGTATCGGCAAACGCCCGACGTCTGTACTTCGATCAAGCTGATCTCCCGAGCAGGCTCCGAGAAGATCGTCCGCTACGCGTTCGACTACGCCCGGCGGCACGGCCGGAAAAAGGTGACCCTCTTCATGAAGGATAACATCATGAAGTTCTCCGACGGACTCTTCCACAAAGTGTTTGATGAAATTGCGGGAGAATACGGCGATATCCTCAATGAGAGCTGGATCGTCGATATCGGCGCCGCTAAGCTCGCCGACACGCCCGAAGTGTTTGACGTGATCGTCATGCCGAATTTATATGGAGATATTTTGTCTGACGTCGCTGCGCAAATAGCCGGTTCCGTAGGCCTTGCCGGCTCGGCGAATATCGGCGACAAAGGGGCCATGTTCGAGGCGATCCACGGCTCTGCGCCCCGCAGAGCCGGGCAAAATGTCGCCAATCCATCGGGACTCCTCCTAGCCGCCGTCCAAATGCTCGACCACATTGGCCAACCAGAGATCGCGGCCAAAATCCAAAATAGTTGGCTGAAAACGTTAGAAGAAGGGATCCATACCTACGATATTTTTAAGGAAGGGGTGAGCCAAAAAAAGGTAGGGACACAGGAATTTGCCGAGGCAGTCGTGAAAAACCTCGGGAAAAAGCCGGATCAACTGAAAGCCGCTATTTTCGGCAAAGGGAAAAGCGAGCTGGTTCACAAGTATAGCCCCACCGAGCCGGTCAGACATTTGATCGGGGTGGACGTCTATATTTTCTTCCGAGGACAATTGGGAGACTTCTTTGCCAAAATTTCCCATATCAACGTAGGTCCTCTCCGCCTCACTATGATCACCAACCGAGGCACTCGTGTTTGGCCCCAAGGGCAGCCCGAAACGTTCTGCATTGAAGAGTGGCGCTGCCGGTTTGTGTCAGATGACCAACGGACAGTGTCCCAAGACGACCTGATCAAGATCATCCATGCGTTCGACCACGTGAATATGGATGTGATCAGGGCCGAGTTTTTATATCTCTTCGACGGCAAAGCGGGATACTCTTAATCCAAGAAAATGTCCTCTTCGAGCCGTTTTTTCAGCTCGCTGAGAAAACCGCACCCGTAGATGCCGTCCAAGACGCGGTGGTCGAAGGTAAGGGAGAGGAAGAGGACGGAGCGGATGGCGATCGAGTCATCTGGCATGGCGGCGACCTTCTTGGTGATGGCGCCGAGGCCGACAATGGCCACTTCCGGATAGCGGATGATGGGAACGCCGATCATCGTGCCGGTCATCCCAAAATTCGTGAGGGTAATAGATCCTTCCTGAATGTCGCTCGGAGAAAGAATGTGGTTCCGGGTCTTTTCGGCAAGCTGAGCGATCTGCTGGCCGATCTGGGAGAGGGTTTTCGTCTGACAATCCTTAATCACAGGAACCATCACCCCCTGATCTACGCTGACCGCGACGCCTAGGTTGACAAATCGCTTCATTACGATCATGTCTCCATCCAAAGAGGCGTTCAGGAGCGGGTAGGTCTGGAGAGCGCGAGCCATCGCACGGGCGACGAATGGGGTGATGGTGAGTTTAGCGCCTGTCTTTGCAAGAAAAGTCTGTTTTTGATCTCGGATGAACTTGAGAAGCTCCGTCACATCGACTTCGGTGATGAGCGAGGCGTGGGGCGCCTCGTAAAAAGATTTGACCATGTTATCGGCGATGGCTTTCCGCATGGCAGTCATCTTCACCCGCTCTGTATTTGAGGCGGCAGGGCAAGGTATAGCTGTAGGGACGACATAATCCTCCACATCTTTTTTTGTGAGGCGGCCTCCCGCGCCGGTGCGAGACATCTTGTCGACCTCAGAGAGGGCGATCCCTTTTTCACGCAAGAGGCGCATGACTGAAGGGGAGAGAAAGTCTTCTTGACTTGAGGCAGGAGGCGCCGCCGCCCCGACGGCGGTCAGAGAGATGGAGGCAAGCGGTTCGCCAACTGGAAGTTCTTGGCCAGGTCCTGCAAAAATTTCTTGCAGCACGCCCGCGACGGGCGAGGGGATTTCGCTATTGACTTTGTCAGTCGACACTTCCAAGAGCGGCTCATCGAGCGCGATCGGGTCGCCCACTTTTTTGAACCACTGAACCACTGTGGCGCTGACTATGCTCTCGCCCAGCTTGGGTAAAGTAATTTTTATATTGCCGTTCATAAACTGGCCCTATTATCGATATTTTGATCGATTTTTTCAACTAACTTCGTCCAGCGGCCCTGCTCAGAGATCCATTGCACCTCCATTTCCAAATAATAGATAGGGAGATCCGTGGGGGGGAGTTTGACGGCGTCTTTCTCTGTGCAGAGGAAAAGGCTGGATCTAGGGAGCTTAGAAAGGTCGGGGACGGCGTGGTCGGCAAAAATCTTTTCACTGATAATGACGGCGCCGAGTCCTAAAACCGTTTTTTTGAAGCGGCTGGGGTTTGCGATGCCAGAAAAAATAACGACTTCCCGTCCTCTGATCGAGGAAATCAAATTTCCCTCAAGATCGAGAATTCGTTTCACAACCAGCGTAAAATCTTTTTCAGAGACAAACACTGCGTCCGCTTCTTTGAGTCTCGCAGGGCTATCGCGTAAAAAGCCAGACGGCAAATACCGCTCTTTTTTTTCCCGCATCAATACAATGTCAAAATCGCGGTGAAGCCGCCTATGCTGAAATCCGTCATCGAGAATGAGGAGTTCAGCCTCTTTTGCAGCTTCCCTTGCCAGCTTCGCTCTATTTTTACCGACAAGCACTTTCACGTTCGGCAATCTTTTCGCGAGGAGCATCGCCTCGTCGGGGAGTGCGCCATAGCCGCGCGAGAGGATCGCCACTTTTTTGTGGGGAAAAGCGGCTGCAAGCAGATGGACGAAGGGCGTCTTCCCGGTTCCGCCGACGACCAGATTGCCGACGCTGACGACCGTACAAGGGACTTTTTCAACGGGGAGGAGGCGCCAGTCGTACAGTTGATTCCGCATCCGCACGATCCCCGCATAAACCCAACTCAACGGAGCGAAATACCAGGGAGACCGTCTGATCCAACGCTCGCCAAAGAGGAGGAGTTTATCGCGGAGCATAAGCGAACAGATGCTGTTCGACCCTCTCGATGACGATGTGGATGGCAGCCATGTGGGCCTCTTGGATCCGGTCGGAGAAAGGAAAGCCGGAGACGATCCACTCCAGATCGGAAAGCCCCTTCATCTGTCCGCCCGTTTTGCCGAGAAACGAGATGGTGCCAAGCCCCTTTTGTTTCGCTTGACGGAGGGCCGCGAGGAGATTCGGCGAATTGCCGCTCGTAGTGAGAGCAATAAAGAGATCTCCGGGCTGGCCGAACGCTTCAACCCCGCGGGCAAAAACCGACTCATAGCCCATGTCGTTCGCCACGCAACTCATATGGGCCGGATCGGCGAGGGCAATCGCCGGCAATGCGGGCCGTCTTTCACGAAATTGACCGGTGAGCTCTTCGGCAAAGTGCATCGCATCGCAGAGACTGCCCCCATTGCCGGCAATCAAAATTTTACGCCCGCCTTTAAAACAGGCGGCGATCCGCTCCGCGCATTGTGCGATGAAGAGGAGACTCTCCTCCCTCTTTAAAAAGGCGGCGGCCCGAACGGCCCCCTCCACCGCTTGCAGAATTGGCTCTTCCATACAGACATCTTATGTGAAAAGACAAAAAAAGGAAATCGGTATATACGAAAAAATTATGGGCAATCTCTCTATTGGGACGCAAGTCCTTATCGCCGTTCTTCTCGGGATCTTCGTCGGCCTTTTTTTCGGACCGCTCACGACCGGACTCGATCCGATCGGCTCTGCCTACACGATGCTCTTACAAATGACCGTTCTCCCCTACATCACCTTCTCGCTGATCCACGGCCTTGGATCGATGACCCCAGACATCGGGAAAAAAATATTCCGTTCCGGCTGGCCCTATTTTGCCACACTGTGGGCGCTCATGTTTGTCCTGATTTATCTTTTAGCGACCCTCATCCCAAGGAGCGTCTCCCCCCTCATTCAAACTCAAGCCTCAAGTGAGCTCGCCTCGCAATTCTCAAAAAATTTTATCGCAAACTTAATTCCGCAAAACCCATTCTACGACATCGTAAACAATATCGCTCCTGCAGTGGCTATTTTCGGGTTGATTTCGGGACTGGCTCTGATGCATATCGAGAAAAAAGAGCCGCTCATCTCATCGCTCGAACGGATCAATCAGACGATTGAAAAGATTCTATACTGGCTCGGCCTCCTCTCCCCCATTGGAGCCTTCGTCTACATTTCGATCGCCGTTGGAACCATCCACTTTGAAGAGCTCCCTAAACTAGAGCTGTATGTTTTTTCTTTCATTGTCTCTTCTCTCTTCGTCACCTTCTGGATTTTACCCACGCTCCTTTCCACACTGACTCCTCTGAGCTACAAAGAGGCGATCAAGGCTATCCGATTCGTCTGTCTTTTGCCCTTTGTCACGGGACTCACAACAACCGCCCTCCCCTTTCTGAACGTCTATTTGAAACTACTCTCCCGAAAACACGGGACGCAAGAACGCTTTCACGAAAAAGGGCAAACAATCCTCCCCATCGCCTACAGCTTTGGCCATATTGGGAATGCGATGACCCTGTTTTTCATCCTATTTATCTCCTATTACTACCGCCACCCATTCACCGGCTTTGAGCAAACGTTGATCTCGATTTTGACAGTCCCCCTTTCAATCGGATCGTCGACGGGCAATTTAAACTCGATCCTCTACCTCATTCACGAACTCGGCTTTCCAGACGGAGCCGTCCAATTTTTTTTAGAGATGAAATCCTTCACCTACAATTTTCAAGTCCTGATGAGCATCGCAAGCGTCCTCACCCTCATCTTGCTCACCATCTATTCCTACTATGGCCTCATTCAAGTCAGATGGAGAGAGCTCACCCTTCGCCTCGGCGCCCCGCTCATTGGCTTCGCCCTCGTTATTTTTGCCTTTAAAGCGGTCGTCCATCCATCGGACATGTACCAAAACCTCTACATGAATCTCACCCTTTCCGCAGTGATCGATCATCCGGCAAAAGCGGAAATCCTCGCCCTCGGAGACACAGGCGATCCGAGAACTTTTCCCGACAATGCGATCCCGAGAGTCTTCCGCCAAGTCGTCGACTCGAGGATTTTGAAAGTGGGATTCTCTCCAAGCTCAATCCCCTATTCGTACTATAACAATCGGAACGAACTCGTCGGATTCGACATCTCTTACGCCTATGAACTGGCCAACGATTTGGAATGCAGCCTCCAGTTCGTCCCCTTCGAATTTGACAATATCGGCAAAGGGCTCAGCGAAGGGGCATTCGACATCGGGATGTCCTCCGTGATTATGAATGAGGAGCGGCTCGTCCAAATGCAGTTTACCTTTCCCTACTACGAGGATAACGTCGTCCTCGTCGTCCCTAGGTCGAAGAAAAAAGAATTTTTTAACCTGAAGGCAGTACAGAAAAACAGCAGCCTGAAAATCGGCGCTATAGGAGCTCTTTTCGAAATCGGGAAACGGCATTTTCCCAAAGTAGATGTGACCGACGTCCTCGATCCCACCCCCTTGCTCCAAGGAGAGGTCGATGCGATGGTCTGGTCTGAAACAAGCGCTGTGATTTGGTGTCTTTCGCATCCCGAATTCGTCGCGATGGATTACGGAAGCGATCTCGGCAAAAATTTCTTCGCCTATCCGATTCGACGGCATGCGACCGATTTTGCCTTTTTTCTCAACAACTGGATGAAGCTCAAAGAAGAATCGGGCTTCAAGAAAAAGATGACAGACTATTGGCTCCACGGCATCCCTCCCGAAAAGGGAGAACCCCGTTGGTCGATTCTCCGCAACGTACTTCACTATAAATAGATCGGTATCGTATCATCTGCCCATGCAATTCGTTCTCCTAGCGCTGTTCGCATCGAGTTGGTTTATGCCCCGTTTGTTTTGCGAAGAATTTGATTCTTTGGATCATGCCATTGTAAGCCTGTATGCGCTCGACTGTGAAACAGGCGAAGTTTTGTTCGAAAAAAATAGTGCTTTGAGCCTCGTCCCCGCCTCTTGCATGAAAATCGTCACCACAACCGCGGCCCTCCATTTGCTTGGGGCAGAAAGCCGTTTTGAAACCTATTTGGAGTATGACGGAGTGCTAGATGAGACGCTCGAAGGCAATCTCTACATTCGAGGCGGAGGCGACCCCTGCCTCGGATCGGACCGTATTCCGGGCTCCCTTTCATGGAAAGAACAGATTGAGGTCTGGGCAGACGCCGTCCAAAAGCTAGGGATCCGAAACATCGTAGGGAAAGTGATCGGCGATGCGTCGAGGTGGGAAAGGGCGTTAGCCGTCCCGAGCTGGTCGTGGGAAGATTTGGGCAACTATTACGGCGCGGGAGCTTCTGCTTTATCCTTTCATGAGAATGCGTATTCCCTTGTTTTCCAGCCTGGGAAGAGGGTCGGCGAAGAGGCCGTGATTTTGCGCACAGAGCCTCCCCTTCCCACACTCGTTTTGCAAAATGAGGTGAAAACCGGGCCCGAAGGATCTGGGGATCATGCCTGTATTTATGGCATGGAGTTTTCTCCCACCCAGTTTGTCCGCGGCACAATCCCCGCAGCTGCCCATGAATTTGCGATTCGGGGCGCGATTCCCGACCCGGCAGCCGCCTGCGCCAGTTGGCTCATGGAGGAGCTCAAGCGGAGAGGCATTGCGGTTGGACAGCAAAAAATGGCGCAGCAAAAAGAGAGAACCGTTTTTCATACGAGCTCCTCCCCAACCATTCGAGAGATTGTCCACTGGACCAATCAGAAAAGCATTAATCTCTATGCCGAACACCTTTTGAAAAAAATGGGAGAAGTAAGGCAAGGGGAAGGGTCCACAGCTGCAGGGGTCAGAGCGGTGGCCGGTTTCTGGAAATCCCAAAAGATCGAACTCGGCGGCTTTAACATGATCGATGGGTCGGGTCTTTCGAGGAAAAATTTAATCACAGCGACCCAACTCGTCGAAATGCTCGTCATGATGAAAAAATCGGATCTCTTTCCCGTTTTTCTCGAATCACTGCCCCAATACCAAGGGTCGATCAGAGCCAAAAATGGAACCATGTCTTTGGTGAAAGGATATGCAGGGTATGCGGGCAAAATCGCATTTGCGATTTTAGTCAATCAGTGCCTAGACCCCAGAAGGGCCAATCAAGCAATCGATGAGTTTTTCTCACAGTTATGCCAAAAATGACTCAAAACGTAAAAGTTCAGTCCCCTTCGGAGACTGAACTTTTACGCCAATTCCTCACTCAGGAAGGCGCTGTTTCATCCCCTGTTTGTGAATTTTTATTTCTGTATACAGCGTATCCGACAGTATCAGGTGCATCATTGCCTAAACCGCCATAATGATCGCAAATATTTTCTGCAGACGTAAGCCTTGTGTATGACATGCAAAAAATTCGCTGTTTTTCAGGGTGCGATGGGTCGCTCTCATCGTTCGGATCGATGTAGTAAACAAGTTCTTGTCGCCCATTTTTTTCTGCGCCAACGAGAAGGATAGTATGGCCTGTGACAGGCCTGCTACTTTTCGAATCCTTTTTGAGCCATCCGTAAACCGCTCTGCCTTTAATTTGTGTGTTCAGGTTTGTAGCTGGAACGTTATAATAACTATCTCCAAAGCACCCCTCCACTATTAGAGGACCTCGTTCCTGCAATTCGGTGATAAGATGCCCAATAAGTTGACAGGGACGCCATGAGGAGACTTGCATGTTATAACGCTCGGCTATTAGTTGTTTGGCGAACATATGTAAAAACATGGCTTTCTTTTCCCAATCAAGCTGTTCCCACTTTTTCCCTTGACAATACGAGCGATCTAGCTCTGGATCTTTCTGCTTGGCGGCTTCAAATAAATTTGGAAGATTTATGTTCAGTGTAGCGAAAAATCGATTGTAGAAAGGTTCTCTACCGGCAACTTTTAGATAAAAAAGATAACCGAATAAGTTTTCACATTTCTCTTGTTGTAGAAAGCCAGGAAGAACAGAACAGCAAGACACCTTTGGGGACGTTGATGCATCAAAAGATCGTAGCTCTTGTTGAATCTGAGGGGTTTTTATTGTTTCCTTGGTCAGTGTCTGGAAATATGTTGCCATGATATCGGCATTGAGCCAGCCTGCCGCATCTGGGAGCGAGCTCTTATGGGCTGAGAGGGATTTACGCAAAGAAGATGCAATCTGCTCAAATCGTCTTTCTTCTGATAAATTTGCTGTATTTGGGTCTTTATAACGCTCTCGTAATAAATTATAAGCAGCATACCAGCAAGTACTCCCCTTAGCCCCTGATTGACGGACACGGGTACGATGATCGGGGCCTTCGCTCGGTCTTCGTTGAGTAGGATCTGGCTTGCCTAGCGGAGGGGGGCAGAAGACAAGCTGTCGATCAGAACTGGCAGCAACGGACATGTGGACTCCTAGTTTGTTTGAGAGGTTGTTCAACAATCACTTTTACTGGAGATTGGCCATTTATCAGCGCTGGGCGCCCTAGCGCTGATAAATGGCCAATGTCTAGTTTGAGGGACAAGAAAGTTTTGACCTTGCTCACGAAATCACCTCTGAGGCTTCCTCTCTAGCCTGTCGGTAGACAACGACCCAGGCCAATACTCCGATGACTGCTAGATAAAGGCCAGGCGCCCAAACAAATCCGAGCTGTTTATAGAGCCAGAGGCTGACGGCCGTGGTTGGAGCTCCAATGAGCTGAGATCCCAACGTACATCCGAGAGAGAGAATCGTATAGCGATACTGGGGCGGCACGCATTCCAATTTCCACGCATGGTAAGGGGCTGCAAAGGCAACCCCAAAAATCACGATGGCCGTCCGCACAGCAGTCGCTACGGCAATTCCCGCTCCATTCAGGCAGTAAAAGAGAGGAATGGCCCCTAGGGCAGAACAAAAAGCGCCTGCCATCATAACCTTTTCTTTTCCGGCCTTGTGCGCCAAATATCCAAAACAGGGGAGCAAGAACATGTCAAAAACAAGAAGTGCGGTATTGACTTTCATAAGGTCGGTTTTGGTCAGTGCGCTCACCAACGGGACATAGCTATTCATCACGGTAAATGCCAAATCATAAGTCGTATAAGAAAAGCCTGACGCGATAGCGACAGATATAAGAGCCCTTTTATGTCCCTTTAATGCATGAATGAAGCCCCATTTTTTTTCCGGCTGAAACTCTTTCCCCTCTTGTGTTTTTAACCTTACAAACAGGCCGACAACAGCCGTCATGCCCCCCATCCAAAAAAGGAGTCGCCACCCCTCTTCCATCCATCCTTGCATACAAAAAAAAGTAACAAGCCCCGAGGCAATCAGTGCACCACTTATAGAAGAGAGATCGTAAAAACTGCTGGTTAGGCACCGGAGCGCAACAGGGGTGTTTTCAAGAATAAAAATCGATGCGCCTGCCGACTCTCCAGCAGCAAAAAAGCTCTGCAGCATCCTTCCAGCGGCAAGAAGACAGGGGGCTAAGATTCCCGCATGTCTATAAATCGGCAGGGATCCCATGAGGCATGTCACTATGGCCATTCCAGATAAAGAGCAAAAAAGAGCCTGTTTTCGACCTAAGCGATCTCCCATCCAACCGAAAAACAGAGAGCCGAGAGGCCTCGTAATGATCCCCAATGGCATCATTCCATATGTCAAGATGAGCGCCGTTAGCGGATCTGTTTTTTCAAAAAATAACGGCGCGATAAATGGGGCTAAAAGACCAAAAAGAGCCGTATCGTAGTGCCCGAGAATATTGCCGATCATTCCAGCAAAGCGAGTGCGTAATATCATCCAACCTCACTCAGTTAAAAGAACTTGCTGAATAGTCTCGAAATATCGTTGTAGGTCACGAAGATAAAAAACCCAATCAACAGCACGACAAATGGGATGACGAGTTTCTCCATCGTTTTGGAGCGGATAGGCCTACGGGTAAAGAGTTCGACGAGCGAGAAAAGGATGTGCCCTCCGTCAAGAACTGGCAGGGGCAACAAATTGAAAATCCCGAGATTGATGCTGATAAGGGCGATCCAGAAGAGAGCTTCTTTGGGCCCTAGCATCCAACTGTTATGGACGATCTGGACGATGCCGACGGGGCCTGCCATGTACTTCGGATGGGCCGAACCGCTGAAGAGGCTGACTAGGGTTCGATAGGTGTCGCTGACGACTTCCGAAAATTGTGCGGCCGGAGATGGGTTGTAGCGGACTTCCCTGTCGACGAGGGGGAGGCCGAGGACGAGTTTGGCTTGGCTCTTCTCGAGCTGGCGGATCGCCTCTTCGCGCTGAACCGGGTCTTGGATCGCTTCGATCTCTTTTTTAGTCTGGGCGAGTTCTTGGGCCAGCTGCCCTTTTTGGGCGTCGGATAGGTCGAAATCGGCGATCGATTTAGGGGTAATCGGCGCGAGGAGATGAAGCTCTCCCGCGTCGGTGACTGGATGGCTGGTGCCGATCGAGGCGCTGATCTTCTCTAAATCGGCTGTGCGGAATGCGTCGAACTGCTGGTCGGCGTCGGTCCAGAGAATTTTTTGGGCAATGGAGGGATCCCGGTCGACAATGAGGAGGATGCGCCGCTCCTGAATCGCTTGAAGAAGTTCGTAGGGAGCCTTGACCGGCCGGCCGTCGATAGCGAGGATCTTGTCCCCTTCCCGAAGCGGAACAAAAAATGAGCAGCGCTCGCAAGGCTGAAAGGCTTTCGCCCGATCTTGTCCGTCAATAAAGGAGAGGGAACCTTCCACCGCCATACTCGGGGAGAGGTTGTAAGGGATGAAGTAGAGATCGGGGAGGCGCCCTTTAAGGTGGGCCTCGTGTTGCCAATCGTCGATTTCGCCCCGCTCGGGAAGGGTCAGTTTCAGCTCGGAGAGTCGGACGCGGGGGGCTTTAGTCTGGAAGATCTCTCCGCCCCTCTGGACAGTCAAAAAGGCGGTCGATTCATTGGTTAGGGCGCTGAGTTGTTGGGGAGAGAAAACGATCTCTCCGTCGACCCAAAGGAGCCGGTCTTTAGGCTGAATGCCGCTGCCCGACATGGGCGAGCCGGCCAAAAGGCTAGGTCCGTTAAAAATCAGATAGCGGGCGGGAGAAAGGACGCCGATCGTATTGAGCTTTTCTTTACCAAGCGGTTCGGGGTTCTGATAGGTCTTGAGGGTATAGTCGAAGTGGGTCTTGACGCCGGTCAAATAGTCGATTTTGGTTCCTTCGATCCGGTTCGTCTTATCGCTCATGATCGAGGCCATCAAGAGATCTTTGAAGCCGTTGAAGGGGCGGCCATCGTATTTTTCGATGACGTCGCCTGGACGGACTCCATGGGCGTAGAGGGCCGATTTCGGATCTATCCAGCCGATCCGATGGGTGAATTCGGTGAAGGACTTATCTCTCCCTCCGGAAAACCAAATGACGCCAAACAAGACAAAGGCAAAGGCGATGTTGACGAAGGGGCCGGCAAAAGCGACTAAAATCCGATCCCACGGCTTTTTCCCATAGAAGCCGTCTGGGATCTCCGACGGTTCGAGGTTCCCCTCTCTCTGCATACCGGCAATTTTGACATAGCCGCCGAAGGGGAGCATCCCAATGCGCCACTTGACGCCGTCCCTCACCCACGTGAAGATCGGCTTGCCAAAGCCGATGGCGAACGCTTCGACGCGCATCCCTCTCCGTCTGGCCACCCAATAGTGGCCTAGCTCGTGGATAAAGACGAGGAAGCTGAGGCCGAGCATCGCAAGGAGAACGTACACCAAGTTAATCAAAGTCAAACAACACTCGCTTTTTCTCTGGCTAAGCCATCTACTTCAAGAATTGCCTCTAATGTTAACAGATTTTGCGGATCGTGTGAAGAGATTAATTTTTCTAGCTTCTCGCCAATCTCCGTCCAGGAGATTTTTTGCTTGAGAAACCGGTCGACGAGAACTTCATTTGCGGCATTGAGAAAGCAGGGGTAGCTCCGCCCTGCGTGCATCGCCTGAATGGCAAGATCCAGACACCGGAATTTTTCTTTGTCGGGCGAAAAAAAAGTGAGGGTTCCATTTTTCATGAAATCATAGGGGGGGAGCTGCCCCTCCTTCCGATCCGGATAGGTCAATGCGTACTGGATCGGGAAGAGCATGTCGGGTTCGGACATTTGGGCCATCATCGAACCGTCGATGAACTCTACGCAGCTGTGGATCCGCTGTTGGGGATGGATCACCGCTTCCACTCTCCCGGCCTCGATGCCAAAGAGCCATTTGGCCTCGATCATCTCGAGTCCTTTGTTCATGAGCGTCGAGGAATCGACAGTCACTTTGGGGCCCATCCGGAAATTGGGATGGGACATCGCCTCGCTCAGAGTCACGCTCTTCAACTCAGCGCGGCTCTTATTTCTGAATGGACCTCCGGAGGCGGTCAAAATAAGCCGTCTGACCCGTTTGGGATCTTCCCCCTTCAGGCACTGGAATAGGGCGCTGTGTTCGCTATCGACGGGCAAAAGATCGACCCGATGTTGCTTCACAAGGCCGCTGATCAGCTCCCCTGCGGAGATCATCACCTCTTTGTTCGCAAGGCCGATCTGTTTGCCAGCTAAGATCGCTGAGACCGCAGGCAACAGTCCGGCGCTCCCTGTCATGGCGAGCATAACGAAGCGAGCCTCGCCGAAAGAGGCGACGGCTCTGAGGCCGTCCATACCGGCCAAAACGGGGATCTGGGGAAGCTTTTTTTGGAGGGCGAGGGCGGCCTTTTCGTCGTAAACGGCGATGAGTTTGGGGTTGAATTCGCCAGCTTGCGCCTCAAGAAGATCGATATTCGACTTGGCGGCCAAAGCGACGATTTCGAGATCTTCTTTGAGATGGCGGACTACCTGAAGCGTGCGGACGCCGATGGATCCTGTACTCCCTAGGACGGAAATTTTTTTGCGCATGGATGTAGTTTATGGATTATCCGAGAATAAAGTAAAGCAGCGACATATCCAACCCCGATAAGGCTTGTGACAATCCCTCCTGTAGAAAGGGCCCATCCGAAGAGATCCAAACAAATCCTTGAAATCCCCACTCCGGCCGCTGAGGCTCCGACGCCGATGAGCGGACTCCACACAAGTAGTTTTGGCAATCGATCGCAAAACAGTCTTGCGATCAGAAACGGCCCGACTAAAAAGGCGAGGACCAATAGCACTCCGACGGCCCGAAAGGCGCCGATGCAGGTGGCCGCTGCGAGGAACAAGAGGAGAAAGTGGAAAAAACCGGATCGGATCCCCATGGTTTTGGCCAAATTCGGATCGAAACTAGTGAGTTGCAATTGTCTGAAAAAGAGCAAAACGGCGGCTAAATTGAGTCCGGCAAGTCCCAAAGCGAGTTTCAAATCGGATCCCTGAAGGACGTCGGCGTTCCCCATCACGGCCTCGATTCCAAGGTGGGCGTCGCGGGTATAGAGGGTGACAACGACAATCCCTAATGCGAAGAGGGCGGTAAACACAAGGCCGATGCTGGCGTCTTCCTGCAAGCGGAAGATGCGGGTAAGCCCTCCGGTAAATAGAGCGGTCATCAAGGCGGCGAGGAGCGCTCCGATGAGGAGATTGGGGAGGTGGAACAGAGAGCTCCCCGTGATGAGAAAAGCGAGGGCAACGCCTAGGAGAAGGGTGTGGGAGAGGGCGTTCGCAAACAGAGTCATCCGTTTCAAGACGAGAAAAGGGCCGAGGAGCCCGCAGGCGATGGCAATCGCGCTCAAAACAGCGATTTGGAGCAGATCGGTCATAGCCCCCTCTCTGGGATAGGTTGATCGTGCGGATCGTGCTTCGGATTTTCGAGCAAACGGGTGAGCCTCTCTTCCATCTCAGGAGTGATGATATGCTCCATCTCTTCGGCGGTACGGTGCACTTTTTCAGCTTGGTAGCCGAGCTCTTCTGTGAGGTAGAGTTCCCAAAGGCGATGGACGCGGACGATCGAGGCCGCTTTTTGCAGTCCGTCTCTGGTGAGCTCATAACGGCGATTCATCCACCCTTGTCTCTGGAGGCGCCACAGGGCAATCCGAATGAGCAGGGTTCTATTTTGCGAAAAAAATCCCTTTTTCCACATCCCTTTCAAAATATTTTCCTCCACGCAGCGGAGCCGGAAAACCCATACTCGCGCGAGCCGAAATAAAAGCCCGCGCTTAGGGGCGAAGAGGAGAGAAAAGAGAGCGAAGGCTGTGCCGACCAGGACGATCATCGGCCCCGTCGGCATATTGGCGGCGACGGATAGGATGTTCCCCAAAAGGCCGCTGACAGCCCCGCAAAGACCGGCGAGGAGAAAAACCGTTTGCAACCGATCGGTGAATTGACGGGCGGCGACGGCGGGGGCGATCGCCATGCCGGAGAGGAGGACGACTCCGACGCTCCGGATGCCGACGATGAGAGAGAGGACGAGGAGCCAGAAGAGGATCTTCTCCAAAGGGCGGACCGGGATCTGTGCGCTCATCGCAAAATCGCGGTCGAAGAGCGAGGCTTGGAGCGGACGGAAGGTCAGAAAAAGGAAGAGGCCGACGATGAGCGCAAGGCCGCCGTAGATCCAAATATGGATATCGGTCATGGTGGCCGCTTGGCCAAAAAGGAGCATTTGAGTCTGTTTATGCCAGGTGGGCATGCTCGCTTGCATCGCACTTGCGATCACAATGCCGACGCCAAAGAAAACAGCGAGAATAAAACAGAGGGCGGCGTCAGAGCGGACTTTTCCCGTCTCTTCGAGCCAGTGAATCGCTTTCAGGCCGAGAAGAGAGGAGACAAAAGCGCCCCCTAAGACGGCTAAAAAAGACCACTCTTCCTGCTCCGGGAACAGGAGGCCGAATAGGGCAATTCCCAAACACGCCCCTGGATAGGCGGCGTGCGAAAGCGATTCGCTAAGAAGCGATTTTTTCCGAAGAAAGATCAGAACCCCTGTCAGAGATGAGGCGACGCACATCAAGACGCACCCCCAGGTGGGGGCGCGCAAAACAGGATCGGTCAAGAATTCGATCATAAAATCCCGCTGACGCTTTTTGCTGAAAGATGGGCCGCCTCATCGAAGAGCGCTTGATTTTTCCCAAAGACGCGGGCGAGGTTTTCGCGGGTGAAGACCTGCTTCACCGGACCTGATCCCTGCAGGCGGTTGTTCAAGAGGAGGGCCCAATCAAAGTATTCCTCCACGCTTGGCAAATCGTGGTGGACGATCAAGATCGTTTTGCCAAGCTCTTTTTGCTTGCGGAGAAGCCCCATGATCGCTTTTTCCGTCGTGAGATCGACGCCAGCAAACGGTTCGTCTAAAAGAAATAAATCGGCATTTTGGACGAGCGCGCGGGCAATGAAAAGCCTCTGTTGCTGGCCGCCGGAAAATTGGCCGATTTGACGGTCTGCATAGGCGGAAAGCCCTACCTGATCGAGCGCTGCGGCAGCAGCCTCCCGATCGGCCCGCTTCAGGCTCCCAAAAAGACCGAGCTTCCCAAAACGGCCCATGAGAACCACCTCCTCCGCGGTGATCGGAAAATCCCAATCGACCGTTTCCCGTTGCGGGACGTAGGCGACGGTTCCATCGAATGCGATCCGGCCCGAAAGGGGTTTAATCAACTGCAGCGCCGCCTTGAAAAGAGTGCTTTTCCCAGCGCCGTTAGGCCCGATCAGACAGGCGAGAACCCCCTTTGGGATCTGAAAAGAAACGTCCCAAAGAATCGACGTTTTCCCAAAATTGATGTTGAGCTCTTCCGCTTCTAGTGCGTATTTCATAGATATTTCACCAAAGTTTCCCCATTCCTGCGCATCATTTCCAAGTAAGAGAGCCCGCTCATCGAATCCCCATACAGAGGGTCTGAAGAGAGCCGAATCTCTAGCCCAAGCTCCCGTCCGGCAGCCGCGATTTTTCGGATCGAATCCCGGCTCACATTCGATTCAGGGAACACAACCGAAATCCGCTTCTCCCGCAAATAGTCGATGATCTTTTGGATATCGCGCGGATTGAGCTGCCCCTCAGGAGAGAGACCTTCCGGCGCAGCAAATCGCTTCGCCCAATCGGCCTCGCCAGATTCCGATAAATAACTGAAGGTAAAATAGTGAAAAGCGTCGTGGCTGGTCACAAGATAGCGTCTTTCCGCCGGTATTGTTTGGAGCAGGGCCCGGATCTCAAGATGCGCGGCGTTCATTTGACCGGACAAAATGGCCCCCCGCTCGCGAAAACCTGCCGCCGCTTCCGGATCAAGAGCGCTCAACGCCTCGACAATAGGAGTTATCCCCTTCTGCCAAAGGGAAATGTCCATCCAAATATGAGGATCCACGACCTCCCCTTTTTTTAAAATCCTTTCCGGCTCTAAAGCCCGAATTTTTTCTCCGATCGCCATTGCCTTGGGAGACGCTTTTAAAAAAGAGGAGAGGCTTGCCCCATGTTCCAGACCCAGCCCGTTATAAAAAATGAGATCGGCCCTGTTCAATCTCTCCCCGTCTCCCTTCACCATCTCGTAACTATGCGGATCGAGATCGCCTCGGATCAGCACCCAGCTATCCACCCGATCGCCGCCGATCGCCCGAACTAAATCACCAATCTGCGCCGTCGTAGACAGGATTTTAATTTTCCCATCTTCATGAGCCCACTCAGAGGGCCCGCAACCCAAAAAAAGGAGCGGCGCCAGGAGGGTCAAAATAACTTTTTTTAATCGCTTCATAATAGTTCAATCTCCGAGATGAAACTAGATTAGAATGTTCCAAAAAATAAAAAAAGGGAAATCGTAGTTTCTTGCAAGAAAAGCAGGAGATTTCATATAATCCAGGATCATTTGGAAGCATCTCGCGACGCTCTCAAAAAAGAAGATTGCAAATAAAACCCCAAATGGGATAAATCAAACAATCTGTTTAGACAAGATTTTTAAAAAAATTCCGAGGAGAGGCAACTCCCCTCGATCAAATGATTAGGACGGAAACATGGTCGCACACAAAGAAGCATTAGACGCAAAATCAGCAAAAGGTTTCAAAGAAGTAGAGGATGTGATTGCAAAAGCAATCAAGAAGCTGGGACTTAAGAAGGAAAACGAACTGTGCAAGTATCTGCCCATGAAAAGCGGGGGCTATATGCACCACTTTACATTTCGAAAAATGAAGATGAAACAACCGCAGGATCTCGCTTCTACCGTTGAACGATTTGTCATCAATGCAGAGAGACCCGTAGTCATTGCGCCCAAACAGCGCGCCGCCCGCGGATCCCGTAAACGGCGCGATCACATGAATTTTACCCGCATCCAACTCGAAAGGATGCTAAGCATCGCCCGCCTGGCTGGAGATAAAGAAATTATCACGATTCTAAGCCCCAAAAAATCTCTTGCCAGCTGCAAAAGAGAACTCATCCAAGCCATCCGCCGCAATCAAGTAGACCCAGCCCTCTGGAATAGTTACGCCGAATCGGCAAGCGCCCATCAAATGCTTGCGAACGATCCAGCCTATGCTGCGGCTGCGCTCACTCAGCAGTAAAAATTTTTCTCTCTATTTTTGCAGCCCTCAAGGTCTCTATAATCTTGGGGGCTCATTTTTTGAGCTTGCCTTTTACGGAAAATACCGTATGATATTCACTTGAAACCATTAGAAACTTATTTCGAGGAAAATCGATGTCTCAACCTGCAACTAAAGAATTTGGGAAATGGCGATCCTTTTTTTGGCCCGTCCATCAATTTGAGCTAAAAAAGCTCCTTCCCATGTTCTTACTTTTTTTCTTTATCAATTTTAACTACACCATTCTCAGAGATACCAAAGACTCACTCATCGTCACTAGTTCGGGCGCTGAGGCGATCCCGTTCTTGAAAGTATGGGGGGTTCTCCCATTTGCGATCCTATTCATGATCGTCTACTCAAAACTGAGCAACGTCATGAGCAAGCAAAAATTGTTCATGTCGACTATCGCCTTTTTCGGTCTATTCTTCGCCCTCTTTCCGTTAGTTTTGTACCCGTTTCGAGAGACGCTCCATCCGACCGTTTTGGCCGATCAATTGCAAGGGATGCTCCCCGCCGGCTTCGCGGGCCTAGTCGCCATCTTTAGAAACTGGACCTACTCCCTGTTTTACATTATGTCCGAACTCTGGGGCAGCGTCGCCATCTCCCTCCTTTTCTGGGGATTTGCGAATGACATTACCAAGATCGGCGAATCAAAACGTTTCTATGCCCTCTTCGGCCTAGGCGCCAATCTTGCGATGTATCCATCGGGCATCCTAATCAAAAAATTTGCAGGGCTCCGAGAAATCCTTCCAGCTGGCGTCGACGCCTGGGGCGTTACGCTCAACTACACCCTCGCGGCCGTCGTCGTCGCAGCCCTCTGTGTGATCGGCATCTACTGGTGGATCAATAAAGAAGTTTTGACAGACCCGAGATTCTTCGATCCGAACGAAGTGAAAAAGGCGAAAAAAGAGAAGCCGAAGATGTCTTTAAAAGAGAGCTTCCTCTTCTTGGCAAGATCGCCTTACATCGGCTGCCTCGCCATCCTCGTGATCGGCTACGGCGTTGCGATCAATCTCGTTGAAGTGACCTGGAAAGGGCAGCTCAAACTCGCCTATCCAAGCCCGATCGACTACCAAAACTTTATGGGCGGATTCTCGATGATGACCGCAACCGCAACCATCTTCATGATGCTTTTCGTCGGCGGCAACGTCATCCGCAAATTCGGCTGGGGCGTCGGGGCTCTGATCACACCTGTAGTCCTCTTGATTACCGGCGTCGGCTTTTTCTCCTCCGTCATCTTCCGCGAATCGCTCACCGGTTTCATCGCCATGATGGGAACCACTCCGCTGATGCTCGCAGTGGTCTTCGGCACCGCGCAAAACTTCATCAGTAAATCGGCGAAATACTCCCTTTTCGACCCCACCAAAGAGATGGCCTACATCCCCCTCGACCAAGAATCCAAGGTCAAAGGGAAAGCAGCGATCGACGTGGTTGGAGCTAGATTGGGTAAAGCCGGCGGCTCCGTCATTCAGCAAGTCTTGATTGTCGGTTTCGGATCATTGGCAGCGACCACCCCCTATATCGCGGCCATCCTGTTCGGAATCATCTTCGCCTGGATTTTCGCAGCTCGCAACCTGAACAAACGCTTCACTGCACTCAATGCCCAAAAAGAGGCTGAAATGAGCAGAGAAAGCGCTACTGAGGCTCCTATAGCCGCCAAAGCCACGGCGCAGATCGGCAATTAGCCACTGCCCTATCCGGCTGCCTTAAAAAGGGCTCGGGCATCTGTCCGAGTCCTTTTTTTTTAAACTGGACATTGGCCAGTTATACTGCGGCCACCCCAAAAGTGTAAATTCACACTTTTGGGGTGGCCGCAGTATAAAGAATGCATCTATAATGGGCGAAGATCCCCCTTAAGAGCGGCAAAGCCAAGCTATCTGAACGGATCTGAGTGATCCGCTCGTCGTCGCATTGAAACCACAGCCCATCCACCTTCACATAAGCCACATAATTCACACCCACCTCGTCAGATCGCTTTTCAATAAACGCATTCAGATCGTAACAAAGGCCAGGCCCCGCAAAAATCTGCTTGCTAGGGGAATTTTGAGCCACAAATAGATCGCCTGCCAGATCTCCTCGCAAAGCCTCCTCTATCCGCCCATGAATTTCCCATTTCGCATGGATCAGATCGAACAGACTCTGGCACATCTCGGGAATCGATAGCCCAGACAATCTGCCCTTCAGACATTGGAAAAGGATCTCGCCGCTGGCAGAAGAGACCTGCCGGTTCTCTTGCTGATCCTGGTGATACTGATCGATGAACTCCCGCATCGGATACCAGCTCCGAGGGACAAAATCAAACCCCTCGGCAAATCCATGTACATAGAGGACGAATTGCATCAGAGCATTGAGCCACCCCTCCGGCTCAACCCGCACCAAGCCAATCGGCCTCCGCCGATCGATCGGATTCCTCCTGAGTTTAGGCTTAGCCCTAGCGCGCGGAGCCCTTTCCTCCTTGGCCCCATCCAATGGAGCAAGAAACCCTAAGACGGTCTGAGCAGCGCTCGCCGGCGGGAGTACCCTCTCCCTCGTTTGACTCATCCGATCCAACACAAATCCCCGCACCTTAGTATCAATCGACTTAGGAAACCGATGCGGGCTCCCCTCGTCTCGATGCCGTTCGCGCAGAGGAAGGATAGGCGTGACAGAAATAAACATAATAAAAATATTGAGTTAAGATCTTTTAAAATGAAGCACGAAATATTTGCAAGAGGAAACGTAAAAGTTCAGTCCCCTTCGGGGCCTGAACTTTTACGAGGAAACCGCCGTCTTGCTAAGATCTCCCCTATCGGTTAAATTTGCAGGATATGTTTCACTACGATCGCAAATTCATCCGCAACTTCTCCATTATCGCCCATATCGATCACGGAAAATCGACGCTGGCAGACCGCCTCCTTGAGCTGACCCACACGGTGGAAAAAAGGGAGATGCAAGAGCAGTTTCTCGATAATATGGAGCTCGAGCGGGAGCGGGGCATCACGATTAAGGCGCGGCCCGTCACGATGTATTACAAGGCGGACGATGGCCACATCTACCAGATCAATCTCATCGACACGCCCGGCCATGTCGACTTCGCCTACGAGGTCTCCCGGTCATTATCTGCCTGCGAAGGGGCCCTTTTGGTCGTCGACGCGGTGCAAGGAGTTCAAGCACAAACCCTCGCGAACGTCCATTTGGCCATCGACAGGAATTTAGAGATCTTGCCGGTCATCAACAAGATCGATCTCCCCGCCGCCGACCCCGAGGGGGTAAAAAAACAGATCGAAGATGTGATTGGGATCGACGCCTCTCAGTCTCTGATGATTTCAGCCAAAACGGGGATCGGGATTGAAAAGGTGCTAGAGGCCATTTTGACGACGATTCCGGCCCCCAAAGAACCCGCAGACAGCCATTTGAGGGCGCTCGTGTTCGATTCCCACTACGACCCCTATCGAGGCGTCTTGGTCTACATTCGGGTCATGAGCGGCGAGATCACAAAAAAGTCTCTGATCCGCTTTATGTCGAACCAAAAAACCTTCGAAGTGAACGATGTGGGGGTCTTTGCCCCGAATGAAAAAACGACCGACATTTTGCGGCCCGGCGAAGTGGGCTTTTTTGTAGCGAACATCAAAAATACGGCCGATGTGAAGATCGGCGACACAGTCACGCTGCACAAAAATCCAGCCCCGACCCCCCTCCCCGGCTTTAAATTGATCGCGCCCGTTGTTTTTGCAGGGATCTATCCGGTCGACTCGTCCGATTTCGAACAGGTGCGCGATTGCCTTCTCAAATTGCAGCTCAACGATTCGGCGCTCCATGTTGAACAAGAGAGCAGCCTTGCCCTTGGATTTGGGTTTCGCTGCGGTTTTTTGGGGCTTTTGCACCTCGAGATCGTCTTTGAGAGACTCTCGCGCGAATTCAACCTCGACATCATCACGACAGCGCCGAGCGTGATCTACCGCTTTACTCTGACCAACGGAGAGGAGCAAAAAGTCGATAATCCAGCCCATTGCCCCGACCCGGCGCAGATCGAGTGCGTCGAAGAGCCATGGGTCAAAGTACACATCATGACCCCATCTGAGTATTTGGGGGCGATCATGAGCCTTTGTATGGACAAACGGGGCGAGCTTTTGCGGACAGAAACGATGAGCGCGACAAGGCTCTTACTCACCTATCGGCTGCCGATGAACGAGATCATCACCGACTTCAACGACAAGCTCAAATCGGTGACCCGCGGCTACGGATCTTTTGACTACGAGCCGGATGGGTACGGAAAAAGCGATATCGTCAAACTCGAAATCCGGGTGAATGAAGAGCCGGTCGACGCCTTCTCTTGTCTCGTCCACCGCTCAAAAGCAGAACACAAAGGGCGAGCGATCTGCGCGAAGCTGAAAGAGGTGATCCCACAGCAGCTCTTCAAAGTGCCTATTCAGGCAGCGATTGGCGGAAAAATTATTGCCCGCGAGACAATCAGCGCCATCACCAAAAACGTAACCGCCAAGTGCTACGGCGGCGATATCACTCGGAAACGGAAGCTCTGGGAAAAGCAGAAAGAGGGGAAAAAACGGATGAAAGAGATCGGCAAAGTGAATATCCCCCAAAGCGCTTTTATGGAAGTGTTGAAAGCTGAGTAAGCGGTAAGGGGTCGTCCAACAATCACTTTTAGAGCCGCATAGGGAAAAATCGATGCATCTTATTGAGGATCTTCCCTTGCTGGCATTGATCCAATACAGCTTTAAAATTTATGATTGGACGCCCCTTAAGTAAACTTTTGTCTCTTGCGATTGTTCTGGGCGGGAAGGGCTGGAGCTTTCTCAAGTCTGCCGTTGAGGTTTAATTCAATTTCAGTTACAATTTGCGCCAAAAATGGGCGCTTATGGCGATAGAGCTTGGAAATATTTCTTTACACAAACAAAGCCCAAATTTAAATCGCCTTGAGCTGGTTAGTCTTTGGATTCACGAACATCCTACAACAATCAAAATTTTGAAAATGGCTGGACTCATCCTGGGTGTTGGGTTACTCGCTTCGCTTCCCCTGACTGCGCCCATTCTAGGCATGGGTGTTGCGGCAGCTGCTGCGATCACAGGCGCTCTGTTGACTCTGGCCTCTTCTGTAGCTCTATTTGCCCTCGATCTGATCGTTCCTCCCCATCATGATATGAAGGATCATGTATACACACCCGGACAATGCGATGGGGGTAGGCTTTACTACGAAGGCGATGTGCCTATTCTTTCCTTAGATTCCGACGACCCCTTTAGAGCCGGGAAAGCTCATGGTTATCTTTGCGGGGAGGCGATCAATCGTCTTTCAAAACGGTTTGATTTTGCGATGCACACCGTAGCCAAACAGCCTCGCGCTGATCAGCTCCCCAATACTCTCGCAGCCATGCGCCAAACGACCCCTCCCAAATACCTGCAAGAAATAGAGGGGCTTGTAGAAGGGTACAATCAGTGGACTCAAGAACAATATTGGTGGAAATTTCCTAAAAAATTAACCGTAGATGACGTCTTGTTGCTCCATCTCCTCCCCGATTCTCTCCATTTTCAAGCAGAATCTTTTGAACGGGGTGTAGCGACAGCAGCTCCTCATAAAGAACAAGCTGTAGCCTGTTCAGCGATTATAGATCGAAATCCTCAACACGGATTTGTGTTTGCTCGCAATATGGATTGGCCCTCTTTTGGTATAGCAGGCGCCTATAGCCTCGTCATTCATCGTAAATCGACTTCTAAATCACAGGGTACAGTGGAAATAGGCATGCCCGGTTTTGTGGGGACTCTTACAGGAATGAATGATCAAGGTTTCTCTTTGGCCATGAACGTCTGTTCCGGCAACACGCAAGAACTACGCCGTATGCCAGCGGCTTTCTACAACCGAGCTTGTTTAGAGCAGTGTGCGACCGTTCGAGACGTTCAAGCCTTTATTCGGGTATCACCCATGGGACCCTACCATCTGACAGTTGCAGATCGAGACCAGGCTGAGTCGATCCATTTTTATCAATCCGCACAACAGACCCACGTTATCCGTCGATGGGAGGAAAATCGACCCCTTTCCACTCTCAACTGCCGTTATAAGCCTCAACCTAGCATCGATATGTATGGTAGCGCTCAGCGTCAGGAATTGATCAACGACTTTTTTCAACATAGAGAACAGCCCCTCGAAGATGTACTCTCACTTCCCTTTGTGAATAATTGGTTTACGACGCACCGCGTTGTCATGGAACCTCAAACACGCACATTCAAAGTAGCTTTTGATAACGCATTTGCCGGGAAAGCTCCTCTGCACGCGATTCCCACCCACAAGCTATTTTAACGCCATTTGCGACTTTTAGGATCTGTCAAAAAAAAGTGGGGGACAGAAGACCGATGGGTTATGAGGGAGGGGGAATTTCATCATATCCAACACCATCCAGCCGCTTTCCGAGTAAGGATAGAGAAATCTTCCACAAAAAACTACTGGATTGTATTGGATTGTGATGGTAAGATCACCCAAATGTTTTTTAGGAACGCAGCGATTTAACTCGCAATGGAAAGTTTTTATGGCTACTACTAGTGATGCAACTTATTTTAGACTGGTCGAAGAGACTCTAACTAAAAAATGGAGTCAATATTAACCTATCTTCAGTTACTTAATAAAGTGAGCATGATTGGAATCCTTTAGCCGCGCACAGCGGCTTGTGTCCTCAAAAAGGAACAGGATCTGCATGATCACACGTGGCATGATGAGTAGGATGATAGGCTATTCTGTATTCCAATTTCCTTTTCCCAAAGTTTACCAATAATCCTATCGACAAATTCGTCACCGCCAGATAATTGATCAACTGCGCTTGGTGCTCTCCAGTAAGATATTCGCAACTTTTTAGCTCGACGACCACCTGTTTTGCCACTATAAGATCCGGCACGAATATCCCGATCTTTCTCCCTCGAAAATGTACCTCAAATCCTCGCTCAGCTGAAACTTCTAGCCGACTGTCATTGAGTGCAATCACTAGGGCATTGCGATAAATCGATTCAACGAAACCACTGCCAAGAGTATTTATTACATCGAAACAGCACCCTAAAATCGCCCTTGTGATGTCACTGAATTTATCTTGTTTATCATGCCACGTGTGATCATGCAAATCCTGTTCTTGTCCCTTCTCCACAAGACTTTGGGGGAGGGTTTTGCGGAGCTAATAAAAAAGAGCTTTTAAGGGAAAAACTCATACTTAAATGAGATGCTTATCTCCAATCTTCTTAAGAGACTAATTGATCTTAGCGAAAATCTTAAGCACTGCAGCTGAAGGATAGTTGGATAGGGACGCAACCCCATTTGCTAATTCAACTGGAACAAGGGCTCCTTCATGGCGAGAACTAATAAGACTAGGAAGAGTGGCCATAATCCGATCGAATCCAATGAGATCTTCTTTTTTTGCTGGGAAGTTCTCATCCTCAACATACAGACCTACAGGAACACTTACTACCATATGATGGTGAGGGTTAAGCTTCACAAACACTTTTTCGCCGTAATTCGTTCGTTTGCCATAGGGGTTTTTTGGATCTGGAGCCCGACGAATATCTTCTTGAACAGTTTTATGTGGTAAAATGGCATAGCTAGGAAGCTCACCATTGCGGTCTGGTTTCATAAATCTAGCAAAACAACTGAGACAATCTAAAAGAACGCCGGTCTTTTCCTGGCCAATAAAACAACCTCCAAATTAGGAGATGAAGAATTTTGGATTGAGCTGGCAAAAGAGATCGGTATATCCCTCCCCAAGAATTGGGGAAGTCTATACAATGAAACATTAAAACAATCTCTAGGGGCAAACGAAGAGATGTACGAGCTTGTTGACTATCTAAAAAGGGATGGAATTAGGGTTGGATTGTTGACAAATATCGAAAAAAAATATGCTGTTGTAGCTGAAAAATTTGGCTTGTTCGATCCATTTTTTCCTCGGCTTTTGGGGTGTGATATCGGCTGCAAAAAACCAGACCAAAAAGCATATGAAATTCTGATAACTTCTCTCGATCTTTCTCCTCAACAAATTGTTTTTATTGATGATAACCCTGCGAATGTAAAAGCAGCCAAAGAAAAGGGGCTTGACGCATTTTTATTTGAGTCGCCAAAACAGGTCAAAAACGAGTTAAAAAAGAGGGGGTTACGTGGATAATCAAACAATCTTAAATATGCATCTGCAATTCACCAAAGAACGTGGATGGGATCAGTTTCAAACACCAAAAAATCTTTCTATGGCCCTATCTGCTGAAGCTGCTGAATTGCTCGAAGTCTTTATGTGGCTCGATGAACAACAGTCCATCACCCCAAAAGAAAATACACTACAGGCAGCTGAAGAAGAGATCGCGGACGTTTTCATTTATTTATTGAGAATTGCCAATGCCTTGAGGGTGGATATATTGAAGGCCGCTGAAAAGAAAATGGCAAAGAATATAGAGAAATATCCAATTCAAATGAGCATAGACTTGGCCAAAAAATTAACTAGCTAGCTAGAATTTAACCGACTTCACTTCTGCTCCAAAATCTTCTTCTTTTTTTTCATCAAAAATCGGAAAAACAGTGCACGTCGGATCTCGGACTTGGAATGTCTCATCAAACAGCAAGTTTTATTGACAGTGGCTTGAGTATGGGGGGAACCATGGGAGCTGCAGCTGTTATTCATTCTAGTCGTTTAGCAGTGTTCCCTAACTTTCGTTTGCCTACGCAAGGACCCCAGACAATGTTATATCGAGCAGTACAACCGGTAGAGCTTGCGGACATACAAAAAACGGGAATTTTCCGTAACTTGGGAGATGCAGAAGGAAAATATTTTACAACATCTATTGAAGGGTGCTTCTTCCTACGCAAAAAAAGCTGTAACAGGATTTGGCGATCCTCCATGAACCTATCTTCAGTTACTTAATAAAGTGAGCATGATTGGAATCCTTTAGCCGCGCACAGCGGCTTGTGTCCTCAAAAAGGAACAGGATCTGCATGATCACACGTGGCATGATGAGTAGGATGATAGGCTCTTCTGTATTCCAATTTCCTTTTCCCAAAGTTTACCAATAATCCTTTCGACAAATTCGTCACCGCCAGATAATTGATCAACTGCGCTTGGTACTCTCCAGTAAGATATTCGCAACTTTTTAGCTCGACGACCACCTGTTTTGCCACTATAAGATCCGGCACGAATATCCCGATCTTTCTCCCTCGAAAATGTACCTCAAATCCTCGCTCAGCTGAAACTTCTAGCCGACTGTCATTGAGTGCAATCACTAGGGCATTGCGATAAATCGATTCAACGAAACCACTGCCAAGAGTATTTATTACATCGAAACAGCACCCTAAAATCGCCCTTGTGATGTCACTGAATTTATCTTGTTTATCATGCCACGTGTGATCATGCAAATCCTGTTCTTGTCCCTTCTCCACAAACTCCCCATTTAATGAGTTCTCGTATCCAGTAGAGCAAAATACCCATCCCTAGAAAACCTTCCCAATATTTCATCCTTCTCTCCCACCGTACGACCAATCGTCGATACTTCCTCTGCAACCACGAAATGCCCCGCTCGACCTTCCATCGATATTTTTCCAACACTTTTAGTTGACCCTCCGACTTATGTCGCCCCAGGCGTCGATACGGAATGTATGTTTTACAGTGAAGTAGCGGTGCATTCCGATGTTAGGTCTCCTGCTTCAAATCACGGATGAATTGGGTCATCGGGCGAACGTAATTTTTCATGCCGATGTGGACTAAAGCATTTGAAAATATCCTGCTTTCATTTCGTAAATAAAAAATGTGCCCTTGCTCACCTAGCGTCACAATTTTGTCATCTGATAAATCTTCGTCAAATGTGATAACATGCCAAAGCTCTTTGATTTTAAATCTACTCAAGACCATCCTGTCGGCGCTCGATACTTGTTTCCAACGCTCTCTCAGGGTGCGCTTGCAAGAAATGCCAATCAACCATCCATCAGTACATTTCACCCACTTATCTACTTCAATATCCGCTTGGAAATGGTTAGGGGCATCTGAGGCTTTAATCCCGTAGTAATTGAAAATGAAAGATGTCACATCCTCCAAACTTGTCCCTGCCCGTCCCTTTCTCTTCTGTCCTAACCTCCTCTCAAATTCCTGCACAAATGCTGTCAAAATCAGATTCACTTCCTCTTCTGGCATTTCGGAAATATCTCTTCTGAGCCTGCAAAATTCTCTTACAACTGCTATACGCTCCGCGTTCAAGCAGCCATTGGTTCCAAGATCATCCCAAATATTAATAACTGTAGACAGCCCCTTTTCTCCAAGTTGATCGAGGGATGCTTTGGCGGGTTCTTCTGTAAATTCCCTATCATCATTAGGAATCGACAGCATTGCATTATTAATTGGAATCATTATTGATTCTATAGTTAATATAAAAGCAGCTAGATCGGCTTCGGCATTTAATTTTTCAGAAAGATCGGCGCGAAATATTGCAATTCGATCTGCCAGTGACTTTGCCTTCTTGAATCTTTTTTCTAAGCTTTCTTTTATTATGCTCTTGCATATGTTTACTTTTGTTTCTTCATCATGACCATTAATTTTTAATGCTGTTCGTAAATTCACAGACAATTGAAGAAGAAAACTTGTGTGCTTTCCAACTCCGCCGTATTTATCCACATTAATGAGCATTCTTGCAAACCAATAGACATTTTCCCATGGATTATTGATTTTCATTATTAAGCCAATCTTCTCCTTTAACTCGTTTCAAAGCCATGGTGCAGTAATGGCGAGAGATTTCAATGCCTAGAAAATTTCTTCCCAAACGATATGCGGCAAGCGCAGTTGTTCCGCTACCGAGAAATGGATCAAGCACCAATTCTGCATTTGTTGATGAAATGATTCTCTCGATTAAACTGATAGGGAAGGGGGCTGGATGCGGGTTTTTCATTTCCTGTGTAAATTCCCACACATCACCATGTGCATTAGCCTTAGGAGCTAGTTTAAAATCCTTTTTAGCTATTAAGTAAATAACTTCATATGTCGGTAAAAAATAACCAGGGTTAAAATTGATACCTCCTTTTCGTTTCCAGATGATGATCTGTCTTAGAGGAAAGCCTTCAACAATCTCTCCTCTATCTTGAAGCAAACTGTTTTGTACGCGCCATTTATGATTGTAGAAGATGGCCCCATTCGGTTTGATTAGTCTAAGCATCTCTTCAAGGCATTTGCGTTGCCATTGAGAATATTCATCGTGAGGTAGGCAGTCGTTATATGTTTCATACCCATTGATGAGCTGTGCGTTTGACCACTTTCCTCCTCGCCCATCTTTCATGCCATTGCCCGTAGAATTTTTTAGATTATAGGGAGGAGAAGTGACGATCAAATCAATGCTTTCAGAGGGCAACGACTGCATCACTTTAAGTGCATCACCACAGATAATATGATTCTGCAAGTCTTCAATAGAAATGCCGGATACAGGTTCATCAAGAAGCTGAGGGTCTTTTTGAGCATTAGGCGCAAATGGTTTTCCCGAAAAATTAAATTCCAATGGTAATTCCATGAGTGAAAGAGACCTCCCTATGTAGCCTAGCGAATGCGATGCGACCTGTAGAGTGAGAAAAAAGGTCGCTCACCATCAAGCATAGGATAGCGCATCGAGGACTATAATCTCAATTTCAGAACATAAAATGAGTACGTACAACGACATGAGCTTCCTCGTTCGTTGCTCTTGCAAAGCGTCATTTTCCATGAAGTGCGAATAGAAAAATGGTAAGATTTTAGTAAGGAAATGGTAAGGTTTTAGGGGCGAGAATTTCTTCGTGCATGGTGTCTGTTGGGTTTGCGCATTCATCGGTAGTGTATCGTACTCCGGATAGCTCGCCTCGCAATTTTTCGCTGGCATGATCGATAATGCTGAGCAGCTCTTTTCCGCTGAGTTTTTTAAAAGATCTCGATTTCAGCTCTTCTATGGCCTTGCTTAGGATTGTGGCCATCGATTCGACTCTGGTGCTTTTCTCAAGTCGGAACTGAGCGACGGTAGCTTCAAGCTGAAAGTAGAATAAGTTTGCAATTTCCTTTTTGTAGTCCTGGCTCCACTTCAGTAGAGTGGGCTTGGAGATATCAAGCTCTCTGGAGATTTTATCGAAGGATACCCCTTTTGCTCGCAACTCAATACAGAAGAGCCTATCATCCTACTCATCATGCCACGTGTGATCATGCAGATCCTGTTCCTTTTTGAGGACACAAGCCGCTGTGCGCGGCTAAAGGATTCCAATCATGCTCACTTTATTAAGTAACTGAAGATAGGTTCATAGAATTCGAGGAATTCTCCATTTAAGTAATATTCAAAAGGAGGATACAATTATGTTGATGGAAAGGGTAATCCCGTTCCTCCAGGCAGCAATCAAGCTCATTTATATCCAAATACTACTAAATAAAAGGAAATTATATGCGGAATGAGATTGATATTAGTAAGTATACATCCTATTTTCATGATGGAAGTTTATTTAATATTTTAAAGCTGAAAAATGAGATCACATTTCAAATGTCTAGTGCTGAGGTGGATTTCTCCGAGATAGAAAAAGGGTTAGCTCTTTCTAAGGATCATAGAATTCGAGGAATTCTCCATTTAAGTAATATTCAAAATGTTCACTTAACTGGTGAATATAAGTTAGAAAATCTGTTTGATGTATTTAATCTTGGTACAATTTTGGATTTTGAGATCAAAAATAAAACTATTGAGCTGGGGATTTTATGGGAAAATTATCCGCCTAAGCTTCATACAAATGAATTCACAACGATTGTAATACAAGCAGATCGTGTCTGGTGGGAGAATATCCCTGACTTGAAACCTCCATTAGAATGTTTTGGTGTAGAGGGCTCGTAAAACTACCTTAGAAAGAGGGAGATGGGTGAGTTGAGCTTTTTCGATCCAGGCGCATCCAGTAACGTCTGAACTTTTACATAGGAAGAGTCCTAAAATCATCCACTTCAATCAGATCGATCTATAGGCATGAAGAGCTTCTTTTGCAGCCTTTTCATGATTGGTCATGGGAGCTGGATATTTTTTGCATCCAGCACGGTGCTTTTCCTCATACCACCCATGAATCGCTTTAGGCAGGAAATCGCAAAGTTCAGGAACCCACTTTTTAATATAAATACATTCAGGATCGAATTTTTTCTGCTGGCTCCAAGGATTGAAAATACGAAAATAAGGTTGGGCGTCGCTTCCTGTACTGGCTACCCATTGCCAATTTCCATTATTTACAGCGGGGTCGTAATCAACCAAGCTTTGCGCAAAGTATTTTTCACCCCATCTCCAATCGATGTGTAAGTCTTTGATGAGAAATGAGGCTGCAATCATTCGAACGCGATTGTGCATAAAGCCTGTTTCGTTCATCTCTCTCATTCCTGCATCCACAATTGGAAAACCGGTAGAGCCTTCGCACCATCGTTGATAAGCTTTTTTGTTATAAGACCATTTGAGCTTATCAAATTTGGGATGGAAAGCGCCCTTAAAGACGTGAGGAAAGAAAAATGCAATCGTTGTAAAAAAATCTCTCCAATAAAGAGAGCGGATCAACTCGTGGTGCGGACTTAAATTACGGCAGATTGCCGCATAAACTTCGCGAGGGGAGCAGACGGTGAATTTCAGATAAGGAGAGAGATGTGTGAAGCATTCCTCTGCTGGAAAGTCCCTCAGCCTTCCATATTTGCCAAAAGAACCTAACTTTTTGAGAATTTTGAGAGCCTCCAACCTTCCTCCGATCAACCCATTCTCTACAGTTGGCTTGGGAAAGGACGACTGATCTTTTGCAAAAGAGATCGATCCGCGGAAATAATGAGTCCTTTTGTTTTGCACCGGAGGCAATACTGTCTGTTTTGAAGCATTGCGAAAATAAGGTGTGAAAATTGAGTACGGCTTCCCATCTTTTTTCAGAGTCTCTTCAGGCGGATGAAGGAGAGCATCATCGAAAGAATAAAATGGAATGCGGCCTGTTTTGCAGACCTTTTCAAGCTTTTTGTCTCTTTGAAGACTGTAGGGAGTATAGTCCCGATTGACGATCAAAGCCTCGATATTGAGCTCGCGAATACATTGGCTCACAACTTCTTCGGGCTTTCCATTAAAAAAGAAGAGTCTACCTCCTTTTTCCTTCAGCTGATTTTCGAGATCTTTGAGAGATTCAATCATAAATTTCAGACAATGATCGCTTCTAAAAGGATTTTTCTCGATCTGTTCTGATGTGAAAATGAAGGCAGGAATGACGACTTCTGAAGATTGTAATGCAAAAATAAGCCCTGTATTATCCTCAAGTCGCAAATCGCGCCTGAATAAAAAGAGGGATTTTCGAAATTTCTTTCCCATTTTTATCCCTTTGCAATGTGCTTAGCCAATTGGCTAAAAATAAGAGCATGAAATGGGTAAAGACTATACCAATAAAACCTACCCCAGACTCCATTGGGACGAAAAGAGGCTGTTTGTTTTAGAGTCCCCCCTGTTTCATGAGGGATGATTTCAAATTCAAGCCACGCTTCACCTGGTAATTTCATTTCAGCATAAAGAAGCAAACGCCGATTTTTTTCATCCGCTAACAAAACGCGCCAGAAATCGAGAGCATCTCCTACTTTCAGTCGCGTTGAATGAGTTCTGCCTCGGCGCAGCCCAATTCCTCCCACCAATTTATCCAGAAACCCCCTGATTTTCCAAGCCCAATTCATTGCAAGCCAACCTCGATCTCCACCTAAAGACCAAATCCGCTTTTGCACTTGTTCTATAGGACAAGAAAAAGGGATGATCCGTCTATCGCTCAAGATGCCGAATTTAGGAATGTGGACATAAATGGAAAGATCGGGATTTAAAGCCGATCCGCTTAAGGCGTCTTTCCAGCTGGAAGGCACCCAATCTTCTTCAGTACGGCTAAAAGCCAGTTGCAGCGCCTCTTCATAAGAGAGTAGTTTCCTCGGGAAAAGCGTTTGAATTCGATTTTCTTTGCAAACTGCATTGTTAATGAGACTTTCGACTAGGAAACGGGCAAGTGAAAAGCTTGTGCTAGTCACAAAAAAAAGCCAGTAGGAGGAGAGGCGCGGCGTAAGAACGGGAACCGTAAAAATTTTCCGCTTCAACCCCCGCATTTTAGCGAAATTTAATAGAAGGTCTTTGTAGCTCATGACGTCAGGCCCTCCGATCTCAAAGGAGTGTCCAAAGCAGGCAGGATTGCCCAAAACGAGCGTCAGGTAAGCTAGAACATCGCTTATGGCGATCGGTTGAGTGAGCTGCTTAAGCCATTTAGGAGCGATCATGACGGGCAGTTTTTCCACCAAGTCTCGGATAATTTCAAATGAAGCGCTTCCTGAACCGATGATGATCCCAGCCATTAAAATCGTCACAGGCACTTTTCCCATCTTGAGTATTTCTCCGACCCTTTTTCTCGAGGTTAAATGACGGGAAAGATGGGCTTCATTTGAGAGACCGCTTAAGTAGATGATTTGTCTCGCTTGTGTATTGTCCAACCGACTCACAAAATTTTTTGCTGAAGCAGCTTCTAATTCGGAAAATTTTTGCGAATAACTCATTGAGTGGACTAGATAGTAAGCTACATCGATATCATCCGGAATCTTTAGCAAAGAGGAAGGATCCAGGAGATCCGCTTCAATGACATGAAGTTGAGATTGGAATTTCTCGGGAATTTCAATTCTAGAGCGACTTCTGACCAGGGCATAGATCTCATGCCCCTCCTCTACCAAACGAGGAAGGAGACGGGTTCCAATGTATCCATTAGCTCCAGTCAGTAAGATTTTCATAGCCCTCTTTTTATCTGGACATTGGCCATTGGCTCTAAAATTTATGATTGGACGACCCCTCACTACACGTTATAAGTACTGGAACTCACGTCGCCCCCTTTCCCTGTCCAATTGGTGTGAAAAAATTGGCCCCGCGGTTTATCTGTCCGCTCGTACGTGTGGGCGCCAAAGAAGTCGCGCTGGGCTTGGAGTAGATTGGCGGGGAGCTGAGCGCTCCGGTAGCCGTCAAAAAAAGAGAGGGCTGTACTGAAACAGGGAAGAGGAATTCCCATGAGAGCTCCCTCAGAGACGACTTGGCGCCATGAGGGGATGCAGCGGGCAATCTCGTCCATAAAAAATGGGTCGATGAGCAAACTGGCCAGTTCCGGTTTTTTGTCGTAGGCCTGCTTGATTTTGCCGAGAAATTTAGAGCGGATGATACAGCCGCCGCGCCACATGAGGGCAATAGAGCCGAAGTTGAGCTTCCATTTGTTTTCGACCGATGCGGCGCGCATGAGCATAAAGCCTTGCGCATAGCTAATGATTTTCGACGCATAGAGGGCGTGAGCTATTTGATCGGGATTGGCCTTGAAGACGTGTACAGGGGGCTGATAATGGCGGCTCGCCTCTACTCTCTCCTCTTTGAGGGCGGAGAGACAGCGGGCAAAAACAGCCTCTCCAATGAGAGTGAGGGGCATGCCCCGATCCAGAGCGTCGATGGCTGTCCACTTACCGGTCCCCTTTTGACCCGCTACGTCGAGAATTTTGTCGAGAAGGAGCGTCCCATCGGCCTCTTTTTTGCCAAAAATCTGCGCGGTGATCTCGATGAGATAGCTGTTGAGCGGCCCCTGATTCCACTCTGTGAAGATCGACGCCAGCTCGCTCTGTCCGCCCTTTTTCAAGAGATCGTAAGCCTCGCAAATAAGCTGCATATCGCCATATTCGATCCCGTTATGAACCATTTTCACATAGTGGCCCGCTCCGCCAATTCCCACCCAATCACAGCAAGGCTCCCCATCCTCCGATTTGGCTGAGATCGCCTGGAAAATCGGCTTGACGTGGGGCCAAGCGTCGGGATTGCCGCCCGGCATGATTGAAGGGCCGTGGCGGGCCCCCTCCTCGCCGCCCGAGATGCCTGCCCCGATGAAAAGGATCCCCTTGGCTCGGAGGGTCTCATAACGCCTTTGAGTGTCGGGAAAGTGGCTATTGCCTCCGTCGATGATGATATCTCCCGTCTCCAGGAGGGGGCTTAGGTGATCGATGAATTCATCGACCGGATCGCCCGCTTTGACCATCAGCATGACTCGCCTCGGCCGCTTGAGGGCGGCGACAAAACGTTGTAGCTCGTGAAAGCCAGAAATCTTTTTGCCCTTGGCGGGGCCTTTTAAAAACTCGTCCGTCTTTGAAACAGTCCGATTAAAAACAGCAACGGCATAGCCGTGGTCTGCCATATTAAGAACCAAATTCTGGCCCATGACAGCGAGTCCAATCAATCCAATATCTGCCTGCATGAACTCAAGTATAAGGACAAGGGAGCCAGCAAATCAAGGAGGATTTCTCGCTGTAGCTGTTTTTGCAATTGTTCATCACCTTCCCCTCTCTGTACTCGAGGTTCGGGGTCATTTACAGCAAATAGCGGGGCTCCTTACTCCAAGAAGGCCGATTAAAGCACCATTGAAATATCTCCCAATCGTTGGGATCTTCTGGACGATAAATCCCAAAGGCCACTACATCGAAAGCGCCATTGAATTCGAGTTCCATAAACACGTCGCGATAGAGATTAGCGACTACATTCGTATCATTCTCATAGGCTCCGCAGCCCCAACCGCTCAATACGAGGGCCCGGTTGCCGTTTGCAATCGCCGTCCGAAGCATGGCGCGGATTTTCCCTTTCATTCCATTGCGGTAGGCTTCCTCATCCACTGGGCGATTATAGCCTAGTCCAAGTGATCCGGGTTTATGGGATAGATTGCAGTCGTAGGCCGCAGAGGCGAACACATCAACGACCAAAGGCCGGATCCCCTTATAGGCGTCGTCCCTGAAAAACTGGACATGGGGAACAAAGGCTCCGCCAAATTCAGGAAGAGGATAGTTCAATTTTTTGAGAGCGGGATAAAGGGTCGATTGTCTGCACAAAGTCTCTTCTTGAGCGTTAGATCCTCCGAGTACGGCTCCGCCTGGAACAGCCCCATTGGCCATATCGAGTACTAACGGACGGCGCCCTTCGTTGACTAGACGCTGAAGCATGGCAAAGGTCGTGATCGGCTCAAAGAGAAACTTTGTCTGAGCCGGCGCCGCAGGAGCCTCCCCCGCCAACTCCTCTCCCAAACTCACACGAGCCCCATCCAAAGATTGCTGATAAAGTTCAGGGTCGATCCCCTTTCCTTTTTGTATGGCCTCCATTGTCTGCATGAAAATAGCCTTGTTATACTCTGGACTGCCAGCCTGCCCATTCGGCAGCACAAACTCCATAGGGACCACGGGTACGGCCTTTTTCTTCCGATTCCGATCGAGCATCAAGGCAATCAGAACGCCTGTTAGAGCCACCCCTAACCCAACGGCAGCCCCAAAACAAGCTCCCACCAAGCACCCCACAGCTCCGATGAGCGCCCACTTCGAATAGAGGCAATTCAAAACTTTTTGTACTACGCCTTCCAGCCTCTTGGAGAGGGGAAGCGGCGTCTGCTTTGAACTGTCCGACAATCCGCTTACGCCTAAATTCTCGCTTGATATCGCACCGACCGTCATCATCCACCTAAAGGTTGTTTGTCGGGGCATTTTAAGGGGCTTGAAAAAAGAAGTCAAATGGTTTAGAATGTTTTCCCAAGTTCTCGTAGCTCAGTGGATAGAGCGGTCGCCTCCTAAGCGACAGGTCGCAGGTTCAACTCCCGCCGAGGACGCATTTTAGGATCTGGGGATTATACTGCGGCCACCCCAAATTCACACTTTTGGGGTGGCCGCAGTATAATTCCCAGATCCTTACTTCCCCTTTCGCCAACGGGCCTTGAAATACTGATCGACGCCGTCGGCGATCCCTTGAGCAATTTTTTCTTGATAATCGCGCGACTTGAGGAGGACTCTCTCTTTGGGATTCGAAATGAAGCCCCCTTCAACGATAACGGCGGGCATATCGGTTTCCCGAATCACATAAAACTGATTTCCCTTTTTGATGCCGCGCGATGCGGCTGAGGTGCGGCGGATCACGCGAGAGAGGATGGAGCTGGCGAGTTTGCGCGATGCTGACGAGCGGATTTTATCTTCTTTGGAGTCATAAAAAAAGACTTCAACGCCCCTGGCGTCTGGCGTCCTAGCTGAATTGAAGTGGACGCTGACAAAGATGTTGGCGTCTGCTTGGGCTGCCATCTCGACTCTCTCCGCTAACGGGAGAAAAGTGTCAGAGTTGCGCGTCATCACGACGTGATAGCCCAATTGGTCGAGATATTGCTTCACCAGCCGGGCTGTAAGGAGGCAAATTTTCTTCTCTTCGCAATAGGGAAGATGGGCGCGGGCGCCCCGATCTCTGCCGCCGTGGCCCACATCGAGAACCACCGTCGGCGCGTCTAACGGATTGATTAAAGTGCCGGCGGGAGTTCCCGACGTCAAAAAAACGGTCAACAGCAATAGAACGATTCCTTTAAAACTGGAATCCCAAAGAGACCGAAGCTTCATAACAGACCCACTGGATAAAGGCTGTTTCATCAATATGTGCGGTGGTTACGCCTGTAGGCGACGGTGGATATTGTATTTCTTTGTTTTTCGCAAGATACCGGGCTTGGCGGGACCATCCAGAAGAGCCTTCAAACAGAGTCAGAATCAAAAGCTGGATCATACGGGGCTATTCTATAGCATGAAGAATTTCTTTCACAATGGCAATGTCGTCAAAGGGGATCGTCCGATCGGCAAAAATCTGCACCTTTTCATGCCCTTTGCCAGCGATGAGAACGATATCATCCTTACCCGCCATCCGCAAAGCCATTTCAATGGCCCGTCTCCGGTCGAGTTCAACCCACGGTTTTTTCTCAAATACAGCCACAATTTGGCGCGCGATCTCCTCTGGATCTTCTTTACGGGGATTATCGTTCGTGATGATCGAGACGTCGGCCCACTGGTTTGCTGCGCGCCCCATCCCTATTCGCCTTTGAGGATCGCGGTTGCCTCCGCAGCCGAAGACGACAATCACCCGTCCTTTGGCAATCTCTTTGAGCGTCTGGAGGACATTTTCGAGCGCCTCGCCAGTATGGGCAAAATCGATAAATGCGTTGCCGATCCTCTCCAGGCGGGCCGGCACGGCTTCAAATTGCGACAAAATCTCAGCGAGACGCTCTAGCGTGGCCCCTTTTTCCAGCCCTACGGCAATCGCAGCGAGCGCATTATAGACGTTGAACCGGCCGATCAGCGGAGATGTAAACGGGTGCCCATCCACTTTAAAACGGGTTTCGCTTCCCCTAAACTCGATCTCTTCGGCCCGCACATCCCCCTTGTCGATCCCGAAAGTGATCCCCTTTCCCATCCGTTCGGCCCATGGGCTATCGGCGTTGAGGATCGATCTCTCCGCCCTCTCAAAGAGCCGCCGCTTGGCCGCCGCATATTCTTCCATCGTTCCATGATAGTCCAAATGGTCGGAGTGCAAATTGGTGAAGATTCCTAAATCAAATCCGATCTCGTCGACTCGCCCTTGTGCAAGTCCGTGCGATGAGACCTCTATGACAGCAGCCTTGCACCCTTTTTGCACCATCTCTTTGAGCCACCGCTGATTAGAGACGACATCGTGCGTAGTCAACGTCGACGGACGCCGATTGTCGCCAATCACCCGTTCGATCGTGCCGATCAGTCCGGAGGGCGTTCCGAGACCTTCGAGAAGGTGTTGGATCAAGTGCGCGACGGTTGTTTTCCCCTTTGTCCCGGTCACTCCGACCACAAACAGCTCTTCTGCCGGACGCCCATAGTAGCGGGCCGCCAATTTCGCCTCCACCTCACCGATATTCGGATAGATGAGCTGCGGGAGATCCAAAAACGGATCATAAATGTCTGTGAGAATAGCTGCTGCTCCCGCGCTGAGCGCTTGGGGGATCGATCGGACGCCGGCCCCTTTGGCGATGAAGAGGTTTCCGGGCGAGACAGTGGCCGAATCTGAGGAGATCCCGGTGATGGCGGTCTCTTTGCTCCCTTTGACAGTGATCGGAGGCAAGTTTTTAATGAGCGTTTTGATTTTCATCGGTTCCATCTCTCATACAGCTGTTTCAAACTCTCGATCTCCGTCGCCCAGTCGGCTTTTTTCGGATCCCGCCGCGGATCGCCTGGAGCCAGCCCGTAGGGATCATCGGGGGTTTCCCCTAAATATTGCAAGGCCCGCGTTGCGATCTCTCTAAAAATGGGGGCTGCGGAAACGCCCCCGAATTGATGTTTCCCCACGCCGGGAATCACCTTCCTTTCCGGATCGTCCAACGATACGATCAAAACAAAACGGGGATGGTGAGCGGGGGCAAAACCGACAAATGAGGAGATGTTATGATCCCTCGCATAGATCCCGTCAATGACCTTCTCGGCCGTTCCCGATTTACCCGCCTCGGTATAGCCGAAGATATCGGCCCGTTTTGAAGTGCCCCCCTCTTTTGTCACATATTTCATCGCCCGAACGACAGGGCGAGTGATCGACGGGCTCAAGACTTGCCTGCTGGCTCTATATCGAGTATTGTCAATCAAAGTTTTCCCATCTTTGACAATTTTCCGGATCAGATGGGGCTGCACCGCGAATCCCCCGTTAGCAAAAACCGCATAAGCGCGGGTCAGCTGCAAGCTTGTGCAAAGGATATTGTGTCCAATCGCGAGGACATAGGGCGTTTGCAAAGACCATTCGAGCTTTCCGTTCGGATGGAGCTTGCCGGGGGTCGGAAGGAGTCCTACGCTCTCAGCAGGAAGATCGACCCCTGTTTTCTGTCCGAACCCGAATACCTCGGCCAGGGTCTTTCGATACCACTCGTCCCCCATCGCCTCGATCAGCCGTTGGACGATCTTCCCCATGTAGACGTTGGACGATTTTTGGATGGCCAGCTCCATATTGAGAAAGGAATGGATCCTTCCATCTTTCAAAGGGGCGGAACGGCCGGGAAACCATCCGTTGCTGCAAGAGATCTTCTCCTCCGGAGTAAAGATCGGTTTCTTCCCCTTTTTCGCGAGCTCCTCGTTAGCCTTCATGCAGACAGCCACCGTGATCGGCTTAAAAATCGATCCTGGCTCAAAGCAATCGGTCACCGCTTTGACTTTCGTCTGGTCGATGAGGGCAGGGTTGTTAAAGTAATCGGCGTAGTGGGATGGATCGAACGGAGGGGTCTGGGCAAGAGCGAGGATCTCCCCTGTATAGGGATCCATCATCACCGCCCATCCCCCCAAGGCTCCCGCCGTCTGGACCCCTTTCGCCAGCTCCGATTCAGCCACCGCCTGCAAATAATGGTTGATCGTCAAATAAACGTCGGCCCCATTTTCCGGAGCCGCCAGCACCTGCCCTGTATCAAGCGGATGGCGGGGAGAGCGGACCATGAGCCTTTTCCCCTCTTTGCCCTTCAAATACGTATTGAGAAGCATCTCAAGACCGCCGGTTGGCTGCGACTGATTTTCTTGGACTGTATGGAGCACCGGCCCGAGAAGGCTGCCGAATGGATACGAACGTTTGAACTCCGAGGTGAAATAGATTGCATTCCGGACGATTTTTTCCCGTTTGGAAAACCGGTTCCACCAACTCTCGATCTCGCTCCGTTTATCCCGATCGAGCCAACAGGCTATTTTTCGACTGCGGCTCTTTTTATAAAATTCGGCCTCTTTGCCGGCGCCGCCCACGAGCGCCAAAAGCTCTTTGGCCATCCGCTCTTTGGCACTCTCTGGGATCGAATCGGGATCGATAAAAAGATGAAATTTCGGAACGTCGACGACGAAAGCCGGCGGCTCGCCCGGATGCCCTTTTTTAATCGATATGTTCGAATAGAAAGAGCCCCGCATGCAAGGCTCCGTGACGACATATTGGTGCTGCGCCATTGCCGCAGAGGCCCACTGATCTCCTTCGACAATTTGGATCTGATAAAAACGGATAATCAAAAGAGAGAATAGGACGGAGAGAAACACAGCGACTGAAGAGAGCCGCTTTCGATCGGATGAATCTACGGTCATTAGTTGCTAGCAAACGCCTCTGGGACAGTTAATATCTCTTTTAATAACGGGTGTCTGAGATGGGCGTATTCGGGATGGCGCGCGAGTTCAATTAAATTCGCCGGATTCTCAAATTGGTCGAGCTGATAGGCCAAACGGCAATTCTCCTCCTGAATCAGTTTGAGCTCCCTCTCCACTTCTGGCAGCCGGATCTTCAAATGGGTCACCTGGTTTTGCGTATCGAGATAGGAATACAAAGAGAGGCCCAATACGCCTAAACAAATCCCCAACCGGAACAACATCCCTTTCATAGCACCTCTCCTGCCCTAAGCTTCGCGCTCCGCGACCTCGGGTTCCTCCGGGCCTCTTCCGCCGAGGGACCCACCGGCTTTTTGGTCAAAATTTTGATTCTCCCTTTCGCCTCGCGAAGGGCATTTTTCACAATCCGATCCTCCAGACTGTGAAAAGAGATCACGGCAATCCTTCCCCCTGAGCCTAGTTTGCCCATTGCCGCATCGATCCCCCGCCCCAGCTGGCCCAGCTCATCGTTTACAACGATCCGAAGCGCCTGAAAAACTAGCGTCGCTGGATGGAGCCTGCCGCGCGTCGCCACCGGTTTGATGATTTCCACCAATTCCCCCGTCGTCTCAATCCGCCTTTTTTTCCGCGCCTCGACAATGGCTCTCGCCACCTGGCGCGACCTCCGCTCTTCACCGAATTCGAAGAAAATCCGCGCGAGCTCTCCCTCCGGATACCGGTTGACGATCTTCGCCGCCGTTAAATCGCTCTCTGGATCCATCCGCATATCGAGCGGCGCATCCCCCATAAAGCTAAACCCACGCTCTTTTTCATCCAGCTGCATGGAAGAGACTCCGACATCGATCAAGAACCCATCGATGCACCCATCGATTTTTTTTACCTCGTCTGCATAGTTGCCGCGGACAAATTCCACCTTTTCCCGCCAAGGGGCAAGGACGCCCTCGGCAATTTCATGCGCCCTCGGATCGCGGTCGCAGCCAATATATCTTTCTATCTCCGGGTGAGCCTCCAAAATGCCCTTCGCATGTCCCCCTGCGCCCAGAGTGCCGTCAAAAAAAGTGCAGAGACGAACCTCCGCAAAAATTTCGAGAACCTCCCGCATCAAAACGGGTACGTGTTTCATTTTGCGGGAACTTCAAAGTAAAGAGGGTTCATCGCAGACGTTGGCTGTGGCGCCGCCTCTTCGCTATCGTTTAAAAGAGCAAAAGCAGACTCTGTCATCTGAGCCAAATCAGATCCATTCAACAACTCGTGCAAATTCCGATCATAAAGTTCTTTCGGCCACAATTCGATCTTGTCCATCACCCCAGCTACTACAATCTCTTTCCCAATTCCCACCGCTCCCTTCAGTGTAGCAGGGAGACTCACCCTCCCCACCTTGTCGCATTCGGTGGGATGGAGCGTTGAAAAAAAGAGGGTGAAGAACTTTTGGAATTTGGCCACATGCTGGTTCTGCTTGAATTTCTCAACAATCTTGTCAATCGCGCTCTTTTTATAGATCGCCAAGCAGCCGCCCAAGCCCAACCCAATCACGAATTCACATTTCCCCTCTTCAACCAAGCCGTAGCGCATCTCTTGAGGAAGGACAAAACGCCCTTTCTCATCTAATTTTGCCACCGACGAGCCGCTGAAGAAGAACCCACTCATACCTTTCCCACGTTCTCCCACATGTTAGCTACGTTGTTCAAATCTGCGCAATTTATTTTCTAAAAATCGACCCGCGATAAGAATGAAAAACACTGGCATTCAACCGATTAGAACGATAAAAAAAGATTGTGGGAAATTGTGGGAAATTTGTTCAAAAGACCCCTACATCAGACTGAATAACAGCCTATTTTTAAGCCTATAAAAACTTGATTATAAGCCGCTTAACACGCTAAGCAAAGCGGGTGGGAAAATTGTCGACAAGCGGATAGAGTCAGCAGGGTCACAAAAAACTTGATTGATATAAAGCGCGGCCTTAGATTCAGCAATATGGTTAGGCTTAGCATAGAGGCTCTATATTTCTAGGTTCCGCATCCTTTTTTGGTTAGCGATCCTCTCCTCTCTACAGGGCGCCACTCTCCTTGTTAATACAAGCGGGGACACAAACGCCTCGGGTGGTACGGGGACGTTTACAAGCGATGGGATGGGAGGGGGCAGCGGAGATTTGCGCGGATGCTTGAATTTTCTCAATACAACCAGCGGGGATGGTTATTCGCTCGCGTTCGATCTCAGCGCCGGACATGAAACCATTACTCTGACGGCTCCCCTGCCCGCTTTAAATCTCTTTAATTCCAATACCCTGTCCATCGATGGATCCAATATATCGGGGAGCGGGACGCAAATTTCTGTGAACGGAAATAACTTGTATCGGTGTCTTTATGCGGTACAGGGGAATATCACGATCCAAAATATTACGCTCAAAAATGGAGCCGCGATCGGAGGAAATGGAGGAGCTTCTACATACCCAGGCGGCGGCGGAATGGGCGCTGGCGGCGGACTATTTATTGACTCTGCGACTGTGGCGTTATCCAATGTCTCATTTGTCAATTGCAGCGCCAAAGGGGGGGCCGGAGGAACTGTAGCCACCTCATCTAGCGGAGGCGGCGGAGGCGGCATGGGAGGCGCTGGGGGCGCCGGGGGGAGTTCGGGAGGGAATCCGGCTGGCGGCGGGGGCGGCGGCATGTTTGGCGCTGGCGGCATGGGAGCCGCGAGTACTTCGACAAGTCCTGCAGCAGGCGGCGGAGGCGGAGGGATATTGGGCGCCGGCGGCAATGGCGGCGCCAGCGCCGGCACAAACAGCGGAGGAGGAGGAGGCGGCGGCGGCAACGGCACGGGCGCGACCGGAGGGGCAGGAGGGGCGGCGTCATCCAGCAGCGCCGGATCCACCGGCAGCCCTGGGGGGGCCCCAAGTGACGTCGTGACAGGAAAACCAATCGGCGGCGGCGGCGGCGGCGCTGGAGGAGCCGGCACCACAACCGGCGCTGGCGGAGCCGGTGGAGCAGGCTGTTCCGGATCATCATCTACCAATGGGGGCTACGGAGGGGGAGGAGGAGACTCTCCTTCAAGCTGTACAGCTGGATCTTCGTCAGGTCCAGGCGCTGGGGGTTCTGGAGGCGGTGGGGGTGGGGGAAGAAGCGATTCTGGAGCTGCTGGCGGAATTGGCGGCGGCGGCGGCGGCGCGGCGGTAGGGCAGGGGGGTAGCGGCAACTACGGCGGCGGAGGGGGAGGAAGCGGTTCGAATAATGCAGATGGCGTCGGCGGCTTTGGCGGCGGCGGCGGCGGCGGCGGCAGCAGCGGCAGTGGGGGCAACGGCGGTTTTGGCGGCGGCGGCGGAGGCTCTGGCGGAGGCGCAGGCTCAGGCGGCAATGGCAACTTTGGGGCCGCTGGAGGATGCGGCATTACATCGCACGTCGGCACTTCGGGAATTGGGGAGGAACGTCTAAGGCCTCTCCCAGCATCGCGGCTGGAGGGGGAGCCGGTTTTGGAGGCGCCATTTTTTTGAATACGGGTTCTTTGATCTGTGCGACAACCGAGGGAACCGTTTCATTCTCTGGCGACGCCGTAACGGCAGGAACGGCGGTATTTCCAGCTGGAGACGGCGCCGCCGTCGGAGCGGATTTATTTGCTCAAGGAAGCATCCTTATGTTCGATACGGTGAATGTGAGCGATACCATCACGATCAGCTCCGCAATTGCCGATTCGAGCCTGAATTCTATTCCAAGCGGACAGAGCTATACCGAAGGATCTGGTTCAGGAGCCGCATTGTCTAAAAACGGATTGGGCACTCTGATTTTAGACGGGTCGAATACATATGCCGGGGAACAACCCTAAATGGAGGGACGATACAAATCAATTCGAATGCCTCTTTAGGAAAAAGCGGAACTACTTTGAATGTCCTCGGAAGCGGCACATTGCAATTGAGCGCAACTGTTTCAAATATGGACGAAGCGATGTCGATCGGAAGCGGCGAGACGCTGACCATCGATACGAATAGTTTTAATCTCACCAATTCGGGGGCTATCTCTGGCAGTAACGGAAGTTTAACCAAAATCAGCGCAGGGACATTCACAGCGACTGGAGGGATGAGTCTTTCAGGAACCACCACTGTGAACGGGGGAACATTGGCAATCAGCGGGGCCTCCTCCGGGTATAGTTTGAGCAGCATTGATTTAAGCGCCTCGGGCGCCACATTCGATGTCAGCGCCCTCACTCCGTCAGGCACCTCCTTTAATATCAACCCGTTGACCGGAGTCTCGGGGAGCGTATTGAATCTCGGCGGCAACGGGGCTACTGCAACGGCTTCCTCGAACATCA